>JACPXZ010000034.1 GCA_016196225.1 Candidatus Peregrinibacteria bacterium
GAATCTCAGTGAGATGGAAACGCTTGTTCTGCGCAAATAATAAGTTGTAGAGCTGTAAAGTTGTATGTTGTACAGTTACGGGACATTAACTTACAACTCTACAACTTTTACAACTTACAACTCTACAACTTCGTACGGAGATGGTCTTTTTTAAACAGCCGACCAAATGCTCCTTGGGCGAGTGTTGGGATGCTGCGATCGTACGCTCCTCCAAGCCGTGCACGAAGCGAGCCTCCGGTGGGCTGCGCATGAATTCGGCATCCGTAGGTTTGGCCCAAGAACTTTCCTCCTCGCACATTTTTCAGGTCTTCCAATGTTTGGTTGATGAGCTGTGTCTTTTTTTCAAGTGTTGGGTGGGTAAAGACGGGGATTTCCGCAAGGTCGGTGGAAGTATGCCTTCGGATGAAATCCGGAAAATGTCCGGATTCAAACAGCAACCGATTTAAGATGGCGGAACATTCAAATGGGAGAAAAACCAAAGCACGCTGATATGTTTGAGCATTGAAGGGAGAATGGGTCCGGGTGAAGTCAACTTCAATGTGCTCCCGGCCTTTTTGAAATATGTACGCTTCGGAGCCAAAGTCATAACAAATTGCATTTTTATGCGTTGTCCTTTTTATGGTATGCCGTTCATCTGTTTTATAGATTAAGGTTCGTTGTTGGAGTCCTTTTCGTAAAATGCTTATATATTGCTTGGTTGAAGCCAGATTTTTTTTCAGCACGTCCATGACCCTTCTCGACCTATCTCTCTCATCAATCTCAAACCACTCGTTCGTAAGGGCTTGATACAAATCGGCATTCGGGTCAATGGGTGCATCAATCAGGCCCGCCCGATGTAGTTCGCGGAAGGCGCGGGGACTTTGTTTAATGCTCTCGAGAAAGTATCGACAGGGAAGTTCTTGCAGGCATTCCACTCGGGCGAAGAATTCAAACCATGGGAGTATCCAGCTTAAAAAGGAGAATTCGAGTGAAAAAAATCTTAGTTCCTCTTCGGAGAGCGGATGAAACGATTTCAGTGTATAGGGAGTTCTACCGAGGAGTGGCGTAAAGTTAACAAGAAAAGGGTCGATCAGCCGCAACTGAGGCAAGGTCTCGGCGCTGATGATGAACGGAATACTACCCATCACGTATTGCTGATCTTTGGTATACGTTTTAAGAGATGGAATATCCACTTCTGCTCCCGGTTCGATCACCACGATAAAATCCGTGTCAGAGATGCCGGGATGTGGAATTGTTCCATATTCAATAACATCGGTGACACCGGGGATATGTTGGTATCTTTCCCGCACGGCTTCTATCGTTTCCTCATAAACACTCATGGGAATCTGCCGTGGGAGACCGACAAGTGTTACAGACATACTCGGGGATTTTTAAGAAATATGAGAAGTGTCATGGTTCGTGGTTCGACCCGTCCGAATCGGCCGAGGCGGGCAGGGCTCACCATGACATTTCATGTTCGACAGTATATTACTATTATCGGGCCAAGACGCTTTACCTGAAAGAGTCGGATGGAAAGAATGTGCTCCCGGAAGCCGTCATCAGACCACAAAAGACCATCCTGGACTCGCGGAACAGAACCGAACTTCGCGCATTGCACGAAGTCGGGTGAGCTGCGAAGGCCTTCTGGCTCACTTCCGGTACGGGAAACAAACACATCGGCATCCTCCCACTGTTCTTTTTTCACAAAATCGCGGGCATGAGGAGGATCCGTGTCCAAAGAGAGCCAATATCGTTCATGCTCTATACGTGGTGTGCCGATGCTCCTCCGGGTTGATGGAATGCCAAGAAACGGCTGAAAAAGGTTTGTTGCGATCGCTCCCTCCGTTTGTGTCATGAGAAAGTCTTTTGCCTGTTGATAGGTGTTTGGCTGGAACCACAGCAAGGCCATTTTCAAGTTTATCAGTATGATAACGCCAAAGAAGAGCACACGAAGGGGGGCGGGAAACCGCGCCATACCGCCTGCTCCAAGAAGAGCGAAGATCGGAATGAGCGGCAGATAAAAACTCATCGGAAATTCAACAAAACTCCCGAGGAAAACCATATAGGTTCCCACGTACAACAAGAGCGGCACAGCGTATGGACTCCTTTTTCTCCAGAGGAGTACGCTGCCAATAACGGCGCAGATTGCGGGAACAAGGTTATCTCCCAAAACGTGCAAGAGCATCCACAACCCTGATTCTTTGAATGGATATAACACTCGAAAAGAGAGCGCACCCATCTCTCCTTCTGCCACGCCGCGAACAATGCTTTTCCAAAAAAACGGATAGCAGATCAATATTGCCGCCACCACCGCGCATATCATGGCAAAACACACAGCCGGCCGTAAAAGAGATCGATATTTTTGCCGGAAAGACCATAGTGGAAACCAGAAAGAAAGGACGCCGTTTGGCAATGTGACCAAAGCGGCCATCGCGGTAAAAAGGGAATATATGGGTTTGCGGCGAAGAGCAAAGAATAGAGAAAGGATTGTGGCAAATGTAACGAAGATGTGCGGCCGAATTGCTGTTGTATGCATCAGGAACAACACGCTCGAACAAAGCAGTGCTGGCGCGTACCACGAAGGAGTCTTAGGGAAAAGGATTCGGGAACTGCGCGCAAGAAGGATAAGCGTGGCAATGGCGGCAAAAAGAGAAAGAAACCGGCCTTCAAAATGGATAAGACGCGGTCCGTCCACAAAGAGGTAGTGTTCGGTTTCCCGGACGGAGGGTAACGTGCCCGTCAGCAACATTCCTCCAATCGTTCCACCATACAGAACGGTAAGAATAAACACCGGCAAAGGAAGTTGGTTCGTTTTTCCGAGGTACTCTATAAACATTCCGTTACGAAGACTTTGGAGGATTTCGAAGGCCTGTACAAAAAGATCCATGTCTTTTTGAGGATTATGGAGAAGGTCATGTGTTAACATCCCCAAAGCAGCCAGTCCAAACGCGAAAAAAATGAGCCACGAACACGAAAAAGTAGCACGATTTCGCATACTCATGCATAATACCACACCTATGTGCGGTATTGCCGGGAGCATTGATTTTTTGGGGAAATCTGCGGATCGAGATCTTATAAAACGCATGACCGATACCATGATCCATCGCGGACCGGATGATTTCGGGTGCTTTCGTGATGCACACGTGGCATTCGGATTCCGCCGTCTTTCCATCATTGACCTTGCGGGCGGACATCAACCGATCGCGAACGAAACGGGGAGCGTGCACGTTGTTTGCAATGGCGAGATTTATAATTACAAGGAACTCCGGGAAGAACTCGAACACTTGGGCCACATATTCAAAACAAAATCCGATATCGAGGTGATCGCACACGGGTATGAGTCGTGGGGAGAATCGTGCATCGAACATCTGGCCGGAATGTTTGCGTTTGCGCTCTATGATCAACGGGAGAAAAAAGTTATTCTGGGACGCGACCGACTGGGCAAAAAGCCCCTCTATTACACGAAGATCGGGAGCGAGATCCTCTTTGCCTCCGAAATGAAGGCCATCCTTACTCATCCCAAATTCGACCGGACCCCGTCGCTAAAGGCGCTCTCCTCATATCTCACGTTCCGTTACCCCCAGTGGGACCAACCGGTGTTTGCAAACATGCGCAGAGTGCCGGCAGGGCATATGCTGGTGATCACATCCGACGGCATGCGCACAAAAAAATACTGGGAAGTTCCATTTTTTCCACATAAAGAGGATCGCGGAGAAAAATATTACCTCGAGCATATCGATGAACTCCTGACCCGCGCAGTCAAACGCAGAATGATCAGTGATGTCCCTATCGGCGCATATTTATCAGGGGGGCTGGATTCGTCCATTGTCGTCGCACTCATGAGCAAACTAACTCATACCCCCATCCAAACGTTTTCAACCGGTTTTCCGGAAGAGGGATACAGTGAGCGACCTTTCGCGGAACTCATGGCGCGCCACTGCGGGGCGCAGCATCACTTTCTTACACTCACCAAAGGCGATTACGCCGACCTTCTTATCGAAACGATTCGCATCAAAGATGCCCCTCTGTCGATCCCGCACGAAATTGCCCTGTATCAAATGTCCAAAGAGCTTAAAAAGCATGTGACCGTCGTTCTTTCGGGGGAGGGTGCTGATGAGATTTTTGGAGGATATGGTCGCGTGCAACGTTCGCCGATGGACTACAAAAAAATTGAATTTGTGCGTTCATTTTTTCCTCGTGTCCTGCAACAACCGATCATCAGATACATGGGAGCCGGCAAAAAGGCGGCGCAGTGGATGGATGCGAAAAGTTTGATGGATTACTTATTTTCTGTGTACAACTGGATCCCCTATAAGGAAAAATGGGGACTCTTTACGGACGAGGCTCAATCGATTATTCAAAACGACCGGGACGAACGTGAACATTGGGAACAAGTATTTTCTTCAATCAAGGACGGCAATCCATACGATCAGATATTCTACTTTTTCGAAAAACATCACCTTTCTTGTCTGTTGGACCGACTCGATTCGATGTCGATGGCGGCGAGCGTGGAAGCACGAGCGCCGTTTGTTGATCATGAGCTGATCGAATTTGTCGCGACCATACCGTACTATTATAAATTGCGCTGGCGCTCCCCGCTTCACAAAGTCAAAGCTCTTTTTGCATCGAGTTTTTCTGCCAGCGAGCGGTTGGACGAGTCAAAATGGATCCTCCGGACATACGCGAAAAATCTTCTGCCCAAGGAGATCGTCCATCGAAAAAAGCTCGGATTCCCCGTTCCATTGGACCATTGGATGAGCGGCAGCCCCAAGGATATGGCGCGGCAAATTTTGCTGGATCAAACAACACGCAATCGAGGTCTTTTTCGCGTCGACAAGATCGAAACGCTCCTCTCTAATCCGCAAAATCTCCCCTATGACTTTTGGGGAAAAAAGGTCTGGATGTTAATGAATATCGAACTATGGTATAGGGAGTACATTGATAACGCATGTTAGAGATCAAAAATCCCTATACCGGAATCTCGTGCGGCACCATGCCGGAAACTCTCCTCGATCAGATCGAAGAGATACTTCGTATTGCTTACAAAACACGCTATAGCATTGATGGGACAGAGCGGGCTCGTATTCTTCGTACATTTGCCAAGAGGCTTTCGTCCGAAGTTGGTCTCAAAGAGACCTGTGCGAAAACTATCACCGACGAATCGGGGCTTTCGCTCAAAGACACATTGTACGAAGTGGAACGTGTGATTCAGACCGCCGAAGCGGCGGCCCATGTTGCCGAGCGGATCGACCAGGACACGACGGAGCAGTACCGCACGGGCGGATCATCATCTGACCGTCCAACGTTGAAGGTGATAAACGAACCCCTCGATTTGGTCATTGGCATCACGCCATTCAACCATCCCATGAACCAAGTGGCCCATAAAGTGTTCCCGGCCATTGCCGCGGGAACCAGTATCGTACTCAAACCTTCCGAAAAAACCCCCCTCTCCGCCCTTCTCCTTCAAAAACTTCTCGTAGAAGCCGGCCTCCCCGAACATCTTTTTACAATTGTCATCAACAAGAATATTCCCGAAACCGTCCGATTACTGGTGACCAATCCACTCGTTGATTTGGTATCCTTCACCGGGAGCCGCGACGTCGGGATTCATATCGCACAAACCATGGCCAACGGGGGCAACTCACTCAAACGGTTTCTTCCAGAATTGGGAGGTTCATCTCCATTTATTATCCACAATGATGCCGATCTCGCTCTTGCGGCTCTGCTCGCATGCAGAGGGTGTTTTAAAAACTCGGGACAACGATGTACAGCAATCCGCCGAATCATCGTTCTTGAAGCCATCGCAGACGAATTTACAAAACGATTTGTCGACGAGGCGAAAAAAATAAAGTACGGAGACCCTTACCTTCCGACAACCGATATGGGGACTCTCATTAATGAAGATGCGGCTCGCCGTGTGGAGGCACGAGTCGAAGCAGCGATCCGTGATGGCGCAACATTGCTCTTGGGAAACGAGCGACAAGGCGCGCTTTACGCCCCAACCATTCTTGATCATGTTTCTCCCGCGTCAGAGCTCATACGTCACGAAACATTCGGACCGGTGGGACCGATTATTCGGGCGCGCGATCTGGATCAAGCCCTCTCTATCGCCAATGACAGCGATTATGCCCTTGCGGGAGCCATTGTCACGAGATCGCGTGAGACGGCTCTTCGTGCGGCACGCACCGTTATCGTCGGACAATTCAGCTGGAACGGCATCCCGGGATACCGGACCGAAGCCGCTCCGTTTGGAGGATTTAAGGGATCCGGGAATGGACAGAAGGAGGGCATCATCCTTGCGACAGAAGGAATGCAAAAAATCCGCACGTTTTATGAGCACTAAAGCAATTATTCTTGCAGCGGGAAAAAGTTCGCGTCTCTATCCCCTGACGATTGATACCCCAAAAGGTCTCCTCGATGTCGCCGGCGTACAGCCGATTGTCCGGATCGTACATCTGCTCAACAAAGAGGGTATCGAGGACATCACGGTGGTCGTTGGACACAAGAAAGAAAAAATCATGAGCGCTCTCGGCTCCGCCGTAACGTTCCATGACTTTTTGGATTTCGAAACCAAAAATAACTTTCACACGTTGTGGAGTATTCGGGAAAAAATCGTCGGCGATACGCTTATCCTCTATTCGGACGTCATCTTTGAATCCGCGCTCCTCAAAAAGGTTCTTGCTCCGTATGCCGGGGATATTGCTCTGGTCATAGACACAAGCGCGTTTCGTCCCGAATCGCCCCGAGTGCGGATTGATCATGGATTGATCACGAAGATCGGCAAAGGAAAACGAACAGTGACCAAAGAAGGCTTCACCTGCAATTTTTTGGGCATGACGAAACTATCCCCTCAGGGGGCAAAAGAGTTTGTCAAAGCCATGGAATCGTTGGTCGAAAATCCCGATGCGTATTATTCGGATGCCGTGAGTATCCTCATTCAAAATAAGATTCCGGTGATACCCATCGATATTGCGGGGTTACGATGGATCGAGATCGATACCCTCGAAGAACTTGAGACCGCCCGGAGGCTTATGAAAGAAATCGCATAAACGTCTTTTTGTTCTCTTCGGTCGAAACGGTTGGACGACCGAGATCCGGACGAGAGCCTTTGCAAATGGTGATTTCAAGAAATATCGGTCCCTGTTTTTTGAGTAGTACAGCAAGCGTCTTTTTGAGTTCATTAGGCGTACCTACGCGTGCGACCATCCGGTACCCGCATGCGCGAGCAATCGCCGGATAGTCGATTCCCATACCGGCCGTTGGTTGCCCGCCGACGGACTCATGCGCGCTGTTATTGAGGAGAATATGAATAATATTTTTACTTCGGAGCGTACCGATACGGGCAACGGCCCCCATGTGCATAAGCAACGCACCATCTCCATCAAGACAAATCACTCTGCGTCGGGATTTTGCCAGTGCAATGCCTTCCGCGATCGATGAGGCATGACCCATGGAACCAACGGTTAAAAAATCCCGATGGTGACCTTCCTTCCGCCATTTGCGTAGTTCAAAGAGTTCTCGCGATGTCTTGCCGGTCGTCGCAACGATAATATCTCGTCTCCCCAACAGAGAGAGAATCATACTGAGAGCCTCTTCCCTCAAAAATCCCTGCGGGGTCACCGCTTTTTTTTTCTTCCTCGCGATAAATGTCCCTTCTTCCACGATGAGAGCAACCGGCGCACGACGCTTGCGAGCCTCCCGGATCGCATTACGAAGAATGTTCGACGCAGCTTTTTCGGTTTTGGGGAGTACCCAAGAGGCAATACCCATTGTCCGAAGGAGAGGGAACGTCACCTTCCCCTGTTTTTTATGCTGAGGTTCATCTTTCGTCCCCGGTTTTCCGCGCCAACCAATGACGAGCACCATCGGAATCCCGTACACGTCCGGATCAGCCAGGGACAGTAGGGGATTGACGGTATTCCCAAGACCGGAATTCTGCATATATAGGCAGGCTGGCCTTCCGGTTGCAAGATAGTAACCGGCGGCAAGGCCAACGGCGTTTCCCTCGTTCGCTGCAATGACATGCGTAGAGATGGGAAGTTCTGCGACAAAATGTTTGAGGAGCGAATCGGGCACGCCGGTGAAAAAGTCGATTCCGGAGCGTTTCAGGAAAAGCACGAAGGTGTCGGGGGAGATCATAGGATGTTTTAAAACGTCCCGACCGCACTCAAATCCGCAATTTCATCAAAATCCAACCAATGGCCGGTGATATAGACGGCAGAGATCGTGTGCCCTCGTGACATGAGTTCACGGAACAAATCCGACATGCGCATGGATGCAAACGACTTACTATCTTTCAATTCAGCCAACACCGTACGCAGGATACTAAATCCATTGGGGGAGATGGCAAGAAAACCAAACCATTCACCGGTGATATCTTTTTGGACAAGGTCCGGCCCCAAGGCATTCACCGGAACGGTCTTATCGAAGATGGTCTTTCGATACGGTTCCTTCGTCGAGACATAATCCGTATATCGATCTCTGCATCCTCTCTCTTTCCAATTGGGGTCGATCGCGATAACAAAGTCACCCTTGGCTTCGAGGAGGAGTGAAGGAATAATTTTCTTATAGAGAAGATCTCCATACACGATGAGCGTTTTTTCCGACGACGCTGGTAATTCGTCGACCGCTACCGAGAGCGAGGTCACTTCGCGCGTGGAGGCAAAGTCATCATTATTAATGAACCGTATACCGGATGCTGTTATTCTCTCTTTCCCAAAACCACGCACAACCGTGATGTCGTTAATCCCGATATCCCGGAGAGTATCTATTTGACGAAAAAGAATGGGTTTTCCGCCTATGTCCAGCATAGCTTTCGGTTTTGTCATGGTGAGAGCCCCAAATTCCTCTCCGCGGGACGCCGCAAGAATAATCGCACGAACGGGATTTTTTTCACTCACGGGAAGGTAGCGGTCTTCCGCTTCGGCAAGTTCCTCGGCGTTTTGCAGACGGAATACTTCGGAGAGAGGTGCGATACGGTCTTCGATATTATGAAGGGATTGTTCGGACTTGAGTTGCATTGCCGTCTCCTTCATTGCTTTGATGGAACTGCGTAAAATCATGTTCGCCCAAATAATCATGCTGAAGCCGGCCTCCCGAAAAACATCGGTGGGAGTCGTATAATATTTGGTGGGAACAATCACCACTGGTAACCGCTCCCCCCATACTTTTTTAAAAGCGAGCACTTCATCCGGCTTGGAAATCTTGCTATGGATCAAAATGGCATCTGCTCCAGCCAGACGGTACGCTTCGGCACGCTTCATGGCCTCATCAAGACCAAGCCCTGCAATAAACGCCTCTGTGCGTGCGATAACACAAAAATCCGGATCGGATTGCGCGTCCTTGGCCGCCCTGATCTTCCCGCAAAATTCATCAATATCCGCCAGATCCTCCTGCCCGTTCTCCAGAAAACTATTGGTCTTGGGGAAGATCTTATCTTCGATGCACACGGCGGCAACGCCCCGCTGTTCCAACTTCTGAACAAGACGGCGGACATTGTTAAAATTACCATAACCGGTATCGGCATCAACCATCATCGGAATTTTGGTTGCATCACTCATAAACTCCCAAACTTCAAGAATCTGGGTCCAACTTGCTTCATTCGAATCACGGACGCCAAGAGCAGCGGATATTGTGAGACCACTTGCCCAAATCCCTTTAAAACCTGCCTCCTCGGCAATCCGCGCAGAAAGGGCATTATGCGCCTCACAGAGAAACTCCAACTCATGCGAGTGCAGCAGTTCCCGAAATTGAGTCGTTTTCTTCATAGTGGAATGATAACACTACTGACTCCGCCATAGCTAGACGAAAAATCATACTTTGATTCATTCATAGTGTATGCAAAATGCTTGCCTTTACGGTGACTACGGTATAATCCATCTCGCATCGAAATCCTAGCAATACTATTTTATGATCCTTGTTTCAAACCATGCCCTGGAAAGAAAATACTTCCCTGTGCCCCAGGATGTCGTGATCCGTGTGAATGTGGCATGGGTAAGAACCGTACCGATGCTCGAAAAAATTCTTACCGAAACGGAGTATGACATTTTCCTCGATTATCCCCAGGGACGGACAAAACCCCCGGTGCCCACCATCGCTCTCGAGGATACCTTGCGGTCTGTGCACCGATTCCCACACGTAAAGTACTTCGCGGTTTCCAACGTAGAGGATCCTGAAGCCATTCACGTCATACAGCGTCGTTTGCCAACCCATGTGATGATGGTTCCCAAAATTGAAACGCAAAAAGGCGTTGATCAGCTTGAATACATCGTGAAAGACACGGGGGTACGATACATCATGCTCGATAAAGAAGATTTGTATTTTAATATTGGCGGAGAGAGCGAACTCTACGGAGAATTGGTCAAGCGCGTGCGGAATAAAGCCAAGGAACTCAGCGTGGAAGTGCTGGAACTCCATGGCGTCATTTTTGGTCCTGCCTATATCGAAGAAAAAATATCTTCTGCCAAAGTGGAGGCATCTAAAGAACTCGTCGCAACATCGTAGTTTTATGTCCCCTCCCTCCGTTGTATCAGGGATTCGACGAGCGGCAGCCCGTGCTTTGCGGCACCTTCCGTATGGCATCCGCCTGCTCGATGTCTATGAGTCGTGGAGAACAGATGTCTACCTTATCTCTTTTCCAAAATGCGGAAGGATGTGGCTGGTCGTGATGATTGGAAAATTGCTGCAAATACGGTTTCATCTACCCGACGATATCGATATTACCGATATCGCTATGTTCCCAGAGTACAACAAAAACAGTCCTCGCATTCAGCCCACTCATACCGGAGCACACCCCACCTTTAGCACTCCTGACCAAATGAAGCGCATTCCACGGAAATATCTTTCCCACAAAACAATCTTTTTAGTACGGGATCCTCGTGATTCGATTGTCTCTCAGTATTTTCGGAATAAGCCGCGATATCACAAACCCATTAGGGATTGGCTTTCAGAATACCCTGAAGCTTTTATGACCGCGCTCACGTTTTATGATACCTGGTCAAAAGAGATGAACAAATATAAAAAAAACATCCTGCTGGTTCGATATGAAGATTTGCACGCTGAACCAGAAAAGCAATTGAAGCGCATTACCGACTGGTTACCGATAAAAAACGTTACTGACCATGAAATAAAGCAGTCCGTAGAATTTGCTTCACTTCAACATATGCAAAAATTAGAAAAAAAAGGGCACTTTGACAGGATAAAGAAAAGCAATAACGATTATGCGTATCACCATGTGCGCAAGGGGCAAATGGGAGAGTACAAGGAAGTGTTGCCCGCTGATATTATCGAAGAATGGAATTGCCTCATGAAGAGGATGCTCCCTGCCGTGTATGGCTACAAGCCTTGCCGCAGAGACTGATACACCTTCTCCGTTGTTCCGGCCATTTTTTCGGCACTGTGTTCTTTTGCCCATCGGCGACATGCGTTGTAGTCAATGTGTTTTTCATCGAGGATCCGGTGCATTTGTTCGGCCACTGCTTCGGGATTTTTTGGGTCCACATGATATCCGCTAACGCCTTCCTTAATCGCTTCTTTGGCGCCGCTGTCACCGGGACCGATGACGGGAATTCCGTAGGCATTGGCTTCCAAAAACACGAGTCCAAATCCTTCGAAAGTGTTGCGAAAGGTACGACTGGGAAGAAGGAGAAGGTCTGCGTTTTGATACGCTTGTTGCAGTTCTGATTCGGAGACAAATCCGCAGAGAGTCACGTGGTTTTCGAGGCGCGAATCCGCGATGCGGGCGCGGACTTTTTGTACATAGGCGTCATGAGGGTCGAACCTTCCGATAATGGAGAGATGGAAGTTCGCAGAGTATTGATCCCGGTAGATAGCGCATCCAGCAAGTGCCTCAAGAACCCCCTTAATGGGTTTGATACCACCGACATGAATAATGGTTTTTACTTTTCCCTCCCCCGGTTTACCCCTCGAAGCCTTGGCGAAGTGGGGCGGGAGCACCTCCCCCATTGGGGGAGGGCAGGGAGGGGGGATATGGAGAGGGGGAAGAAAAGGTCTGATATTTACACCATTATGTATAACCGTTGCATGTTGTTCAATATGGGAGGAGATGTTCCTTTTCCCCTTCTTTTCCAATTCTTCTATCACGCGCTTTTTAGTGTAATGACTCACGGCGATAAAGCGGGGAATGCGTTTGTAATACTGATACGCGAGCCACCGAGTTTGCCACATAAGGAGCGGTCGCACCGCATAACTCCCATGCAGGGTAAGGACGACTTTTTTTTGAATACGTTTGGGTAGGAATGGAACAATGAGTGCATACGGCTCCACGGTGATATGAATGATGTCGATCTCAAGTTCGTTCACGATTTTTTGTAGTCGCCAAGCGAAGAATGGCGCGAGAAAAGGACGTGTAAGCATCTGTAATGGTTTTGGAATTTGGGATTTCCGGTCAAGAACATACGTTGTATGACCTCTCGCCTTGAGGCTTTTTATCAAGTCACCGGTATACCTGCTCCACCCGTCCGATCCATCGGTTTTTTCGCAAAGACATAAGATATTCATCATCGTCTAGTGTACCGCAGAAGCGGCCACTCTGTTGCTCGTTTGTATGACGGCGATTTGCTCGAGGAACCCCTTAAATTGCGTATGTCCCTCATCGATCGATAACAGATCATTGTCGATGAGCAGGGCGGGGGAGATGGGAGGTTCGTAGGGGCGATCGGCTGCTTCCAGATTGCTGCGTTTGACGTATACCCATACGGGGTTACAAATGTCCTGGACTTCTTGCCGGACGCGTTCGAATGGAGCGATGACGGAAACGATCACCACAAATCCATGTTCGGAGAGGAGATTTGCCAAGCGTGCCATGCGCAGGTTATGGCGGCGGCGGTCCTCCGGAGAAAATCCTTCGTCAACGGAGACTGTGGCGCGCATCTCATCGCCATCGAGAACAATGACGCGGCGATGCAACGGGGACTCGAGTTTGGTTTGTTCGTTCAAGTAATCGCGGATGCCAAAGGCGAGAGTGGATTTGCCGGCGCCGCTATTGCCGGTGAGCCACACCACAGGACAACGCTTTCTTTTGGTGGCAGGGAATGGAGTCATAGAGATTAGCGAACGTTAAGATGAGCGTTTGGTATAGGTACTGGATTATAGATATATTTGTGTCGAAATCAATGTTTTTTCATATTACACCGCTTGTTTTACAAATGACTGTAATTCCGCATGGATCCCTTCGCATGAGGCAATACAACGGACGATGTCGCGATCCCCGGTTGCAGACGCGTACTGCCACGAGAGCGCTCCTCCCGCTTCCGGAATGATGACCCGTGCGGCGGCAATATCCCACGGATAACAAAGTAGTCCCGTTCCGTCGATTCGTCCATCGGCGGTAAATGCAAGCGATGTAATCGCGCTCCCAAACTTGCGGTAGGCGAGGACGGGGGGGAACATGACATTCTTGCCGCGATGGATCCGATCCGAATAACACTCCGCGATCATTGCATCCTGCAGCCGGGCGCAGGCACTGACATGGATACGTTTGCCATCGCGATACGCACCCCTCCCCTTAACGGCCGTATACGTCCATCCAAATACCGGGAAGTGGAGCACGCCGAGGACGACTTCCCCGTTCACCTCCAATCCGATGGATGTCCCGCA
This sequence comes from Candidatus Peregrinibacteria bacterium, assembly GCA_016196225.1. Lineage (GTDB taxonomy): Bacteria > Patescibacteriota > Gracilibacteria > Peribacterales > Peribacteraceae > JACPXZ01. The sequence continues at coordinate 13,597 of JACPXZ010000034.1, forward strand.
GAGAGGCAGGCGTTTGATAAAATTGGATGTTCCGTCGAGAGGGTCAATAAGCCAAACCGGTTTTGCGGGCGCGGTGGGGAGCGGCGGGGTGGCGGGTTGGTTGGGAATCGTTTCTTCTCCAATGCATACATGATCGGGGAACTTTTTATGAATGATCTCGATAATAGTCTGCTGGCAGTCGAGATCGACTTGTGTGACCCGATCAACGGGATCCCCCTTGGTGTCAATGCGCAAATCCTCCTCAAATCCCTTCAGTATCCGATCACCGGCTTTTTTTGCGGCCGTTATCGCGACGACCTGAGCCTCTTCAAGATCGAGCATGCGTAGATCGTAGCTTCATTTGATTGGGAGTACACTATCCATTGCGGTATGCGTCGTTTTCGTCTGCTCTTCGGCATATTGATCGGTTTTGTTGTGATCGAGTTTGTCGGACTGGTTCTGTTGGGGCTTCTGGTCTACGAAACCGTTCCGGCAGGGGTGCTTGCAGGACAGACCTTTATCGGGAAAATCCCGGGGGTACTTGCAATGGTTCGCGTAGTGGACCGGGCGACCAATGGTTTGTATCGGGCTGCTTCACCTCGTGATCCGCTTCCGCAGTATGACCTCACTGTCGATCCGAAGGATTGGGCGATGCTTCAAGAAGCATTGCCAAAAGAAATCCACAGTCCGTGGTATGGCAATCTTTTCTTGGAGGAGGAAAGTAAAACTTGGGTCAAGGGGGGACTCCGCGTCGATGGAAAGACATACGACGTACGGGTCCGCGTGCGGGGGGATCTCTTCAACCACTGGGCGTACCGGAAGAAGTCCCTGCGGATAGAATTCGAAAAAGACAATCTGTTCCGGGGGATAAAGTCGATCAGTCTCATTATCCCCGAGGATCGCGCCTGGTTTGGGGAGTTACTGAATGTTCACCGCGCCCAAAAATTTGGACTATTCCATCCCCCGACGCGGTTTGTCACTATTTCGCTTAATGGGAGCGGCCCCATGCTTTACGTCGAGATGGAACACTGGACGAAAGAAATGTTGGAGAAACAGGGAATCAGCGACGCGAATGTATACCAAACGGGAGGGGGATCCTCGTACTTCCAACAATGGAATCCGATGTTTACGGATACCGGATACTGGGAAAAGTATGTATCGGCGGAGTCGACGCCGCTTGATTCGTACGAAGAAGTAGAAATCCTTCGTGATCTTGCCGTGTCCAATGCGCACACGGAAGATGGTTATGCCGAGAAGGTGCATCGTTTTTTTAATGAAGAAGAACTGATCCGGTGGTATGCCCACGCGCACCTTGCCGGGAACGCTCATATCGTGGATCACAACTTGCGTCTTCTGTTTTTGCAATCGAAGGGGAGGTTTTCCCCGATCCCGTGGGATGTTCATCTCTTTGGATATCGCAGTCTCATGTATCCGCCGACCAATTCACTCTGGAATGAACTCTTCCGTATTCCGGATTTGCGGTTCAAACTCCACAAGTTTTTGTGGGAGTATGTCACCGATGATACGGAAGTCACCGATGATATCGAGACGGCGGTGAACTTGCGTTCACAGATGGAAGAGGCAGCATATCGGGACCCAATCAAACTCCCGAGCAACCGTACGATTAAGCAGGATCTCGATCGACGCATGGATCAGGTGAAGGCGAATATCGAAGAAACAAAAAAAGAATTGGAACAATGCGAGGTGATCGTGCATCAGCGCGTTCCCTCGGCAGAAGAACGCGCGACCGGTATTCTTTTGAAAATCGATATTATTGCTCGCGGGATTGCTGATGCGCGTCTGCACGAGATTCATCTGCCGGATTCACTCGCGGTGCTCTTTACGATCGGTAATCTTTCTGTTTTCCGTGACGATCAAGCCCTCCTCATGACGCTTCGCGCGGAGCCGGACACGGATGGACAGGCCGTCATTATGCTGGAAGGAAAAGGAACGGAACTTGCGGCGGATTTTGGAGAAGTGAATGCTCATGGGGTACTGGAGGCGCCCCATGTTCGTCATCAGTTCCTGCTCAAAACAAATGATTCGCGCGCGGATATTCCCGATGTAGATCTTCCGTTAAAACTGGACATACGCAATGCCATTACCGGCAAAAAAGCCGATATCATTGGGAATGTTTTGATCGATGAACGTACCTTTACGAAGAATATTCCGAGTAACCGAGAAGAGTTTCTTAAAAAGTACCCAACATTTAAGGCAGATCAAGAAGGGGGAGTGGAACTAACGGGTGTACAAAAATTTTGGGAAACGGTCATTATTCCTTCCAATGTGCCTCTTCGGGTGCTTGCAGGAGCGGAGATCGGTCTTGGGCGGGACATATCGATACTGTCATATGCGCCGGTTACATTAGAGGGTACGGCGCGGAATCCGGTGAAGTTTCTCCGTGCGACCGGTCACCCGTGGGGAGTGTTTGCGGTTCTCAATGCGAAGGAACCGAGTCGTATTGATTGGGGAGAGTTTGATGGAGGGGGTGAAGCACGGATCAATGGCGCATACTTTTCGGGAATGGTGGCGTTCCACTCGAGTGATGTCTCGATCCGTGATACGGTTTTTCGGAATGCTCATGGGGATGATGCTCTTAATATCAAGAATATTCCTGCAGACCTTGCGCGCTTACGTTTTGAAGATAATGCAGCGGATGGTTTGGATATCGATATTGCCGGTGAGGGTGTTCTCGAGGATAGCATTTTTACAGTGAGTGACGGGGGCGATAATAATGGCGATGGAATTGACTTGTCGTGGTCGAACATCACTCTCCGTAATATATTTGTCCGTGGGAGTGCGGATAAGTGCATCAGTATCGGGGAAAAATCCGAACCACTTATTCAGAATGCGACTCTCGAAGGGTGTGGCATTGGTATTGCGGTGAAGGATGGGTCCAAAGTGCGGGCCGAACAGGTGATGATCCGTGATAACGATACGGGAATTGCCGGATATATCAAAAAATCGATATTTCCGGTTCCGTCGATTGACATCGTTGATGGAACGTTTGAAGAAAACGGGCAGGATTTTCTTTCGTTAAGCGGGGCGGTGATTGTGGTGGACGGGGAGCCGGTGCTACCGTGATGCTATGATCGCCGCTGCGTTACGAAAGAAGATAAGTGGAACGGTCTTACCCGGATCCCCGCTTCACTTTCGACGCGTGGAAATAAAGTATCGTGTCCCTGATCGCGTTGTGCCGTCATTCATGGAAGCGATTTCGCCGTACGTCTCTCTCGATCCATATCTTGCCGAAGGTTTGGATTCGTATCCGGTGACGTCGCTCTACTTTGATTCGTTGGATTTAAAATCTCTGTACGAAAAGGATGCGGGGCTCCTATCGCGGCGCAAGGTGCGTTTACGGACATACCATCCGACATTCGCGACAGGAGTGCCGTGTTTTTTGGAAATCAAGCGACGACATGATTGTGTGGTTTCTAAGGATCGACTTGTGCTCGCGGATGGCATACGGGAAGCGTGTTCTTTGTCGCAGGTTCTAAAATCCATTTTCCAAAGGAATACCGATGGCGTTGCCCGGGAGGCGCAGATCCTCGCGTCATGGTATGGACTTCAGCCGATGGCTTTTGTCCGATACCGCCGGATTCCGTTTGTCGGGCGGCACGATCGGCGGTTTCGGGTGACGGTGGATACGCATCTTGAGGGGGCATGGCGGCCGCCGTATATTCTCGGTTTTGAGGGGTTTCGGGAATGTTTGCCGGGGGAAAGTATCATTGAATTAAAGTTCAACCACGCGGTTCCGGACTGGTTCCATGCGGTGCTGCAGGATTTTGATCTTGTGCGCGTTTCGAATTCAAAATATTTGACTACTATGCAGAGTCTGCGTCCTTCGCTACACTTTTGACATATGCAACCGGTGATTCCGGATATCGGCGGGTCCCTTGTGAGCGTAGACGTTGTCACCGTGTTTATCGCGCTCATGGGGAGTCTTGTTTTTTCTCTCGTGATCGCGTGGGTGTATAAGTCAACACATAAGGGGTTGAGTTATTCCCAGTCGTTCCAGTTTTCTCTTGTGCTTCTGGGCATGCTCGGGGCGGTGGTGATGATGGTTGCGAGCGGGTCGCTGTTACGAGCGATTGGCATTTTGGGGGCATTCTCCCTGATTCGTTTTCGCACGGCGATCAAGGATCCGAAGGATATGGCGTATATCCTCTTTACACTTTCTATCGGTCTTGCAATGGGGGCACAGATGTATGTGCTCGCGGCGATGACCACCACTTTTGTTTCTCTGGTAATCCTCCTCCTCAGATGGCTCAATTTTGGGATGA
>JACPXZ010000037.1 GCA_016196225.1 Candidatus Peregrinibacteria bacterium
CAAGCACAGGCGCAACTTCACACTCCACGCTGGTGGGCGGTCTTTCCAGTGGACAGACTTTCTCATATTTTGTGAGGTGCCAAGATGGAGCGGGGAACCCGAATACTGCGGATTTTCTTATTGAGTTTTCGGTTGCGTCTCCTCCCAGCACTACCCCTCCTCCCGACACTACTCCGCCTTCCCGTTCCAACGGCGCTCCAACAGGATCACTTACATCAGGCACAATCTCGACTTCAATCTCCCTTGCTACCGATGAGAATGCCACCTGTCGTTATTCTACTACTGCTGGCACGAACTACGATTCCATGATCAATACGTTTTCTACTACAGGCGCAACTTCGCATTCCACGCTGGTGAGCGGTTTGACCAACGGCGCAACTTTCTCATATTACGTCCGCTGCACTGACGGAGTTGGAAACAAAAACACATCCGACCTTTTAATTGAATTTAGCATTTTGGGATCAGCCACCACCGGAGGGCCGGTTCCGCCTCCGATCGGGCCAACACCCACGCCTACTCCGACCCCAGCCCCAGGGATTCCAACCCCAGCGCCAACAGCTCCCCCAGGGACCCCGACCCCAGCCCCAGGGATTCCAGGAACTCCAACTCCAGCGCCAACAGCTCCAGGGACTACACCCCCAGCTCCTCCAACAACGGTAATACTTAATGAAGGAAGCCTTATTCGCGGTCCAGACGGCATCAAGGTATATATTATCAATGCCTTTGGCTACAAGCGTCACATCTTTAACCCAGCTGTATTTGGAATGTACAAGCACTTCGCATGGGAGGGTATCATGAGCGTAAGCAAGGAAGTATTGGATTCCTACACCACTTCTGATCTTTATCGAGCCGACGGTGATCCCAAAGTCTACTCGCTCGAAGAAGTAAATGAAGCAGGAGGCAGCGCGATGAAGCATCACCTTGATATGACGGCAGCGCAATTCACGGCACGCGCATGGAACTGGAACCAGGTGTTCATAGTAAATAATGCAGAGCGCGATTACTACTCAACCGGTTATCTTATTCATTCTGATACTGTGATACCATACTAAACAGCATACTACGCATGCGAAAACTAAACCTTCAAAAACTGATCAGTCTTGCTGTTTTAATTTTTGCCCTTGCATCAACTAGTCTTTTGTCATCAGGAGTTCAGGGATTGGCGGCCACATCGGTTCCCGCCTTTCCCGGCGCCGGGGGTTGTGGAGCCGTATCCATAGGAGGCAGAGGAGGAAAGGTAATTGAAGTTACCACTCTTGCAGACGCAGTTCCAGCTCCTGCCGGCAGTCTTAGAGCATGCGCTTTAGCTTCAGGCCCGAGGATATGTGTTTTTCGTGTCGGAGGAACAATTGAACTGGAATCAATATCCGGTACGCGCTTTGAAATCACCAATCCGTATTTGACTATAGCGGGCCAAACTGCTCCAGGCGGCGGAATAGTTATCAAAGGTTACAGCGGTATAAGTATCAAAACTCATGATGTCATAATTCGATATCTTCGCGTCATACTTGATGGTACTGGCATTCATGAGCAAGGCAGGAATAACATCGCCATGCGCAATGGTGCATACAATGTCATCATAGATCACTGTTCCACTGCTTGGTCGTTCGATGAGAGCACGGCGATATGGAAGTATGAGTCTCCCCCCTCACCAGACATCACGGGCATCACTGTCCAGCGGTGCGTTATCGCTGAGGGCTTGGCAAAGGCACACGGTATGAACATTGGCGGCAACATAGATTATGGCATCAGCCCACCTTCAGAGGAATACCTGAAGGTCCACGATATTTCTGTCCACCATAATCTCTTTGTCCACAATTTTGACAGGAATCCAAGAGTAAAATCCGCTGGCACTCAGGTCATAAACAACGTGGTGTATAACTGGGGCAGTCGTGTGGGAGTGTCAGAGGCAAAGAATACTGTTGACTTCATCAACAACTACTGGAAGCCAGGACCAATGAGCCAAAGCTTAATTTACAAGCACGAAAGTACGTATATTGGCACAAGCTGGGTGTATCCTGACCCATCGATATACATAGCAGGGAATATCGCGAAAGGAAGCTTTGAAAATCCTTCGGCCGATAACTGGCCGCTGATAGTAAGAGACACAGACGCTGGCTTTGCTCCCGGTGAGCTTCTCCCACTCAGTTACCGCAGATATACTCCTATTTCTCAATCTCCTAACCCCATTACCATCCAGTCAGCATCTGATGCTTACACTTCCGTTCTCGCAGACGCTGGCGCCAATGCCAGACTCGACTGCCAAGGCAATTGGATTTCCAATTCTTATGCAGTAGACATACGAGTAATTAATGATGCCAAACAAGGAACTGGGTGGAGCGGAACTGGGCCTGCTTCGCCACAAGCAGCAGGCGGCTTCCCTGTCATCGCAGCTGGCACGTCCTGCACAGACTCCGACCACGATGGCATGGCAGACGAATGGGAAACAATCCAGTTTGGCAGCTTGAGCCGAGGTTCTTCCACCGATTCTTCAGGCGACTTTGATGCTGATGGGTATACTGACTTGGAAGAGTATTTGAATGGCGTCGGCATTCTTGCCTCCGCGCCAACACCTACACCCACATCTACCCAAACTCCTACTTCCAAACCAAAACCAACTCCGATTTCAACGCCAGTAACTACACCTGTCTCATCACCTATCTCTACGTTAACTCCTACTCCAATATCTTCTCGC
>JACPXZ010000038.1 GCA_016196225.1 Candidatus Peregrinibacteria bacterium
ACCCATCGGCATCATCGGATGAATATCGATAAAAGTAATACTCCGAAAAATTCTCTTCTTGAGAAGTATCTACGATCTTCCACTTCCATAGAAATACCCCTCCCGACGGGAGGGGATTAAGGGGAGGGGGGTAAATGAATATTCCGTATTTTCCCTCCCCCTTTTAAGGGGGAGGGTTAGGGAGAGGGTTTAAGAAACAACCCTCTCTCTAACCTGCCTGCCGGCAGGCAGGCTCTCTCCCTTCAAAGGGAGAGAGAAGATTCTCCTTTTCTTCCTACGGTTCAATCCAATGCAGCACCCGGTTTGCAAATACTTGAAGTACGAGCCGGATTGTATAGGGCCAGCGGAATCGCCAAGGAAGGCGGCCGGTTTTGGCGCGTTGCTGAACGATCTCGGCAAACCACCGTCCTTTTTTTTCAAGAAGAGCGAGACTGTCCGGTCGTTTGTCTACAACGAGGCCAAATTGTCCGTGTCCTTCCATGCAGCGGGGCTCGTAATGGCGACCGAGGACCACGCCGCCGTAATATTTGAGAGATTCTGGGAGGTGCATGGTGGTGACATGCAACATGAACTTCCAGGCTGTCCTTGGCGCACCCCCGGTAAAGATCAGATAGAAGGGTTTCCCGTTGAGTTGTCCTTTGGAATGCGTGGCTTCGTCAAGAGCAAAACCGCCAATCCGGTCAATGAAATTCTTTAAATGAGCCGGAACGGAAAAATTCCATATGGGCGTTGCGATGATCACACCGTCCGCCTTCTCAATGAGATTCTGGACACGACAGAAGTCATCCTCGAGACTGCAGGCCGGATGGTAGTATTCGAGCGAAAAATGATTGATGGAGAGATCGGTGAGACGAATAAGGCTTGTGGATATTCCTTCCTGGATTAATCCTTTTTGAAATGCTTCGGCAAGAGTTTTTGCATTGCTATGGAGATTGGTTCCGGCGACAAAAATCACGATATGCATAATTGGATTTTACTCTTTGTAAAGTTCGGTCACCAATTTTGCTATTTGTTATTGTTAGAGGTTGCAGAAGGTTGTGTACCATACATATGTCTCTTGCGTCCCCGATGTCGCGAGCATATATTGGGGTTTGTTGCCACTTTGGACACAATATGCTGTGTCCGGAGCCATATTCTCCCCTTTCCGTCAATATGCACCCGATCTCGACGAATGTGTCCAGTCGCAAACAAACTTCTCGGTCGTCTTCTGTCAAAAAAGGTGAAGGAGATATTCCTCCTCTCCAAAAAAACGGGGGGCTATCGATCCGGCGGCTTTTCACGACGCCGGGAAGTGATCCTCTGGAGGAGGTGTCGTACGAATGTCGGGCGAGCCGGATCATGAATACGGATGGGTCGGTGGTCTTTGAGATGGAAGGGGCGGAAATCCCTGCCGACTGGTCGCAGGTGGCCACCGATATTGTGGTATCCAAATATTTTCGCAAGGCAGGAGTTCCGCAATATGATGCAGACGGAACGGTTCTGCGCGATATTCAAGGTGCGGTGCTCACGGGGCCGGAAAAAAGCGTCAAGCAGGTTATCCGGCGGATGGCCGGGTGCTGGCGCCATTGGGGTCAACAATACGGGTATTTTGAGACCTTGCAGGATGCGCAAACATTCGAAGATGAAATCTCCTACATGCTTGTCCATCAAATTGCCGCTCCCAATAGTCCGCAGTGGTTCAATACGGGTCTTCATTATTCCTATGGGATCACCGGACCGGCCCAGGGGCATTACTACTGCGAGCCGACGATCGGGGAGGTCAAGGAGAGTACGGATGCCTATACCCATCCGCAGCCGCATGCGTGTTTTATTCAATCCGTGGCGGATGACATGGTGAATCCGGGAGGGATTATGGATCTGTGGGTTCGGGAGGCGCGTCTCTTTAAGTACGGATCGGGCACCGGGACCAACTTTAGTACGCTCCGCGGGAAGGGGGAGCCGCTGTCGGGTGGAGGGAAGAGTTCGGGACTCATGAGTTTCCTCAAGATCGGAGATCGTGCGGCGGGAGCAGTAAAATCGGGGGGAACAACCCGTCGGGCGGCCAAGATGGTGTGTCTTGATCTTGATCACCCGGATATTGAGGAATTTATCGATTGGAAAGCCGGTGAGGAGAAGAAGGTTGCGGCAATGGTGGAGGCGGGGTACGACGCGGATTTTAACGGTGATGCGTACCAGACGGTCTCCGGGCAGAACTCCAATAACTCTGTTCGCATTCCGCACGAGTATTTTGAAGCCATCGAACAGGATAATAATTGGCGTCTGTATTGGCGGACCGAACGTCGTAAGGCAATGAAGGAAGAAAGAGATGCGGTACCCTGTAAAACACTCAAGGCGCGTGAGTTATGGGATCGGATTGGGTATGCCGCATGGATCTGCGCAGACCCCGGCGTTCAGTATGATACGACGATCAATGATTGGCACACCTGTCCGGAGGATGGACGCATCAATGCAAGTAATCCTTGCAGCGAATATATGTTTCTTGATAATACCGCGTGTAATCTCGCATCGATCAATCTTCTTACTCTTTGGGATGCAGAACATGCGCGGTTCGACATTGAGCATTTTCAGCACGCCGTCCGTCTCTGGACTATCGTGCTTGAGATATCGGTCCTTATGGCACAGTTTCCGAGTCGGGAAATTGCGAAATTGAGTTATGATTTCCGGACATTGGGTCTTGGGTATGCCAACTGGGGGGCGCTGCTCATGCACATGGGGATCCCGTACGACTCTGCTAATGGGCGTGCCATTTGCGGTGCGATAACGGCGATTTTAACGGGTGAAAGTTATGCCACGTCTGCCGAAATGGCAAAAGTACTGGGTCCTTTCCCGGGATATGCACGCAATCGCAAGCATATGCTTCGGGTCATGCGCAATCACCGACGTGCGGTCTATAACGCAGCCGCATCGGAGTACGAAGGTCTTCATGTACTCCCGGTGGGGATCGATCAGAAGCTCTGTCCGTCGGCATTTCTCGTCGCTGCCAAAGAGTGCTGGGATCGAGCACTTAGCACCGGAGAACAGTATGGATTTCGGAATGCCCAAACAACGGTGATCGCCCCCACGGGCACGATCGGTTTACTTATGGATTGTGATACGACGGGGATCGAACCGGATTTTGCACTTGTCAAATTCAAGAAGCTTGCCGGTGGCGGATATATGAAGATTGCCAATCAATCGGTCGAACCTGCTCTTCATGCTCTTAAATATTCGCATGATCAGGTGCGGGATATCATGCGCCATGTTTCCGGAACCCTTACTCTGCAGGATGCGCCCCATGTCAGTCGCGAAAGTCTCATCCTTAAGGGATTCAGTGATCAGGATATTGCGAAGGTGGAGAAGCATCTCCCGAATGTGTTTGAATTATCCTTTGCATTCAATAAATGGATTTTAGGGGAGGAGACGATGAAGCGTCTTGGGTTTACGGTATCCGATCTTGAGGATACTCATTTCAATCTTTTACGGCGTCTTGGGTTTACTGTGGAACAGATTGAGGAAGCCAATACCGTGATCTGCGGCCATGGGACGATCGAAGGAGCTCCTCATGTTAAGGAAGAACATTTGCCGGTCTTTGATTGTGCCAATAAGTGCGGGAAGAACGGGAAGCGTTTTATTGCAGGCGAAGGACATATCCGTATGATGGCCGCGGCACAGCCGTTTATTTCGGGTGCAATCAGCAAAACGATCAATTTACCTCACGAAGCGACGGTGGAGGACATCAAGAATGCATATTTTTTGAGTTGGAAGTTATGCCTAAAGGCCAATGCGCTCTATCGCGATGGATGCAAGATGAGTCAGGCCTTGAGTACGCAATCGGATATCAAGAAGGAAAAGAAAGATGCTCCGCCGCAGATTATTGAGAAGATCGTGATCAAGGAGATGCCCCGTCGGCGCAAGCTCCCGATTGAACGGCAAGCCATTGCGCACAAGTTCTCCATTGTCGGTCACGATGGCTACATCCATGTGGGAATGTACGAAGATGGACAACCGGGAGAAATTTTTATCACGATGAACAAAGAGGGGACCATGATCTCGGGGATTATGGATTCTCTCGCACTGGCGCTCTCCATGAACTTCCAATACGGAGTCCCGTTGGAAGTCATCTGCGAAAAACTCATCAATACGCGGTTTGAGCCGATGGGAATGACACTTAACAAGGAGGTCCCCTTTGCCAAGAGCATCATGGATTATCTTGGACGGTGGCTGGCGCTGAAGTTTTTGTCCAAGGAGAAGGCAAAGAAGTTCCATAATCCGGAACTTGTCGAGCGGGCCTATAAGGAGGGGAGTAAAAGCCGTGATGCCTTTGCCATGCGGCTCTCGGTCATTGATGAAGGAGGTCAGGTTCCTATGGTCTTGACCGAAGTTCCTAGCGCGAAGAAGTCAGTTCCTCTTTTCGAAGAGATTCCCATACACGAGACGCAGTCGGATCGGGCCAAAAGGGAAGGGTATACAGGGTCGCTCTGCGGGGCATGTGGAAGTGTGCGGATGAAGCAGAATGGGAGTTGTGAGATTTGTTTGGATTGCGGAGAGACGAGTGGGTGTAGTTAGGTGCCCCTCCCTTTTATGTCTTCTTGGCTTGATCGTATTCCATCGTCGGAACGCATGCGGCTCCGTAGTCGCCCAAAGAGAAGTCCAGAGGCGTATGCCAGTGAACGTGAAGAAAAACTCGGAGAGACGATGGAGAAGGCATCGGAGCAGGCGGATTTTGAGCGAGGACTTGCAGAACTTTCGTTTGCCTTAGAAACCGAACCGCGGGTCCGAGAGGCATTGGCGAAGCAAGTCCAAGAAGATATGAAGGAGAAGGGGATCGATGAACTCATCGATGACGGGAAACTCTCCGATGCGGCGCGGGCGGCACTTACGCAAGGGAAAATAACGGTGTCGGCCACGGGGGATCAGTTGATGATTGCTCCCGAAGGGAATGTGCAGGAAGCGCTCCCCATCAAACAAAAAATAGCAGATCAATATATTGGACAGTTTATGAAGGATGGCCATTAAAAGGTCTAAACAACATACATAAACATGTCATCCTGAGGTGCATTGCGAATTTTTTTATGATGCTTCGAGGCTCGCTCCGCCTGCCTGCCGGCAGGCAGGCTCGCACCTCAGCATGACATAGAGCAATGCCTCGAAGGATCATAGATTAGAATTCCGCTATTATAACCGCATGTCCTTGCGTATTGGTATCGTCGGTCTTCCCAATGTCGGCAAATCTACATTGTTCAATGCGCTGACACGAACGCGGGGAGCGGTGGCTGCCAATTACCCTTTTTGCACGATCGATCCGAATGTCGGGATGGTGGAGGTTCCCGATCCGCGGTTACAAAAACTTGTAGATATCGTCCATCCTGCAAAAGTGATCCCCGCGACGGTCGAATTTGTCGATATTGCGGGATTGGTGAGGGGTGCGCATGCAGGGGAAGGACTTGGCAACAAATTTTTGCATCATATTCGGGAAGTTCATGCGATCTGTCACGTGGTGCGTGGGTTTGAGGACGGTAATATTCAACACATCGAAGGATCGATTGATCCTAAGCGCGACAGAGAGACGGTGGAGACGGAACTTGGCCTTGCGGATCTTGAGATGGAGGATCGGCAGAAGAAGGAAAAGAAGAAAGTCGAAGCGATCCTCCCCTTGTTCAAGAACAAATCGGTGATTTATGCCGTGAATGTGTCGGAAGAGCAAATCCGTTCAATGACCATTGACCGTGCGCGGGAAGTCACCGGTCTTTCTCCCGATCAATCGGTGGTCGTCATTTGTGCCAAGCTCGAAGAGGATCTCCAGGATCTCTCGGTCGAAGAGGGAAAAACATTTTTGAAGGAACTCGGCGTAGAGTCATCGGGTTTGGATCGACTGATCCGGGCGGCCTACGCAATACTCGGGTATATCACCTTCTTTACGGCAGGTCCAAAAGAAGTGCGGGCATGGAATATTGTCCGAGGAACATCTGCCCCTGGAGCGGCCGGAGTCATCCATACGGACTTTGAAAAAGGGTTCATCCGCGCGGAGATCATTGCATATGATGATTTTGTGAAGTTTGGGGGAGAGCAAGGGGCAAAGGAAGCGGGGAGATTAAGAGTGGAAGGGAAGGATTATGTGATGCAGGATGGTGATATTGCGCACTTTAGGTTTAATGTGTAGTTTTCCCTCTCCCACGGGGAGAGGGTTAGGGTGAGGGGGTCAATAACCATTTGCATACGCAATGGTTTTTCGTCGCCACTTTTGTCCGGCGACAAAAGTGGCGCAAAAACGCCGGCGCGCCAGAACACGCTCAGCGGCTCTGTGCCAACTTCGGCGACTCCTCCAGGGCTTCGGAGTCACCTCGTCGGCGTGCTATCGCACAAGCAGAGCCTTCCCCCTTCACCCCCCGTGGCGCGCCACCCCTCCGTCTTTCCTCGCTCCCCTGATTGGGAGCGGTTTCAGCCTCTCTAAAACGGAGCGTCCGCAAAAATGCGGTGCGGTATGGGGAGGAGGCCATTTTTGCAGCGGAGTTTTAGAGTTAAGGCTGATCCGCGAGCAATCACAGGAGCGAAACTTTTTGGTTCTTTTTGTAACTTGGATTCAATAATCTAACGCAACGGATCATATGATGGATCCGTATGCATATCACAACCTATCAACGACTTACTCATGAAGAACGAGAAGAAATTAGCCGTAGTCTGG
>JACPXZ010000005.1 GCA_016196225.1 Candidatus Peregrinibacteria bacterium
CGATTCCTCTCGACACGGAAATGAAGACGAACGCGCTCTTGAAGGGAACGACAAACAACGAATCAACGACGGTCTCGAATGCGGAGTCAGACACCACCGCGAAACGCGGTGGCTTGATGAGTGGGGTCGCCCCAGGGGCGATGGTCCAGCACGCACCGACGTTAGTGTGAATTAAAATGTTCCTTCCGTGGGTTCGTCACTGCCCTCCTGCTCGCGAATATACTTTTTGATTTGATCTTCATTGAACCCCACCGTAGAGACGTTGTACCCGCGAGCCCAGAAGTGTTCGCCGGTGTAATTACGTTCTTTGCCGGAGAATTGTCTCGCGATGGCAATGGCACTCTTGCCTTTGATAAATCCAATGATTGAGGCGACAGCATGTTTGGGTGGAATACTCATACACATGTGGATATGGTCGGGCATAACGTGGCCTTCGATAATCGCACATTCTTTCTGTTTGGCTATAAGGCGTGGAATATGGCACCGAGATGCTTTCTGATTTTACCATAGAGTATCTTACGGCGACGTTTGGGGGCAAACACGATATGATATTTGCAGTCCCAGCGGGAATGCGATAGGCTTTGATAGAGATCTGACATAGTATACCTTTCGCGTCGGTGCCCCTCGTTTGAGGCTCATCAAGCCACCGTCGGAGCGTATAGACATCACATCCCAAAAAGTTACTCCGATACCTTTGCTTTCAATCCCAAAAGCGCATAGGGGAACCTTGTGCTATTAAGATAGGAAACAAAATCATCGGTGGTTTTGTCAATATTTTCGATAAACACGTTGTGGGTTACCTGACTCCGGCCTTTTTTCCACACATGTTCTTGTGGGTTTTCTTCCGGCGCGGCTGACGGAAAATACAACGTATCGATATTGCCATCGGCCTGAATCACTTTCTGCGCTTCAATCCCTTTGTGCCAGCCAGCCTTGTCCCAAACGATGAGGATTTTTTTGTTGGGATAGAGCGTCCTCAATTTCGGTAGAATCTCGGCGGTGATATACATATTTTGCCAGTCTGTTTTAAAAGAGTGTTCGACTCCGGTTTTGATGTTTAAAAATCCATAAATACTTTTGCTCTCTCGCTTTTTCGTGACCTTAATTTGTGGATATTCTCCTTGGGGAAGCCAGATCTTTTGCACGGTGGTTTGGCTGGACAAATGCATTTCATCTTCGGTAAAAATTACGATGTTAGGATCTTTCCAGGCTTTCTTGATGATCGGCAGAGCTTCTTTTTTCCAGGCCTCCACCGCTTCTGGATTCCTTCTCTCATAGACTCGCCCTGGTTTGTGGTACGTAAACTTCGCGGCGCGAAAGACGAGGTAGAGCGATGTTTTTGATTTGTATTTCACTTCATGCGTGCGTTCAATGTAATCACCGAGGATGCCGGTGGTCCAATAGTCGCTGTCGTAGCGACTATCGCAATCGCTGGGCTTTTTGGTTTTGATTAACTCCACCAGCGCTTCGCGCTGTTTTTTGGTGAGCAATTCTTTTGGTTTTTTCTGGCGTTTGTCGGCGATGGCCTTGATTCCTCTTTTCAAATACAGCTTACGTACTCGAAAGGCATAAATCCGGTTGTAACCGGTAAGAGCCAAAATTGTTTCGCCGCCGGCTGCAGCGTCAACTAGAATAACGGTTTGCGCTCGTTTAATTTCTCGAGCCGACCGCCGATTGTCTGCAATCACTTTTTGTAACTCCGCGTGTTGAATGGTGGTGAGTTTTTGGCAACGTTTCATGCCTAAAGTATACCATAGTTAGTAACTTTTTGGGATGTGATGTCTATATCAGGAGCAGCTCGTTGACATCATCCTCAAACATGATGATCGTATCGCCGCTCTAGAAAAGAACAGTTCCAACAGTTCCAAACCACCGTCGTCTGACATCGGACCGCCGAAACGGAACCAATCACTCCGTCAACCAACGGGACGACCGAGTGGTGGACAATACGGTCATGTAGGAAACACCCGTACCCAGGTTGAAACACCCGATACAGTAATCGCCTGTCGCCCAGAATCTTGCACCTCCTGCGGCACATCGCTCAGGGGTGTTCCTGGACTCACTTGGGAAAAACGCCAAGTGGCGGATATTCCACCGCTCCACCTATCAGTAACCGAATTCCAGAAAGAATCAGTTTCGTGTCCAGGATGTGGTACCCGTTCCACGGGGATATTTCCTGAACACGTTTCTGGCTCGTTCCAATTTGGAAATCATTTTAAATCCATGATCGTGTATCTGAGTGTCGTCCACCATCTCCCTTTTGATCGATTGACCCTCCTGGTGAAAGACCTTCTCCACATCAATCCGTCCGAAGGGACTGTTGAGACCATCCTGTCACGCGCTGAATCACTGGGAATCCATCTCCAGCAGGAAATAGTCTCAATCGTGAAGCAGGGATCATGGGCCGGTAGCGACGAAACAGGTATACGAGTGAAGAAGGACACCTGGTGGCAATGGGTCTGGCAACATTCTCTGGCTACACTCTATGTGGTTGATCCGAGTCGAGGATACTCTGTCGTTAAAGAGCACTTTGGCGAAGATTATGCCGGCACTCTGGTACATGATTGTTGGAGCGCTCAGAACAATACCACAGCGGCGCATCACCAACTGTGCCATGCCCACCTTATCCGTGATCTTAACTTTTGTCTTGATACTGACAAAAGCCCCTGGGCATATGTTTTGAAAGAACTGCTACTCTCCTCGGAAAAAGCCCGAACACACATTTGGGCAGATGGTTTCGATCCAATCATCCGTGCGGCTGTCATTAACAGGTACAACAGACGGCTAGGAATACTCATAGCCCAAAAGGTAGCTGGTCGTGAATCACGACGATTGCAAAAACGGTTTAAAAAACACCAAGACAAGATTTTTCATTTTCTGACCCAGCCGGATATTCCTTTTCATAACAATGGCTCTGAACGAGCAATTCGAAATGCCAAGGTGAAAAAGAAAGTATCTGGCTGTTTCAGAAGTGAACATGGTGCACGGCGCCACGCCCTCCTTCTCTCCATCGTAGAAACCTGCAAAAAACAGGGTAGGGATGTATTTGACTCATTGCAATTGTTGTTTGAGGGAACGTTATCTTTTCAAGGGGGGTGAGTAGTTACAAAAATACTAATGCCGGACCTGTTGAATGGTGGTTCAAACTTTTGCAAGTAAAAGACGAGTGTGTACGTTATGAACTCCATTATTTTTTTGTAAAATCTGACGAAGAAGTGGTATCCGTGAATCAACTTGTATTCCGTTCGCAAGACGAGATAACCCAGGCATTGTCTGACGCGGGTTTTAAGATAAAGACGGTGTATGGGCGATTGGAACGGTAGTCTTGCTACCCCGACAAGTCCTGAAATGATTTTTGTAGCGGAGCGTTGTTAAGGGATCGATCACCGCCATTTTATACTATTTTCTAAAAACGACGGGGATTTGTGCGCGCACGGGTGGGTGGGGCAAGCACAGCAACGTACACCGTCACTCCTGCGCTGAGGAAAAGGGGCGGGGGGAAAGGGAATCAGTGCAGGAGTGACCTCGCACCTTTCTTCCGATGTCGAACCTCCTCCTCTCCGCCCGAACCATTCACCTCCCACCAACCACCGGCGAGGGGGGAACATCCAACGCGTACAACG
>JACPXZ010000013.1 GCA_016196225.1 Candidatus Peregrinibacteria bacterium
TCGCTTCAGGGATTCTCTGGATGAAGGATGGCCGGGCCCGTCTTTCGAGGTAAGAGAGGCAGTCTTTTAAGAGCGTTCTGCTCCTCCAACCTTAACGGAACCTCCTCGAAGAAAAACCGGGCCTTCTCGAGCCCCTCCTCTACCGCCAAGAATCCTTTTTGATCCCCATCGTGGGGCTTCTCCTCGTTCCCTTCGACCCAGCGGAGCAAAATCCCTTTCCTCCCCTGTCCTTCAATCAAGCTAAAACACACGAGCCGGGCTTTCACTCCCGCAAAACGAAGGTATCGAATAAATTCTTCTTGAAAATCCGTTGCAAATAAAATAAGACGCGTCTCAATCCCCGGTTGGAAAATGCGCGAGCCCCGTTTCTTGAAGAAAGCTTCGGCTTCCCGTTTGAGCACACAATAGGTTTCAAGAATGGCCTCCAGCTCGTCCTGATCCGCCCTACCCATCACGATCACCTTGGTAAAGACACCTGAGGGGTCAAAAAATGAAAAACCCTTTTTGCCTTTTTCATATTCCGAACCAGGGAGACTGAACAGAAACGATCCGGGAAAGACCTCTTCAACTGAATGCGGGAGAAGTCGCTCGACAAAGTCAGCGGAGATCGAATCCTGTTTCTCCCAAAAGACTTCAAGGCTCTCCTGGAATTGTGTCATCAGTGGCTCACCCCTTGACCTCTTGTGTTGAGAAATAGATGTTCTTTTCCAAGGCCCCAGCCGAAACGTCCCCTTTAAGGATTCCTTCTGAATCACAGAGCCCGTAGAAGTCCAAGGTTCGGTCAAGAAACCTTCTCACAAGACCTTGATATTCTCGGAAGAAGTCCCAAGCGTCTGAACCACTGAAACCGGTTCCATCGAAAAGGATGCCCGTCGGAAGCCGGGGAGCCTTAAGAGAAACCCACTTAAGGGCTTGATAGAGCTGAGTAAGACCCGTTTGATCGGGAGGGATGATAAAAATGATTTGATCAACCTGCTGAAAAAAAGTGGATCCCAAAAATTTTTACTGACCGCTCAAACTCACCAAATAAACGACCCCTTGCTGAAACCCTTCCCGCTCTCCAGAGTTTCCTTCCTCAGAAATGTGAACAAACTCGACCTCGGGTGAAAGGGATAAGCAGGTTGGTCTCAAGGAGTCGTTTAAAGGAAGAAAATCGTTTAAAGGAAGAAAACGGGGAAGGGAGGGAAAATAAGAGCGCATCCTCTCCCAACAACCGTAAGGGGTTTTAAAGCTCACGATTCGGATTTTTCTTTTTACGGAAAGTCGAGTACTGAGATGGCGGCCAAAGGCGCTACTCAGGATGAGATGATTCTCTCCGGCGTTCATCCAAACAAGACCCAGTCTCTCCTTTCCGGCCAGGAGACTCAGGGTTGGGGAGGCCTCTTCAAAGGACTGCTTCTTGGGCGTTGAAAGAAAAAAGTGAGCAACCTTCTCAATACCCGAAGGCTTTTCTCCTCCATCGATATCCTCGTTATAGTTCGATGACAGAAACGATTCCTCCTTGGGGGCACATCACAAATCTTGGATTTTTAAGGTCGATGGTCTTTTTCCCGTCGACCAAAAACTTATAATGGTAGGCCCCCTTCACCAAATGAAAGATCTTGATCCAGACCCCTTGCGGGCCCGGAGGAGGATTGAGAGGGAGGGGTTGCCAATTTGTAAAATCAGCTATGATTTCGACCTTGCGGGCACTGGGAGCAGAATAGCTAAAAACGACCTCCGCAAGGGCTTCCCCATTCGGAGAACTTTCCTCGACCGAAATTTCTCTTTTGCTAGAAGCCTCCGCCTCTTCCGGTCGAAGCCTCTGTCCTTCAGCTTGTTCCTCGGGCAGGCTCCGTATTTCTTCATAGACACGATCGATAGCGCCACTTTCCTTCCCTTCCTCTTCGCCGGGGACCTTTACAGGCTCGGCTTCTTCTGGCTCTCCTTCTTGGAGTACCGGAAGTGCCTCCTCCTGACTTTCTGTCTCTGCCTGACTTGAAGCACCTAACAAAACGTCATTGCGAGCCCGCCGGTCTTTTTCGGCGGGCGTGGCAATCTCAGATTTTGAGATTGCGGAGCCTGTCCCGAGCCCAGAGATTGCCTCGTCCGCCTTCGGCGGACTCGCAATGACGGGCGAGGGATCGGCTTCGCCTCCTCGCACCGGCTCCGCCAGTGCCACGGATGGCAATGACGGAGCAGACTCCTTCTTCATCTCAGTCATTTCTGAAGCCTTTTCGGCCATGATTACTGTTTCCTTGGCAAGTTCATCAACCAAAGTTTGAGCCGTCGCCTGTGGAGTCAGCCCCCTCCATAAATTTTTTTTAAGGATCGGGGCAGTCCTTGCCACTGGCTCCGCCGGTGGCAAGGACAGGCTTAACAATTCTTTCGCGAGAGCCATGTAATCCTTGTATCCTGCCGACTGGGGATCAAACACCGTGATGGGCTTGCCCGCTTCCACGGCCTGCTGAAGACGGCTGTTTCTGCGGATGGTGGTATTGAAAACCTTTCCTCGGAAACTCCCATCGAGCTTTTTCCAGATGCCCTGCGCGAGTTTTGTCCGG
>JACPXZ010000014.1 GCA_016196225.1 Candidatus Peregrinibacteria bacterium
CTAGTAGGGATAGGTAGATTCCTTGCGGAATTTTCCCCCCCTCCAAACCGTGCGTGCGACTTTCACCGCACACGGCTTTCACCATCAACACGAATATAGGAACTTCAGCTTTTATTGAGGCAAGTAGGCGGTTGCTTTACTTGTAATCCCCAATCCTTATTCCTAACACGTTACATTCGTGGCAACCTACGCTGTCTAATATCGACTCAAATCTGGGTTTCTACAGCTTACCACTGCTTCTTCTTGGGACGCTACTCCCCATAAGACCTGATGGATTTGTTGTTTCTTCCTCATCTGGTTGGCAAACAGCATTTCGCGTTTGATTTCACACTCCAAGATGATTCGATTCTTTGGATTTCAGTGACAGTGTATTGATGCTAGTCAGACTTGACGCTCTTATTCAGAGCCTCTACCTGACCTCCTCTCCCATCTCAACTTTATGAGTTGACTTAGGGATTCTCTAACTTTATAATCATGCACTTCATAAGTGGGTTAGGTTCGGTCTCTACCCCGACATCTATCGACCTATCGACTGGAATAAAGGTTACATTCCAGCCCAGATGCTTTGCCTTTTGGCTACAGGCGTTTCGATGAATTAACCTGTTTCCTTGTAACGAGGCTTCCAGCAACCGTTCACGTTTCCATTAACCATACCACTTTAGTCTGACTTACCAATCTCGAACGTTCATCTCGTTCTCAGGTATGAGCCATTTCCCTTTGCTCTCCACATCACTTTTTCAAGTGATGCAGTTAAGGTAAGACTTATAACGGTAGATTGTTAAAGTTGGAATTGAACCAACATTGCATGAGGACTTGTTAGAGCGCACAACCTTTTCAAGGTTGCATCCAATCGAAAGGAGTTTTTCAATGTTTTTCCAAAGTCGATTCATCAAAGGGATGCTTTGCCTCTGTCTGTTGTTCCCCTTTGTTGCTGAAGCAAAGCTCAAGGTTGTCACCACAATAGCGGATCTCGCGGCAATCGCTCAAGAGGTAGGCGGAGACAAAATCGAAGTCACCAGTTTAGCGAGAGGAACTCAAGACCCTCATTTTATCGATCCAAAGCCGAGTATGGTTTTACAGCTCAACAAAGCGGATGTCTTAATTGAGGTCGGCACCTCGTTAGAAATCGGTTGGTTGCCGACGCTCATCCAAAATTCGCGCAACAGTCAGATTCTGACCGGCGCATCGGGACGAATCACTGCTTCAGAGAGGATTCACCTCCTCGAAATTCCAACCGCAAAAGTCGATCGCTCCATGGGGGATGTGCACCCCGAAGGCAATCCGCATTATTCGCTCGATCCGCGGAATGGTTTAATTATCGCTGAACAGATTGCGGAACGTCTGGAAGCCCTTGACCCGGGCAACGCTGAGATGTATGTTCAAAACCTCAATCGCTTCCGTCAAAACCTCACGGCAAAGATTGAAAGTTGGGAAACTCGCATGTCACCGTATCGCGACCGAAAAATTGTCACTTATCATAAACAGTGGTTATACCTTTCGGATTGGCTTGGGCTTTCGGAGATTAATTATGTCGAGGACAAACCGGGCATTCCGCCTTCCCCTAAGCACATCGAGTCACTGATTCAACAAATGCGTGCCGAGCAGGTTCAGGTGTTGTTGAATAGCAATCTAATCAGCCCGGCGGTGGCCGAGCGGGTTGCCAGCCAGGGGGGTGCCAAACTCGTTGTACTTCCCATCGCTGTGGGCGGTGAGAAAGACATTAAAACCTACGCCGATCTCTTTGAATCTATCGTTTCCAAATTGGAAGCCGCTTTCAAAGAGTGAAACGTGAAACGTCATGCGTGATGCGTATGGGTTAGGTATTACCTAAATCCAAGTTGAAAGATTGAGATTACAAAGGAACGAGGGGGCGAGGGGGCGAGGAAGCGAGGAGGCGAGGAGGCGAGGGGGCGAGGAAGCGAGGAGGCGAGGAAGCGAGGAGGCGAGGAAGCGAGGGGGCGAGGAAGCGAGGAGGCGAGGAAGGTTTCGATGGAACTCAACCCAAGAAACAGGTCTTTCCTCACAGACACGCTCCCTCGCTCCCTCACACACACGCTCCCCCGCTCCCCCGCTTCCTCAAAAGGACTCGGACCTCAAAATTTCAACTTGGAGATAGGTAGGCCCTTGAGACCTTCAAGGGAATCAACAGCACTACCTATGAACCCTGGCCCGGTGTCCGTGCCAAACTGGAACGGCTTCAGGGAAGCTGGCACTGGATTTATACCACGAAACAAGGCATTCGCTACCATCTGGAACTTCCATATGGGACCCCTGGGACATACCCTATACGCATCAAGTTAAGGTGACGTTGTACGTCGCAGGCGGCATTCCGACTCGGAACGTCGGAACGAGAATCCCTCTCCCAACGAGGAAAGCCGGTATTTCTTGTTCCCACGCTCTGCGTGGGAATGCTGCTCTGGACGCCCCCGATAGATCGGGATGCAAGCATCTGCGTCCCTTAAGTTGATGCGTATGGGGGAGGGTGAGACTCCACCGAACCTCAGAAGTCGGTTCGGCGGGAGCCTCACCCTCCCAAAACATTAACACTTTTTCTTAAC
>JACPXZ010000012.1 GCA_016196225.1 Candidatus Peregrinibacteria bacterium
CTATGACTCCTGCATGCCCAACTGCCACCTCCCCGTGTGCGGCAACCGTCTTGTGGAAGGCAAAGAGGAATGTGATGACGGGAACAACCTTGATGGGGATGGATGTTTTGATAACTGTGCATTGATGATCCCGCCGGAGAGGATGGATTGGTGAGGCTCGGCATACATTGCCCTTGCACTCGCTATTTTTCCCCCTATACTTCCTCTACATCACTGACGTTCTTCCTTATATGGTTGATGCATATAGGGCCAAGAGCGGCGGATTTTCGTGTTTCGGTTTCTTTCCTTTCATCTCTCTATGCGCTCAACCACCGTAACCTCGACGACCGATTCATTCGATGCCATTGCGCTCTCGATTGCAAGTTCTGAAGACGTTCTCGCATGGTCGCAGGGAGAAGTCACCAAAGCGGAGACGGTCAACTACCGGACGCAACGACCCGAACCTGATGGGCTCTTTTGTGAGCGGATCTTCGGTCCAACGAAGAACTTTCAATGTTTTTGCGGGAAGTACAAAGGAATACGGTACAAGGGGGTGGTCTGTGAAAAGTGCGGAGTCGAGGTGACGCGGAGTATTGTTCGACGGGAGCGGATGGGGCATATCAATTTGGCGGTGCCGGTCACCCATATCTGGTTTTTGCGCAGTTCCCCCTCTCGATTGGGACTACTGCTCGATCTCCCCATAAAGACGCTTGAACAAATTGTGTATTTTGCGGCGTATGTTGTGATTTCGGTGGATAACGAGACGAAGGAAGAAGCCGAAAAAGAACTCAATGCCGTCATGGATCAGCGCAAAAACCAGGTAAAGCGCGAGTACGAAAAAACGCGGCAGCAACTCCAGGAAAGTAAAGCGACTAAAGAGCAGATCGAAGCATTGGACGCCGAAGTGGCCGTTCGTTTTGATACCCTCAAGCAAAATCATCAGGAAGCGCTCAGTGATTTAAAAAATCTTCAACGCGGAGGTGTTCTTTCCGAACTCAAGTTCCGTGAAATGAATATGAAGTTTGGGCATGTGTTCCGCGCCGGGACGGGGGCCGAGTCTTTGCGGGAGGTTATTACCACCGTAGAGCTCCCCAAGCTTGTGGAGGAGTTGCAGACCGAACGGGAGAAGAGCAGCGGGCAAAAGCTCAAAAAGATCATGAAGCGTCTCAAGCTTGCCAATGCTCTTATTCAATCCGGTATCAAGCCGGAGTGGATGATCCCGACGAGACTGCCGGTCTTGCCGCCGGATCTGCGCCCCATGGTTCAGCTTGATGGAGGACGTTTTGCCGCATCGGATTTAAACGACCTTTATCGTCGTGTCATCAACCGTAACAGCCGTTTAAAAAAACTGATGAGCATCGGCGCGCCGGAAGTGATTTGCCGAAACGAGAAGCGCATGTTGCAGGAAGCAGTTGATACCTTGCTCAATAACTCCGCTCGGGCAGGGAAGACTCTCTTTACGGCAGGGGATCGCCGAAAGCTCCGATCGCTTTCGGATATGCTGAAGGGGAAGCAGGGGCGGTTTCGACAAAACCTGCTTGGTAAACGCGTCGACTACTCGGGTCGATCGGTGATTGTGGCCGGGCCGCATCTCAAGCTCGATCAATGCGGACTCCCCAAAGAAATGGCCATGAAACTCTTTAAGCCGTTTGTCATCGGTGAGATTATTCGCCGCGAACTTGCGCACAATGTCAAAGCAGCCGAGCGTCTTATCCAGGATGGACAACGCGAGGTGTGGGATATTCTCGAAGAAGTGATCAAAGAAAAGTATGTTCTCCTCAATCGCGCGCCGACTCTTCACCGTCTTGGGATTCAGGCCTATAAGCCGACGCTGATCGAAGGGCTTGCGATTCAACTCCACCCTCTCTGCTGTACGGCGTTTAATGCGGACTTTGATGGAGATCAGATGGCGGTGCATGTCCCTCTGTCGGAGCGCGCGCAGCGCGAAGCGCGTGAACTTATGGCATCATCGACCAATATTCTCAAGCCTTCTGCAGGAGAACCGATCATCAATCCGACGTTGGATATGGTGCTCGGATGTTACTATCTTACCAACGTGCACGATGGGAAGAAGGGGGAGGGGATGGTCTTCTCGTCTCCCGACGAAGCAACGATGGCCTATGATCACGGATTCGTCGATCTTCAGGCGAAGATCAAGGTGCGGATCCAGACGAGTGCCGGTCAGGAGATGATCGAGACATCCGTAGGGCGGCTGAAGTTTCAGGAGATCATGCCGGAGGGCCTAAAACGCGTCGAAAAACCGCTGACTAAAAAAATTCTCTCTAATTTAATTTCGGAGGTGCTGGAGTTACATGGACCGCAATCTACTGTCCGTTTTGCCGACGCGGTGAAGGATATCGGATTCCACTATGCGACGAAATCCGGCATTTCCATTGCCGCTGAAGATATTCTTATTCCCCCCGAGCGTGCACAAATTGTCGAAGGGGCATTGGAGCGTGTGCGTGAGATCAGCAATCAGTACTGGAAGGGGTTCATGACCGCTGATGAGCGGTACAGTCATACCATTCGCACGTGGGCGAATGCAAAGAATGATGTGACGAATGCCATGATTGTCCGTTTTAAAAAGAGCCCGGAGAACGATATCACGTATGTGGTCGAATCCGGCGCACGGGGAAACTGGGGGCAGGTGGCGCAGTTGGCCGCAATGAAGGGGCTGGTGGCCAATCCATCCGGTCGTACGATCGAACTCCCGATCCAGTCCAACTTTAAGCAGGGATTTTCAATTTTGGAATATTTCATTGCGACGCACGGAGGACGCAAAGGGAAATCCGATACCGCACTCAAAACGGCCGAAGCAGGATACCTTACGCGCCGTCTTGTGGATGCCGTACAGGATACGATTATTCGGGAAGAAGATTGCGGGTCCGATGCCTTCCATCGCATCACGCGCGAAGAATCGGAGAAGATCGGGGAGAACTTTGAAAATCGTATTTTCGGTCGGACTCTTGGACAGGATCTCGTCATCAATGGAAAGATCATTGCAAAGCGCAATGATGAAATTGATCCGAAGCTTTTGGAGCTGATCCGTACGGAGAATGTGGACGATGTTTCGGTGCGGTCCGTGATGACCTGTCAGAGTATCGGTGGTATTTGTATCAAGTGCTACGGTCGCGATCTTGGAGACAACCGGACGGTGGATATCGGCACACCGGTGGGCATTATTGCGGCGCAAGCCATTGGAGAGCCGGGAACACAACTTACCATGCGGACATTCCACATGGGAGGAGTTGCCGAAGGGTCGGATATCACGCAGGGTCTTATGCGTGTCGAAGAACTGTTTGAGGCGCGCAGTCCCCGAACCACAGCGACTCTTGCCGATATTGCCGGCGTAGTGCATGTCAGCCATCAAGGGGGGAAGACCACCATTTTGATTGCCGCAGAGGAACCCGGTGAAGACGAATACCGGATCCCGCCCGGATTTACCCCTCTGATCAAGGAAGGACAAAAAGTCAAAGAACGTCTTGCCATTGCACAGTCGCGATATGACAAGTCCGTTGTTCGTGCGGAGATTGCGGGTAAAGTGGTTCGAATCGAGAATGGGGTGATTGTGATCCGGCATGCCGAACCGCAAAAGCGGGAGTCTGTGCTCGGGATACGTGCATCGTTAATCGTCCGCAACGGAGATCGTGTGGAGAAGGGGGATCCGCTCAATGCCGGCCATTTCAACTTACAGGAACTCTTGGAAAAGAAGGGGGCGTATGCCGTTCAGAAATACGTTGTGCATGAGGTACAGCATATCTATGCATCGCAGGGGCAGACCATTAACGATAAGCATTTGGAAATCATCGTTCGCAAAATGTTCTCCAAAGTGCGGATTACCGATCCGGGCGATACCAAACTTCTGACGGGGGAAGTGGTGGACGTCGGGGATATCATCCGCGAAGTGCAACTGCTCAAAAAGAAAGTGGAGAAGGATCCTTTCAAAAGCCCGACATACGAACAATTGTTGTTGGGCATTACGCGAGCGGCTCTTGCCACGGATTCGTGGTTATCCGGCGCGTCCTTCCAGGAGACGATCCGTGTGCTTGTCGAAGCCGCAACCACGCATCGTATTGATATGCTCGAGGGACTCAAGGAGAACGTGATCATCGGCCGGTTGATTCCGACGGGAGACGTCTATCGGAAGCGCTATCTTCGTTTACAGGAGACGAAGAACGCCGCATCATGAATATGGTTTTTTATTTTGCGTTCCCCATTTGTTTTTAGTAGGCTGCCTCAAGAATATGCCAACAATGAATCAACTTATTCGTTTTCCACGCAGCAAGCGCAGGAGAAAATCCAAAGCGCCGGCACTCCAGTATACGTGGAATGCGCTTAAAATGCGTAATGTGCCTCTTCCCAAAGGATGTCCTTTTAAGCGGGGGGTGTGTCTCAAGGTCACGACGATGACGCCCAAAAAGCCAAACTCCGCCCTGCGTAAGATTGCCCGCGTGCGGCTGACCAACGGTCATGAGGTGAAGGCGTATATCATGGGAGAGGGTCATAATTTACAAGAACACAGTGTCGTGCTCGTTCGTGGCGGACGCGTGAAGGATTTGCCGGGAGTTCGCTACCACATCGTGCGCGGGGTTCTCGATACCGAAGGGGTCCAGGGTCGGAGTCAAGGACGCAGTCGGTATGGCGCCCGCAAGCCGAAAGTGTAATTCACTACTCGCTCATACTATGACGAAACCCGTCAAGCAATACATCTCGGCAGCATCCAGTCCCACGATTGAAAAGTTCATCAATTGTATGATGCACAAGGGGAAGAAGAGTACGGCACGACGAATTTTTTGGGGCTCCATTGCCATTGTGAAAACACGAACCAAGGAGGATCCGATGGAGGTATTCAACAAGGCGCTGCTCAACGTTACGCCGCTCATTGAGGTGCGTCCGCGGCGGGTAGCGGGGGCGGTTTATCAGGTTCCGGTCGAAGTCTCTCCCCGTCGTCAGCAAGCACTCTCGATGCGGTGGATGATCCTCGCAGCACGTGAACGAAAGGGCACGGATATGTCGAATCGTCTTGCGTTGGAGTTTCTTGATGCTTCCGTAGGGCAAGGTCTCGCAGTCAAGAAGAAAGAGGATGTGCTGCGAATGGCACAGGCCAACAAAGCGTTCGCGCATTTAGCAGCAAAATCGTGAGATTATCTTTGATATATGGAACTCAAGAACGTCCGCAATATTGGCATTATCGCACATATTGATGCGGGAAAAACAACGACGACGGAGCGGATTCTTTTTTATACCGGTCGTAATTACAAGATTGGAGAAGTGCACGAAGGGGAAGCCACGATGGATTGGATGGATCAGGAACGGGAACGGGGGATCACGATTACGTCTGCCGCGACACAGTGCCGGTGGAAAGCAAGGGCGCCGGGTGAGGGGGAGATCGAAGCGACGATCAATATCATTGATACGCCCGGTCATGTGGATTTTACGGCGGAAGTTGAGCGCAGTCTTCGTGTCCTTGATGGAGGGGTCGTGGTGTTTGACGGATCACAGGGGGTGGAGCCCCAAAGCGAAACGGTCTGGCGGCAGGCGGATAAATATCATGTTCCGCGTCTTGCCTTCATCAATAAGATGGACAAAACCGGTGGAGATTTTTTTATGTCACTCGGGAGTATTCATGATCGCCTAAGCAAGAGCGCCGTTGCAGTGCAACTGCCGATTGGAGCGGAAAGTGAGTTTAAAGGAATCGTCGATCTCGTTTGGAAGAAGGCCTATTCGTTTTCGGGTGAACATGGAGAGAAGCGTGATGAGATCCCGATCCCGAAGGAGATGGAAATCCAAGTGAGTGAATACCGGTTACAATTGATGGAGCGGGTGGCGGAAAACAACGACGATCTGACGGATACATATCTTGAGAATTCAGCGCTCTCCGATGAGCAATTGTTTAAAGGGTTGCGGTCTGCGACGTCCGCGGGACGCCTGTATCCCGTATTCTGCGGGTCGTCACTCCAAAATATGGGAGTGCAATTGGTTCTCGACGGCGTGGTCGCTTATCTTCCCTCACCGCTCGATCTTCCGGCCATCAAGGGGAAGAACCTCAAGACCGACGAAGAGGTGTTGCGTCGCACCGATAATAGTGAGCCGCTGTCTGCTCTTGCCTTTAAGATTGCCACGGATCCGTATGTGGGAAAACTGACATTCGTTCGTGTGTATTCGGGCGTGCTGAAAGGAGGAATATTTGTCCTCAACACGCGCAGCGGCAATCGGGAGCGTATCGGACGACTCGTGAAAATGCATGCCAACAGTCGGGAAGAGATTACGAAAATCGAAGCAGGGGATATCGGGGCGGTTATCGGACTTAAGGATGTCCGGACAGGAGATACTCTCTGCGATGAAGAGAGTCCTGTAGAGCTCGAATCTATCACCTTTGCGGAACCGGTGATCTCCGTTGCGATCGAGCCGAAAACCAAAGCAGATCAGGAACGATTGGGGATTTCACTCCAAAAACTTGCGGAGGAGGATCCCACATTCCGGGTGAGTAGTAATGAGGAAACGGGACAAACGATCATTTCCGGGATGGGAGAATTGCATTTGGAAGTGCTCGTAGAACGTATGCGGCGGGAGTTTAAGGTGGATACCACCGTCGGGCGACCGCAGGTCGCATACCGAGAGACCATTCAAAAGGAAATAGAAGGGGAGGGTAAATACATCAAGCAGACGGGTGGACGGGGACAATACGGACATGTGGTCTTCCATATTCGTCCGGTAGAAGCAGGCAAGGGTTACTCCTTTGTCAATAGTGTTGTGGGAGGCAAGATCCCGCGGGAGTTCATTACACCCTGTGATAAAGGATTTCAGGAGGGGATGAGTCGCGGGATCCTCGCCGGGTACCCGGTGGTCGATGTCGAGGTGGAACTGGAAGACGGGTCGTATCACGATGTGGATTCGTCCGAGATGGCGTTCAAGATGGCGGCTTCCATTGGTTTTCAGGAGGCCGCACGCAGAGCCGATCCCGTCATCCTGGAGCCGATCATGAAGGTCGAAGTCGTGAGTCCCGAGGAATTCCTCGGCGATGTCATGGGGGATTTGAGTTCCCGCCGGGCGATAATCCAGGGGACTTCGGATCGTGGGATGGCGAAAGTCATTACGGCAACCGTTCCACTTGCTGCAATGTTTGGCTATGCGACGGATGTCCGCAGTATGACGCAAGGGCGTGCAAGTTATAGTATGGAACCGAGTCATTATGACAAGGTTCCAAAGAATGTTGCGGAGGAGATTATTAAAAAAAGGGGAGGGAAGTAGAGAGTACTTTTCTTTTTTCTTTCGGGCGCCTGCCCGCCGTAGCCCTGCGAAACTTGTGGAGCAGGGCGAAGGAGGGATAAGGGAATCTGGGTATTACCGGAGGCTGCTTTTCTACATAAAAAATTGAGAGTGCCCTTGTGGGTAATGTGACATCAGAGTAAAACAGTTTCCTATGAAACGTCGCTTTACGGAAGATAGCTGGCGCAAGGAACCGTGGCTCAATCAATTAGTGCAGGCGATCCGATCCTGTAAGACGGAGGAGGAGATGAAAAATTTTCTTCGCGATGCGGGGACACTCTCGGAGTTGCAGGCTTGGAGTGAGCGGTTGGAGGTGGCGCGACTCCTTGCGCGTGGGTGGAGCTACCGACAAGTAGCGCGGGAGACCGGTGCCAGTACGACAACGGTCACACGTGTGGCGCATTTCTTGGAGAATGGAGCGGGAGGGTACCGGTCGGTTCTCAAAACCCATCGGCATCATCGGATGAATATCGATAAAAGTAATACTCCGAAAAATTCTCTTCTTGAGAAGTATCTACGATCTTCCACTTCCATAGCAATACCCCTCCCGACGGGAGGGGATTAAGGGGAGGGGGTAAGAGCAAGCAAAAATATCATCTCAATTATTTACCTGAGAAACACATTGGTTATACCAGAGCCAAGGATCTGTCTTGTGTATCACATTTCCGGACCCCCTCTCCCTAACCCTCCCCCGCCGGGGGAGGGGAAACTGGCGCGCCACCCCTCCACTGAAGGTTTCCCTCACAATTTCTTTACGGTTCAATCCAATGCAGCACCCGGTTTGCAAATACTTGAAGTACGAGCCGGATTGTATAGGGCCAGCGGAATCGCCAAGGAAGGCGGCCGGTTTTGGCGCGTTGCTGAACGATCTC
>JACPXZ010000010.1 GCA_016196225.1 Candidatus Peregrinibacteria bacterium
AAGAGGAACCTCCAGACGAAAGAGAGGAGGCTGCGGAGGATGAAGAAGGTGCGGAAGAATCAGAAGATGGCTCAGAAGAATCTTCGGATGACGAAGAGGACGAAGATTCAGAAGAATCTTCGGAAGAAGCAGAAGAGGGAGGAGGGGGGGGAGGGGGGGGTGGTGAGGAAGGAGTGATCGCGGGAGGGGTAGTGGGAGGGGGAGGTGGTGAGGAAGGAGTGATCGTGGCAGGGGTAGCGGGAGAGGGAGGGGGGGGGGAAAGGTGGAGGAGGAACTGCGGTGGGTCCCTGAGCGACATCGCAATAATCAGCGGGGAGATTGCAGGCCGCCCGAATATCCTCGCAGGTCGCACTGCATGTTGCATCAGCATCGGTCTCGCCTACGCCTACAATGCACGTGAGCTGGACATCGGTCGAGCACGTATCAAACTCGACGCGCGTGTTGCCACAACACGGAGTATCAGCACAGGATTCACCGGACCCAGCACAAGAAGAAGAAGAAGAAGAAGAAGAAGAAGAAGAAGAAGAAGAAGAAACAACACATCCGCATACAATATCTTCAGATTCAACGACTGTAATGCTTTGGCATGCTTGGCCCGCTGGACACGATCCACTACTACAGAGGGAAGTTAGGGATTCACAAGGGAGTGGACTTTTACAATCGCTGGTGCACCCATCTCCGTCCTCTGTATTCCCGTCGTCGCATTCTTCTGCCAAGGCAAGAATTCCATCTCCGCATGTTCCATTACACCTCACCTCACAAGCTTCCTTGGATAGGCCGTACTCCCCACATTCATCTCCTCTGACACCCGGTATCTCGCTGCACGGTTGGCAGCCGACCCCCTCATCTAAAAATGCACAACTATATAATGTTCCTTCCGACTGACCGAGGAGCGACTGGGTTTTGTGGTATCGAACGAGAGAAACACCAAGGGCAACCATCATTCCTACTACGATGAAACCGCGAACACCGATATTCAGGAGATTACGACCATAATACGAAATAGTCATCCTGCCGAGAGTGTATCACATCCCGACAGTTTTTTATTTTTTTTGTAATCCCTCTTCCAGCAATTCTTTCCCCTCCTGGATCTTCTCAACTCCATCTTGAATCTTTTGTACGCGTTGCTCGACCTCAACGAATCCTTCCTGAACATTGTTTGCGGTATCCTGCCCAAACTTTACAACGCCCGACACAAACGCACGAAAAGCATGCCAGTGGCGTCCGACCATGGATACCGCTCCGCTGGCCGTCTCCGTCGTCTCATCCAAAAAACCCCGCACACGCTCCCGGCGTTCGCTCACGGGAGAACATGCGGCGAGCAACGCGCATCCGCACAAAAAACAGCTCACCAATTTATTTTTTCCCATACTTTTGGAATAACTGCTCAAAGGAACCGCCCGAATCTTTGAGAGCCTGCTGCAGGAGAGACAATTCCTGCTCACTAAAATGCAACTGCGATGAGACGTTGTATCCGGACGCGGATGCCCCTTTTTGTACGATATGTTCCGCTCCCGCAAGCGACGCGTGGAGCACGATATATGCATTGCAGGTGCGGCACTTGAGCTCCAGCAGCAGAAAGTTTTCCCCCATCACCTTTACGGCCGCCAAATCCACTATCACACGCTTACCACACTGCGGACACCGCATCTGCTGGTCGATCCGTTGGACTATTTGATGAAGAGCGTGAGGATCAAGTTCCATAACTTCTCTTAAGTATACCACACCACGAATATGCTTTCAAAGCATTTCTTATTCCTCATCGCTCCTCATACCATAGGGTCATATGAAGAGCGCGCTTTCCCGACCGCAGAGTGTCGCCATTATCGCGCTCACCATGATGATAGGGGGTATCGGCACCGTTGGACTTTTGCAAGTCTATGGAAATACCCCCGTTGCTCCGGTCAGCCATTTCGGCATCGAACATGCTAATCCACTCACTCTTTCTGTAGTTCTGCGTACATCCAGCGGGAAGTGGGGCATTATTGACTTCGGATCGATCACCGACGAAACTATTTTTATCAGTCTCCCGGATACATGGCGTCGTCGCGAGGTGCGTAGTGTCCCGTTAAGTGACGTGCAGGCCGATCCGCCATCGTTTGGATTTGTCCGGTATACCTTCCCTCCGCAGGCAGTCGTTTCCTTTATCGTGCCGGATCTTCCCGATCACCTCCTCCTCCATAACCCTTCCAATGTCCCGATCCAGCTCAATCTGACCAACATGAATACTTCCACAAAAGTCGCGACACATGACGTGATCTTGATGCAAGAATCTCCGAAGGAGATCTGGTGAAATGCATAGCATTTCACCCTGAGCGAGCCCGAAGGGCGAGTCGAAGGGTGATAGTATGAAACCATGCAAGTTATCCCAATTAAAACACCAACCCTCTGTCAGGGCGATGACTTGGCCGAAATCCTAACGCAATGCGGCAATATCCAACCTGGAGATATCCTCGTCGTCTCTTCGAAAGCTGTTGCCACCATCGAAGGAGCGGCAATCGACCTTGCCACGATTGTTCCGACGACTGAAGCGCGGGCTTGGGCAAAGAGATGTGGCGGCCCACCGGCATTCCGGCAAGCGATCCTGAGCGAGGTGCAGCGGATGCATGGTGTCGTCCTCTCCGGTTGCCCACTCGCGATGCTCACGGAACTCAAGCCGGACGGATTAACGGACGGGACCATCCTCGCCGTCAATGCCGGACTCGATCGGTCGAATGTCGCAGACGGATATGCCATTGGATGGCCAAGAGACCCTATTAGCAGTGTGCGGAAATTAAAAGAAGAATTAAAAAAAGAACTTGCGGTGATCCTCTCGGACTCGTGTTGCCGTCCCCGCCGGATCGGCGTGGTCGCGATGGCCATTGCCGTTGCAGGGATTGATCCCATAAAAAATCAAATCGGATCTCCCGATCTTTTTGGCCACCCCCTCCAAATGACACAGGAGGCCATCGCGGATCAACTCGCAACTGCTGCAAATATCGTCATGGGGAATGCCGGACAGTCCATTCCCGCCGCCATCATCCGAGATCACCATATTCCTTTTACTACATTCGCCGGATGGGTCCCGGGAATTGTACGGGACAAGGATCTTTTTTGTGGTATGGTCCATTGACGAAAAAATTCGAATCTCATAGCGTGCTCCCAATATGAGCATGAGTTCACTCGACATCACGTTTTATGAACCTGAAAACGGAGTCTCCAACGCCGATCACTATCAAACATGTCTTGAAAAAGCTCGTGCGCTCCTCGAAGCGGTCGGAGTCATTACTCATCAATCGCCCGAAGAACTCCGGCTTCGATTCGAGTGTCCAACAGACCACGTGGAAGATGTTGTGCGTGTTCTCACGACCGTAACCCGTATCGGCATTGTACAAGCGATCGAGATGGACTCGGTTCACCACCATGAAATGGGGAGTGACGGAGGATAATGTTTAAAGGGACCATTCACTCATGTGATAGTCTTTCAACATGAATTTCATTGTTCTCTGTTCCTCAAACGGGACGACGTTCCATGCAGTACTTGATCGCATTGCCGATGAATCACTGACGGCCAAGTGCCTTGGACTCATCACGGACTCCGGGGAACGAGGATGCATAGAGAAGGCAAAACGGGCGGGCGTCCCCGTCCAAGTTGTTGAAAAAAAGAAAAGTGAATCAAGAGAGGAATATGACAAAAAATTACACAAGATGATCCAGGGTGACATCTATATTGCCTGCATGGGCTGGATGCACATCTTTTCCCCATGGTTTATCCGGCAATTCCAAAACCGCATCCTCAATGTGCACCCCGCCCTCCTCCCCAAATACGGAGGGAAAGGGATGTATGGGATCAAGGTTCATGAAGAAGTATTACGCCATAAGGAAAAAGAATCCGGCATGACCATTCATATGGTGACCGAACAAGTGGACGAGGGCCCAATACTGCTCCAAAAAAAATGTCCGGTGCTTCCGGACGATACGCCCGAAACTCTGCAAAAACGCGTCCAGGAACTGGAAAAAGAATGGTATCCAAAGATTCTGCAGAACATCGAAGAGGGCACGATACAACCCCCCATATGACGACCCCCACCTATCAAATCACCTGCACCTTCAATCAACGCATCGCCACCGATGTTCATGAAATTCGCTTTGATAAGCCAAAAAATCTTACTTTCAACCCGGGACAATTTCTCCTGTTTTTGGTCCCTTCGTTACAAAATCAATCCGACATAGAGCCCCGGGCAATGTCGATTGCATCCTCCCCGAAGGAAGACGAACTGATCTTCGCCGCCAAACTGAAAGCCGGCGGACGGATCAGCACATGGATCACCGATATGCTCACCATAGGAACCGTAGTGGATATTCAGGGACCCTTTGGGATTTTTGGACTGAATAGAAAAACATCGAAAGACTATTTCCTGATTGCGACGAGCACCGGGGTCGGACCATTCCGGTCGCAACTCCTCTCTGTCCTCCCAACTGATACGAATCGGCGGATTGATTTGGTCTTCGGCGCGCGGAGTGAAGAAGATCTGTTTTGGACCGATCAATTCGAAGCGCTTGCTAGGCAGCACAAAAACTTTTTCCTCCATCTGGCTTTAAGTAATCCTTCCCCCTCATGGAAAGGCCACCGCGGCCGCGTTCAAACCCTTGTCCCCCAAATTGTCCGGGATTTTAAGAATAAATCCGTCTACATCTGCGGGAACCCCGAGATGACAAAAGAGCTCAAACAACTCTGTCTCGCGGAATGGAATGTCCCGAAAGAGGATGTTCACATGGAAGGCTACATCTAGACAAAAAAATAAAATTCATTATAGTAATGTTAAACGACCGATCTTTACCATCACCCTCCTTTTAAGGAATACCACCATGGACCGCGGACATTTTTTTGCCATTGGAGTGGCAGTGATATGGGGACTGATCTATGCCATCGATGGGAAGATCCTTACAAAGATCGCCCCCGGCCATTTGATCTTTGTGCATTCCTTCCTCGTCGCCCTGCTCACGGCACCATTCTTTTTGTGCACCGACGGAATAAAGGCAATCCGGTCTTTGGACCACGCAACCCAACTTTTGACGGGGGCAACCGTGCTCCTCGCCATTGTGGCGAACATGGGGATCCTGATCGCAATCCAAAGACTCGGGCCCTCGATGGCCTCGAGTTTTGAGATCAGCTACCCGTTCTTCGTGATCCTCTTCAGTATGTTCCTCTTTGGGGAGCGTCTCAGTATTCCGGTCGTCATCGGCGGTGTGTTCATCTGCATCGGTTCTCTCATCATCATTCGATATGGGTAACCGACAAAAAGACCACACCCCTTCTCTCAAAGGACCGCAACACTGTTGCGGTCCTCATTTTTCTTTCTGTTTTCTTTCTATATCGTCGGCAAAAAAAATTTATTATTTAAATACATCAATTAATTGATTAATTGATATGTAATGATTATTATCTCATTGGTATGGGAAAATTAGACTTTCGGAAGCTCTCAAAGAATGACCTCCTCGACCTCGAGGACGAACTCTGGAAAACACTAAAGGGGATGCGGGCATTAAAAAAGGATCCCTCTCTCCTCTTTCGGGATCTCCTCACGATGAGCGAAGTCGTCATGCTCGCACGACGTATCCAAATAGCAAAACTCCTCATGTGCGGTCAATCGCAACAAGATATCTGTTTAAAACTCTCCGTCGGACTCTCCACTGTCCAGTCCATTGATCGGTGGCTCCGGGAAAAATTTGAAGACTACCGCGATGTGCTCCCCGAGCTCTATAAACAAACATGTACCCTGCAACAGAGTAAAGACCGCAAACGTGTACCCATCGATCTTTATTCCTTCCGATGGCTTCGCCGAAAGTACCCTCTCCATTCTCTTCTCTTCAATGCCATCCTAGACGACCTCCGGTTTGGTCCCCCTCCAACCCACCCTGCAAAGGGGAAATATAAACCGAAATATTTGTCTCCCAAACAATATAAAACATCTCATACATCAATTAATTGATTAATTGATGTATATACGACTATTTATTGTCTCTTCTCTTTTTTATAAAAAGAATAATGGGGTATACTGCTTCTCATGATCGAAGGCGATATCCTCGAAAATCCCGACGAACTTCGCCGACGCTTGGGCGGCAAGCGTGCGGGGAGGCCCGGGGAAGGATTCGCGGACATTCGCATTGTGACCGATCCGGTGGAAGAGATCGAAACGATCGGCCAGCAACTCTATCGGTTGTCCCGTCGTATGCGAAGACTTTGTGATTATGAAGATAATCCGGACCAATTCATGATGCGCTGCCCCAAATGCGATCTCATGAACGATTTTACGAGCACCGGACAGCAGATATTTTATTTTGAGAGTGAATGGAAAGGCGATCGCCCACCCGATCATTCCACAACCCCCAAACGCATCTCGGTGATCCGCTATGAGGGCGATCGGGCGATCTGCAAATGCGGCAATTGCGGAGAGGAATTCGAGCCGGAGTCTTCTCCTGATCCCATTCCTTTTCTTCCCTCTCCCGACGGGAGAGGGCCAGGGTGAGGGGGTCAGATAGTATCTATACATAAACGAGCCTCATACCCCCTCACCTCATTCCTCTCCCGTCGGGAGAGGAGGATTTGTAATCCTTTGTTGTGTCGTTTTTTACTTCTCTCTCCTCATCACTGCTAAGAATTCATCAAATAAATAATTTGCGTCTTCCGGTCCCGGGGATGCTTCGGGATGGAACTGCACCGCAAAAAATTTACCCGATTGGTGCCGTATCCCCTCGACTGTCCCGTCATTGGCATTGGTAAACCATACGGACCACCCGAGCGGAAGTTTTTTTTCATCCACCGCAAACCCGTGGTTTTGAGAGGTGATGATGCAATGGCTCATGTCATGGTTCGTCGAGCTCACCATGACACGTTCAATACATGGCTGATTCGCCCCCCTATGTCCGTACTTGAGTTTGTATGTCTCTCCCCCGATTGCGAGTGCCATGAGCTGGCATCCGAGACAAATCCCGAATGTCGGGATCCCCTTCTCAAGAGCTCTTCGAATATTCTCGATCGTGGCAATGCATATCTTGGGATCCCCCGGACCATTCGAAATAAAGACTCCATCAAAGCGATCTTTACAGCTCTCAAGATTAAAGTCCCACGGAACCCGGATCACCGTGATCCCCCGTTTGAGGAAGTTCCGTAAAATCCCCCTCTTCATCCCGCAGTCATACGCAAGGACCGTACGGGGATTAATCACCTGATCTTCCTTGCGCGGTTCGTAGATGGTGACCTCCTTGCAACTGACTTCGGCAACGAGATTCCTCTTGTTTGGATCTTCTAATTCTACATTCTGCATTCTACATTCTACATTCTGCCGCAGACAGCCCAGCATCACTCCATGCTCCCGCAACTTCTTAGTGAGCGCCCGTGTATCCACCCCCGTGATCCCGGGAATATCGTGCTTAACCATCCAGTTATGGAGAGAACTCACCGCATTATGGTGACTAAAGAAGCGGCTCTCCTGCGCGACCACCACTCCCCGCACATGAATGTGTTCGCTCTCAAAATTCCTACTAAATCCATACTCATTCTTCTCCTCACTCGGCACCCCATAATTCCCGATCAACGGATACGTAAACACGAGGATCTGTCCTCGATAACTTGGATCGGTCAAGCTCTCCGGGTATCCCACCATCCCCGTTGTAAAGACTACTTCCCCATCGCTATCTCGGGGTGCACCAAACGACTCGCCTTCAAAGACGGTACCATCTTGAAGGATAAGAGAGGTCATATCGGGCGTAGAGTACAGGAAGAGCAGGGAAGAAAACATAAAAAAGAGAGGTCTGTGTTGCCACAGACCCCTCAGCGCCACGTGAAGATATGCACTCACGTGACTGGTACCGCGCCTTTGCGTTACCAACAATGACTCCTGACAGCCGGGTAGTATTGATAGTGTCGGGTGACACCATCAGCACCATTGGATCCCTGCAGACCGGTTGCGCCGGTTGCGCCGGTGTACCCACGAGGTCCTTGCAGACCCGTAGCGCCGGTTGCGCCGGTGTACCCACGAGGTCCTTGCAGACCCGTAGCGCCGGTATCGCCTTGCGAACCTTGCGGTCCGACGGCGCCGGTGAAACCACGGAGACCGGTCGTGCTCCGGACGAAGTCCGGATCACTCTTGAGGACAGTTGCCACATCTCCCGCCGTTGCCGGCTTGGGGAGCGTATCGATACGGGTATTGACCGCACCGATTGCTCTTGCATTCACATTCACCTTGCCTTGCAGCTTGGTGATACGAGTGCCGAGAGCGTCGACGTCGCCTCGAAGTGCGGTGATCTTGCCCTGTTGGACAAGCACCGCGTCATTCGTGGCGATCAGGTCAGTCCGGAGGGACTGGACCTGGGTATCGAGCACTACGGTGTTATCCACTGCAGTGTTTGCCGTCGCCTGTGCGTCGTCACCGGCTTTTTGAGCCGCGACGATCGAAGTATCCTGATCGCTATCCCGATTCCAGTTCAAAAAAACATGGGCATGCGGGACGAGCAGGAACCCACCGACAACAGCGATCCCGATCGACATGAAAACCTTCTGAACGGTTGCGGACATTGCGGACCCTTTCAAAGAGACTTGTGGGTGTAAAGGAACGACAGTACCTGTTTATTATTATAAAACTAAATATTGTCTCTGTCAATAAACCCCAGCCGATCGCTAAAGTCGCGCACATCGACAACCGTTCCATTTGCCTTGCGCAGACGGAGGTTATACACCGGTACAAACCCTTCCCTGCCCCCTTCGGCGAGGAACCGCAACGTCACCATGGAGACCCCGGGAATAGCTTCCACTGCCTGCAGACTTGCCGCCCCTCCTGCAAGTGCTTTTGCCCGTTCGAACTCTCCACGAACATTCGGAGCACCCGCACGGACCTGCGTTTCATAAATCGCCCGCCGAACTCCGTTCCGATATCGGCTTGAATCCACAAGAAGTCGACTAAGCATGTCTTCTGTCCACGTTCCCCGCTCGGCAGGAGGAACATCGATACGCCCGACTGGCACTGCCCCTCCTACAACCGCAACAACACCAGGCGAACGCTCCAACATCATGCGACTCACTATTTGGCCCGGCGATAATTCTTCGACCATCCGCCAATGGAGCCACTGATTAAAGGGAACACCAATATCTCCTCCTCCTACGACAACACGTGCCCGAACCGACTGCGATGCCGCATCGTAGCGGATCGTGTCTAAAAGAACGGGTGACCCCGGGAGATTAATATCATTCCCGACACGCAGGATATCCTGCGCAACTTCCGCCTCGCCCATAAGATTTAACTGTCCCGTACGTACGCTGTTTTCGAATGCCGCTCTATTACCGGTGCCATACGCTTGTAACGCTGTACGAAATCGACTGGTGTCGAGGACAAATGATGGCCGCACATTGAGTGCCCGGACACCAGATGTCGCAACCGACGGAAATTCCACGAGTATGTATTCACCCGCAATCCCCGCTGGACGAAGTTGTCGGAATGTATACCCACTGCGCCCAAGCTCTTCAAGACTCCGCCGGAGTGCTGCGTTGGATTCGCCAGGGAGGAGCGTCTCCAGTCCTCCCACCCCTCCACTCCCCCGTATCAACGCTGCCCTCTGCTGAAAATGTTTTCCAAGAGAGAGATTCGTGCCGAGTGCACGCTCTTTGCCCAAACTTACCATCGTATCAAATGCACGCCGCGCATCACCGGTCAGATCGAAATAATTCTGATTTTGTCCTAATGTAGGGACAGCCGCCTGAACCCGTGCACGGAGAGATTCGTTGGCAGGATTGCTCGATGCAATGTCAAAGAACACGTACGATAACATACTGCTCGCCGCACGATTATTGTCCGCACTCCCCAACCACTGGAGGATACGCGACCGGTTATGCTGGATATCCGCATAATTGGCATCGGATTGTGGGATGCGATTCAATTGTGTATTGAGCAAATTTGCATCAATCGACCACTGACCGCTCGGACCTTGTGCAAAGCTTGTGGCAAGAGCTGTCAACGGAACGACTCGGAGCAACCCTGCTCCCACAACTTCCGGAGAATTTCGCCCGATAATACTCTCTCCCAAAACATCTTCGATTTCCCGAACATGATTCGCATTCTCTTCGATCGGACTCCCCTGTCCCCGCGCCTGGTCAATCGCATCGAACATATTCCCCCCCCGACTCCAAAACTTATGTGCAAAGTATGCCGCGACTCCGGCAAAGAGCAACGGTTTTCCTTTGTCACTCCTGAGTAACATGAACGCCGTGATGAG
This sequence comes from Candidatus Peregrinibacteria bacterium, assembly GCA_016196225.1. Classification (GTDB taxonomy): domain Bacteria; phylum Patescibacteriota; class Gracilibacteria; order Peribacterales; family Peribacteraceae; genus JACPXZ01. The sequence continues at coordinate 10,249 of JACPXZ010000010.1, forward strand.
GAGGACGAGCTTTTCTCCTCCTCCCAAATTTTGCCAGACATCGCGCATCCCCATCGCCTCCCGGACAGCCCCTAAACGGTTCAGCTCTCCCGCGGCATCCGTCGTGACCCGCGCCCGCTCCGATTGATACCCGTCGCTCACCTTTTGCAATTCCTCCATGATTGCCGGATTAAATATCCCGAGTCGGATCGCTCCACGAAACGGTGACAATGGAGGAGGTACTCCTCCTATCGGAGGAGGTGCTGCAGAGTACGATGTGAGCACTCTCCCTCTCTGCCGATGCCACTCAAAATCCCGACGACTGTCGCTGCGTAATGTATTCGAAAGAGCCGGAGTTGCAGGATCGATTTGATAATGCTGATTCAAACTCTCCACCGCCAACCTATGGGCCGGACTCCCGACCGCGGGAACCTCGCTCCCAAAGACCGCTCCCAATGCTTGCTGCAACGTTCCAAGATTTCCCCGTCTTTGGATATCCGCAAAATTAGTCCCAATATTGTGCCGGTCTCGGACATCCTGCGGGATAAAGCGCAACGAGAACTGTTCAAAGCTACGGATACGCTCCGCGGGCGGGAGGTGAAGGAGAACTTCCTTCGGCCCAAATGTTCCTGATGGTGCCGCCGGAGTTTGTAATGCGGTGAAAATAGTCGGATCACGGAATGCTTGTATCCACTCTGAGTCGTCTGCAAGACGGAGCATTGTTTCGTTCGCAAGATTCGACAGTTGCTCACCCGGAAACAACTGCGTGACCAACGGGCCAACCACGGGCATTGTCCGTACATAACTTATTGCCTTATCGACATATCCTTCGGCGGGTCCCCCCGCCGGTCCACCGGTGGGAGGACAGAGGGAACAGAGTCTCCGTTCCTTATGAGAGCCGTTCACAGAAAAATCATTCATCATGCGGCGAGAGCGTCATCGGGGGTAAAGAGCGGGTATTCGTTTTCGAATATGACAGGGAGCTTACCCCGCAGTTCTTGCATCACTTCGGTTGCCTTTGTGTCGGCTGCCGCATCGATCCCAAAATTGGCATGTGTCTCAAACCATTCAACAAGCGGGACGGCATCTGCAGTCTCTTCTGCAAAAGCCTTATCCTCCGCCGCATGGAAGGCAGCAATTGCTTCCGGAGCACACTTTGCAATAAAGAGTTGCCAGAAACCGTCGATGGTAACCTCCGTCATCGCACGGAGGAATGCAGTATCCTGCGGACGGGTCATCGGAGGGAGATGCATCGTCGCCTCGGCCACAATTTCTCCAAAAGAAGGAGGAACGGGACGGCCGGTGGGGAGTGTGATTGCATTCATAGAGTTTATGGGGCTTTATTGGACGAAGACTGCGAAAGATGATAGACACCGACCGCAACGAGTCCCACGGGACCAAGGAACCATGTTGCTGCAACAGCAGCCACTGCGGTACCGGGATTGTTCTTCACAAACTTGAACGGGGCTGCAATCGCTCGTCCTCCCATTTTGGCAGCACCAACCACGGGATTCACGATGACGGCCATCCCTGCATGTCCAAGTTGTTTGCTTCCCCAACCAATTCCTTTCCCGATACCTTTGCCTACTGCTTTGCCACCACGGAGCAACCCCCCGACAGAGATCTTCGTCTTCTCACCTCCGACTTCACCAAGGATAAACCGCCGACGCACCCACTCCACTCCTCGATCGGCCGCCACGATCGCACGCTCAATCCGCTTGTCGTATTTGGCAGGCGCGGACCCCTCAAGCATTTGCTGAAGGAGAGCCACATGTTCTGACTTAGTGGGGTCTTTGATAATTGCCGCCTGTTTGCTCGCATCCACCCCCGCCCCCGGTCCGAGATCCCGCACCAATGCGACGGCATGATGCGTCACGAGCGCTTTGCTGATCTCCCGCATCGCGTTCAAGAACGCATCTGTCTTTTGGAGCTTAATTGCCTTCGACCCGGCAGTCCCCTCGTGTAACTTTTTCAATGAAAAATATGCGACGATCAACGCATCAGGACGCTTTGTTGCCCGCCACTGCGGGACTTCTCCCGTCATACTGACACCGCACGACTGTGCAACCGCCGCAAGAATTTTTTGGGACCTGGCCTCGGGATTCCTCGAAAGATTACCCAAGTTTTTAAACCAATTACCGGCACGCTCCCCGCTCGAGACCCGCTCTCCATAGAGTTCATTGGATAAGTCCTCTGCCGCAGAAGAAAGTTCAGCATCAACGTAACTGCGTGCACGGATAAAGTTGGTCGCGGCATTCGCCTCCTGCTCGGTCGCTCCATGGTACTTCTGTAAATATTCCTTGATCACGGCATATTGAGCATTATCACCATCCAACCCTCCTCCACCGATACTTTTCCGAACCTCTTCACAAAGATTGTGAATATCAAGACTGGCCCCAAATTGGGCAGTTTGCGGTATACCGGCCGCATCGAACATATTGAGTATTTGCGGTCCCGTCGTAACACCATTACTTCTCAAGGCTCGGACAATGGGTAACATTTTTGTAGCGATTTTTCGATATTCTTCGATCTGCTGACGTACTTCTCTTTCAAAACCGCCAAGCCACTGATATACCGCACCAAGGTCCGGCCTTGTCGGCGCTGCAGCGGCAACTGTCATCGTCTCTGTACGTCCAAGAAAAGCCACCGTTACAACAGTGCCGATCGTTAACGTGCCAACGGTTCCGCGCACCGTACTGATCGCACCCAAATCTGTAGTTAATTGATCCCATCCAAATTCGAGAGGTGGTGACATCCCTTCTAATCCCCCAATCAATTGTTCAATCCTTTTTCTCTCTGGCTCTGGCATGTTTGTTGTCGTTCCAAGAACGTTCCGCAAATCTTTGTATCGCATGAGGATCGTCGCTGCGATCGCTGCACCCGAATGATTTTCACTCCCCGTGCGCAGTCGCGTAAAGAATCGATGCTGCTCGCTTACTTCTGTATGAAGCTTTAAAAGCTTCTGTTTGCTCAGTGCAAGCGTGGGTGCCATAGACGCACTCCCTTGCAATCGACCCCAAAGGAGTTCTGCTACTTCGTACGATGCATTGGGCGTCGCAGGACCGACGGGCGGATCCGTGGTGACGAAATCCCACAGTTCCGCATGTTGTTGCAAGGCAACATTCAGTTGCGCCCGGCTCAAACTTGCAACCAACTCGCCACGAAAAGGAGCAGTAGCTATCCGATGTTTTACAAGGTTCCCGGTGTTTATAGAGACCTGAATCATCTGCCCTCCAACATTCACGGTTCCATCAATATTCGTATAACTCTTATCAAGATCGATCACATCCGTTTTGGCTTTCGTGATCCTCCGTGCATCCATATTCTTCCTCGTATTTTTGATAATGTACGTCTCTGCTAGAGGGGGGCTCCCAAGATCACGGATACCGAGACTACTCAAAGATTTGCCCGTGAGTTCTTTTTGTAAATCAGTGACACTCCCAATCGTCTGGTCTCGCCAAAACGTATGACGCATATCTATTTGGAGATGACGCGGCGCACCATCAATATCACAACGAATATTGACATGATGAGCAGGGACATTCTCACTCTGATGGATCACGGCCGGTAACCCATACTGCACATAATCGAGGAGAGCTTGTTTGGGCAAACTTTCGCGGACTGCTTCTGCAATCGCCCGAACGCGCTGATGATAGGCAGTATCCGCCACGACACCGACGCGACCGGGTGTCCCCGGGACCACTCTCCGGAGCGCTGCCGAAATATTCTGATTAAGTACACCCTCGAGTTGTGCCTGATCAATAGCATGACGGGTAACATCCAAATTCCCCGCAATACGGATCGCCACCTGACGGGCCATTTGCAGAGCCACAGGGTCAACCTGTGCATCCGGAACGTTATGTGGGATGTGCAAACCCAACAGATGCTGGAGGAGTACCTCATCTTCTGCACTTGCAGCCGTCGACCGGACGTGATCGCTCACGCCGGCTTCGAAGTCTATTTGAGTGCTCGGATCTGGCACGTTGGCTGCAGTCAAAAGATATGTGTGTAAATCTATCTATTGTAGCAAAAAAACGCATTTGAGGCAATGTGGGAGAGTTATGGATTCTTATGCTGATTTTTTCTTTTCCCCTTGCGGCTTCGCTGCATCGGAAGTTGCGGGTTTTGGTGTTGCTATCGGGGACTCTGCTAACGGAGCGGGGGCAGCTGTGGGGGATGTAGAGACAGAGATCTTCATATCCACTCCCCGCCTATTGAACAAGGCCCGTAACAATTGCCCGTAGTACGTATCCTCTGGGTGATGAGCCAATAACTTTTTGAGGTAGCTCTCGGGATCCGCCGGTTGTCGCGGGGCAGGTCGCCACTCAGGAATGAACGAAGGGGATGAGTGTGTGATACCCAAGAAAGAGAAAATAGGAAAATACACAATCATTATACAATTTATTTATTATTTAGTCAAACGCTCCTTCCCCCGAATACAAACCAAAGACCGGACAACAGACTTACGGCCACAAGAAGGGATTCCCACATGTCACCATGAGTATTTTTACTTACCATGATATCTCGATGATCGGCCATCTCTAAGACCTCGGCCAAGAAGGGAGAAGTGACTTCGGGAAGCTTTGAATGTGATTTAAGGAGAATGTGTTGGTAGATGGTTTTAAGAGATAAAATATTGAATATATTATTTGATCGTGAATTCGATTTTAGAGCTTCATATAATGATTTTTCTTCATATTCTTTAGCCCCCCTCCTTAATCCTCCCCCTATGGGGGAGGTGCTCCTGAGAGAGAAGGAATCTGAGCAAATATTTTCTTTGAGAGGAGTAGATATCTCTGTGGTACACCATCGGCTTCCTTTTCGACTAAAGGATAATCCTCTCTTGATTTTGGGATACGTCACAGAATCAATCGTCAAACCATCTGGTCCAAACAGATTCACTTCATCTCCATCATTATTAAGCGCCAAATGTGTTTGTTCTTTGCGAAAGATAATATAGCTATGAGCCGGGACCAGCGTTCCATCAGAGATCTCCCAAAGTTTACTCCCACCCTCCTGAATATCATCAATCAAAAGACCAGACAGGTCTACCGATTCATCGGAGAGGTTCACGAGCTCGATCCATTCTTCTCCGCCGGTAAGGGGGGCGGGGTAAACTTCATTAATGAGAATAGTACCGGTAAAGGGAATTCCCCCCTCCCTACCCTCCCCCAATGAGGGAGGTGCTCCGAATTCACTCCTATCCATATAAGATTGTCCTTCGGGGATTTCTGAATATGCAATCTCTTGAACAAGATTCCCGTTAAAGAGCAGACGGACGGAATCTCCGCCGTTATTGAGGGCAATCTTTGTTTCCTGAATAGAAAGTCGTCGTAGTCCACCCGGTTCAATCCTCACACTATCTAATGGGAATGGCTTGCTCCCTCCCTCGCTATCATCCAATACCCACCCACAGAGATTGGCCGAGTATGAATTTGAATTCTTAAGTTCAATCCACTCTCCAACCCCGCAGAGCTCTCCTTCGCAAGCTTCGGAGAGCGGCGTGGGGTCTCTTCCTTTGTCCGACCCCACTGGATTTGGAATAAAGTCAGTGATCACAGTCCCTGTCGAAACCGACGGGGTACATGTAGATTCTGCCCCATCGAAATTGTAAGACGCCTCCTGATACACTCCTGTTTCTAAGACCTCTATCTCCAATATACGTTCCACTGTATTACTACAATAATCCTTTACCGAAAGATGAATATCATATCTCCCAATCGTCCGAAATGTATGCGACGGAGGGTTGCAACTGTCACTGGTGTATCCATCAGAGTAATCCCAAGAGCATTTTGCAGATGTTAAAGATCCACTCGAAACCCTCGCCTCCAGATTGATCGTAACTTTTAAGGGGGCATGTGTCTCACCGGATTGAACAGAAATAACAGGATCAGGAAGAATAACTGCATTAGCCTTCCCCTTTGTCGGTATACAAAATGATTGAAAACTTTCGCCCAGCCGACCGTAGCTAATTCCTTCGGGTAGTTCAGAATACTCAACAGAATCAATAAGCATCTCTCCATAGAGCAAACGCACAATATCCCCGGCATTACGAAGGGATAACCCGGTGACCGATCGATCCAACGCCAAATATTCCCCCGATCCAAGAGAACGCTCTGGTAATACAAATGTTCCACCCTCTCCTACACCGAGGAGAAGCCCTCCAATATTGAGAGCGCCCGAACCGGTATTCGCAATCTCAATCCATTCCCCATCGGTATCGCTCCCTACGGGATCTGATAATACTTCTGTAATTTTTAGCTTATTAAAGGACTCTAATTGAATTTCTGAATCATTTATTTGTTCATTTTCTACAATACTATTTGGGTTCCCGGGTGTCCCAAAGATAAGTGTCCCACTGTCAAAACCAAGTGAAAGGATTGCAGCTTGCCAGTTATTCTTTAATCCTCCCGAACCAATCAGGCTAATACGTTCCATACTTGCTTTGGGATCAGTGTTGGAACCTGCAAAAGGATCCCCTACCCCATCATCAGCGCTGTCGATGAGATTTCCCTCTTGATCACGAAGACGTAACAGCAACTTGGTATTTGCAAGAACCATGTTTGTTGTCACAAGAAGAGGATCCGCTGCCAACCGTGATTCATCTGCCGAGTAATTACTTATGAGAATGTATTGCCCCGATCCAATAAATGTATTGCCAAACCGAATAATAGTCTCTTCTTGTTCATCTTTTAACCGGCTTAATGTCCATCCCGATAACGACATCGGTTCGTTGCCAAAAATCTCCACCCACTCATCCGCAGAACTCAAATCGGACCCCATCCACATCACTTCCGAAATCACAACTGAAAGATTTTCCGCGGCTATTGCATCAGGTACGTATCCGACGAGTGCAATAATGATCAACCACGTCATCTTCATAAAAAGGATTGATTGTAATGAAGCAGCGATAGATTTTCAAAAAATCTGTGCTATGCTTCCTATCGATGTTTTTATTCAGCCATCACGAAACAGTCATTCCTTTTAATTTTGCCCCTATGTCACCATGGATATTATCGCGCTTATCGCCCTCGCTATTGGGGGAGCTCTCGGCATATACCTCGGTCGATCCCTCTTCTCGAAAGGTTCCACTATCAGTCGCTCTCTCCAGCAGGAAATTGACGAAAAAGAAGGGCGTCTCAGGGACCTAAAAACCAAGATTTCCGATTCCGAATCACGCATTCGGTCTGCCGAAGCGGAGGCTAAGGCAACCGCCAAAGAAGTCCTTGCCGATGCCCGATTGCAAGCTCGCGAACTTACCGGAAAAATCGAAAAAGATCAGGTACGACTCGAAGAAAAAGAACGCGGTCTCGATCAAAAAGTCCAGGAGCTCGCTCTCCAACGTACGAACCTCGAAAAATCCCAGTCCCATGTCAAAGAACTGGAGACCGAACTCAAAGATGCAAGCTCCGCGCATCGCCAAGCTCTGGAAAAAGTAGCCAAACTTTCTACGGAGCAGGCAAAAGAACAACTTGCCCACGAATTAGAAGCGGAGTTTGGTGAATTTTTTGCCAAACGCATCAAAGCAAAAGAGCAGGAAATTGAACAAACAGTCGAAGATCGGGCCCGCGATCTTATGGCGCAGGCCATGCAGCGCTTTGCATCCGAAGTCGCCAGCGAATCCACAACCACCGCCGTTCAGATCCCTTCGGACGATATCAAAGGGAAAATCATCGGGAAAGAAGGGCGAAATATCAACGCCTTCGAACAGGCGACCGGCGTTGACGTTATCATCGATGACACTCCCGGGATCATCGTGCTCTCGGGATTCGACCTTGCCCGTCGATACGTCGCAAAACTTGCTATGGAAAAATTGATTCAGGATGGCCGCATCCAACCCGCCCGCATCGAAGAAATCGTCGGCAAAATGAAGGAGCAGGTCGGTAAAATGATGCTCGAGTTCGGCAAACGGGCCGTCGATGAACTCAATATTACCGGCTACCCTACGGATCTCCTCAAGATCATCGGACGTCTCCGCTTCCGCACAAGCTACGGTCAAAATATTCTCAAGCATTCCGTCGAAATGGCGCATATCGGACGCATGCTCGCGGAAGAACTGGGAGTCGATCCGACGATTGTCCTCGAAGGATGCCTCCTCCATGATATCGGTAAAGCACTCGACCACGAAGTGATCGGGACACATGTCGAGATCGGAGTTGAGATTTGCAAACGTTTCAAGATCCGGGATCCGGTCATTCATTGCGTCGCCGCACACCACGAAGATATCCCCATGGCCACCCCCGAGGCCTTCGTTGTCGCAGCGGTGGATGCGCTTTCCGGTGCACGTCCCGGGGCGCGAAAAGAATCCATCGAGGCCTACTTTAAACGTCTCCGGGACCTTGAAGAACTGACCAAAAAATTTGAAGGGGTTCAGCGCGCCTTCGCCGTCTCTGCAGGTCGTGAGATACGGGTATATGTTGATACGAAAAAAGTGAACGACCTTGAGCAGGAAAAACTTGCCAAATCGATTGCTGAGAACATTGAGAATGAACTCACGTACCCCGGTATCATCAAAGTCAATGTGATCCGTGAACGACGGATCGAAGAATCCGCCCGCTAATGCTCTCTCTTGTATGTCTCGTCTCCCACTCATCTGCGCCTCTCTCCTTGCGATCCTTCTCCTGATCCTTACTGCAAATTACACATCGCACTGGAATGCCGCTATCAATCTTCCGTTCTCCGATATCGATCAAAAGTCTCTTGCAGGTCATGCCACGCTGTACTTCGCTCACCGGGACTTTCTCCAGGGATTTCCGGACGGAACCTTTCGGGGATCATCGATCGTGAATCGTGCCGAGGCAGCAAAACTCCTCGTCCTCGCCGCAGGTTTGTCCTTCAATGAGGATCTCCCGAACCCCTTCTCGGACGTCCCACAGAGCGAATGGTTTACCCCCTTCGTCCTTGCCGCGCGCGAAAAGGGGATCCTCGATGGATATCCGGATGGTTCCTTCCGCCCTGCCCGTGGGATTACCACCGCAGAATTCATCAAGATGGCCACCAATGCATTCGAACTTCCTCTTTCGCTCCCCCATCGCTTTACCGACTTCCATGCAGGATCATGGTTCACTCCGTTTGCCGGTACCGCTTGGCACTACCACCTCTTCCCCGAACGCTTGAATACCAATGTCCTTTTACCCGAAGAACTTCTTTCCCGTAACGACATGATCGTTGCTCTCTACCAAATCGCCACCTTCGGGACGAAGGCGCACTTTATTGATCCTGATTGGAATCTGCGACAAGACCGCACCGATATATTGCGATCTCGCGGACAATTTCATGCTGGAGGAAAATCCCTCCCCAGCCCCCACCTCACGGGTGGGATCCTCCCGGGAACGGGAGGAGTGGTGCCGGGAACGTAGGAAGAGGTTTGCGGAGTCACCTCCCCCTTGAGGGGGAGGATGAAGGAGGGGGGGTCGGTGTGGTCTGCAATACAAACAAATCCGTCTTACCCCCTCCCCTGGCACGTCGGTCGCGACCGACGTGCCCTTCCCCTCCCTCCAGGGAGGGGTGCGCAAGCGATTCTCCTACTAATCTTTCAATATATATGTTCCTTTTTGTTCAGAAATCAACGCATCTTTTTTTAACTTCTCCAGAATGGTCGTTAACCATTCCTGGTGGACTCTCCTATCCCAATCGGAACAAATATACTTCCCCATCTCCGATAACGAAACCCCACGCGTTTGATCTCGCAATACCTCAATGATCTTCCCACGAAAAATGCGATTGGGGATATATCGCGACCCGACAGTACGCCCCGGTTCTGTGCGAGTATTTCTCGAAATTTTCACGGCTTTTTCCTTCAGTGATCCATAATCCATCAACGCGTGATGCCAATCGGCTGCCGGATACTGAACAACTGATCGCGGATACTCACTCACTGCAATCTGCAGCACCTCTCTGGCAAGAGACAAAAGGGCGCAGTCGCTCTTTTTCCATGTTCCATCCGAACGTTCCGGTCCGATAAAAGCACGATGGAGCACGCGACGGATATTGGTATCAAGACACGGTGTGGGAATGTTAAACGCAAAGTTCCTTATCGCCGCCGCCGTGTAGGGACCAATCCCCGGAATCTTTAGAAGTTTATCCACAGTTTTAGGAAATCTGATTGAGTCAATCGTTCGTGCCGCATCTCTCAACATCAATGCTCTCCTGTTATAGCCCAATCCTCTCCACGCGAAGACCACTTCTTTATTCGATGCTTTTGCCAAATCCCCCATCGTCGGAAACTTTTCCAAAAATTGCGGAAACAGAACCATCACCCGAGGAACCTGCGTCTGTTGAAGCATCACCTCTGATACCAATACCTTGTACGCACGCATTCCTTCGGATTCATGCCAAAGATCCCGCCACGGCAGCATCCGCTTATGATGGGTATACCATGACCAGATTTTATCGGTAAACCCACGAAGGCGTGTTTTTGCGATCACAAACACCATTCTATCATCGGTTTCCCCCTTGACTCCCCTTAAACTTCCCCTAGAATTTTCCGGCAATACGTTATTACTGGTTTCCCCCTCTTTTTTATGGCAGAAGCCAAGAAATTCGACCGGAGCAAGCCGCATATCAACGTTGGGACCATCGGTCACGTCGACCATGGGAAGACGACGTTGACTGCCGCTCTCTCCATGAACTTTTCTCCCGAGGGTGAGAAGAAAGACTATGCAGCGATTGACTGTGCTCCCGAAGAGAAAGAACGCGGGATTACCATCAATACATCGCATGTGGAATACGAATCCACAAAGCGCCACTACGCGCACGTTGACTGCCCAGGTCATGCCGACTACGTAAAAAATATGATCACCGGAGCCGCTCAAATGGATGGCGCGATCCTTGTTGTTTCGGCCGCCGACGGCCCCATGCCCCAGACCCGCGAGCACATTCTTCTTGCCCGTCAGGTGAACGTCCCCCACATCGTGGTCTACCTCAATAAAATGGATATGGTGAAGGACCCCGAACTTGTGGAACTCGTCGAAGTCGAGATTCGCGAACTCCTCAACAAATATGGATTCCCCGGAGACAAAACTCCCATCATCAAAGGATCGGCTCTTAAAGCACTCGAGGGAGATAAGGCAGAAATTGAAAAACTCAAGGAACTCTTGAGTACACTCGACGAAAGCATCCCTCTCCCTGATCGCCCGCTCACCAAACCGTTCCTCATGTCTGTCGAAGATGTCTTCTCTATTAAAGGACGAGGAACTGTTGCAACAGGACGTATCGACCAAGGGAAAGTTAAAGTCAATGAAGAAGTCGAAATTGTCGGGATCCGTGAGACCCGCAAAACGGTGGTCACCGGTGTGGAGATGTTCCACAAACTCCTCGACGAAGGACTGGCCGGGGATAACGTAGGACTCTTGCTCCGTGGGATTGAGCGCGATGACATCCAGCGGGGTCAGGTCATTGCCAAGCCCGGTTCCATCACCCCTCATACGGATTTTGAGGCTGAAGTGTACGTCCTTACCAAAGAAGAAGGTGGACGGCACACGCCGTTCTTCAAAGGATACAAGCCCCAATTTTACATCCGCACAACGGACGTTACCGGATCGGTCACTCTCCCCGAAAATGTCGAGATGGTGATGCCGGGTGATAACGTAAAGTTTGTCGTCCAACTTGGCGCCCCGATTGCGCTCGATCAAGGTACCCGCTTCGCCATTCGTGAAGGAGGTCGCACCGTCGGCGCCGGCGTGGTGACCAAGATTCTCAAATAGTTCGCAGAGAGCCCAGTCTCTTCTTGTTCTTTCTCTTCTCCTTTGTTCCCTATGCCGCCCCGTAAGAAGACCTCCAAAAAATCCGCTCCCTCTCCAACTCCTCAAGACAAGAAAAAGGCATCCAAAGGAGGCAGCGCTGCTCCCTCAGGAGGTATCCGTATCCGCTTAAGCGCTTTTGATCACAACGTCCTTGACGAAGCGGCGGCCAAAATCCTGGATTCGGCTCTCCGCAGCGGCGCCGTAGTTCACGGTCCGATCCCCCTCCCGACCCGTATTCGCAAATTTACCGTGAATCGCTCTACCTTTGTGCATAAAAATGCACGGGATCAGTTTGAGATGCGTACCCATCGTCGGCTCATTGATTTGACCGAAACCACCTTTAAAACAGTTGAAAGTCTTCAGGACTTAAGCCTCCCCTCGGGGGTCGATATTGAGATTAAAATGAAGTAAATGGCGCGCCGCAGACACCTCTCCCGGATCGCCGTGATGCAAGTTCTCTTCGAACGTGAACGTCATCCGGACACGGACCCCCTGACGATGCTTGCCTACGATGCTTCGGAGATCGGAGATATCGATCAGGACTTTGCCTGCTCTCTCCTTGCGGGGATCCTCGAACACGAACCGCACATCCGCGATATCATCACGACGTATGCGCCGGCATGGTCTCCCGAACGCATGGATCCTATTTCCCGCTGCGTGCTCCTGATCGGGGGCTTCGAACTTTTGCACAGCAATGATGCGCCCCCAGCGGTCATCATCAACGAAGCCATCGAGATCGCCAAAGAATATGGAAATGAAGAAAGCGGAAAATTCGTCAACGGCGTCCTCAATGCGATTGCCCATCGAAAACCGTAAGGTACACTTCAATCTATGGTACAAAAGTCGTTCCTCCCGCTCGAACGCATCATTGGGGTTACCTTTCACAAAAAAGACCTCCTTGCCCAAGCCCTCACTCACCGAAGTGCGGTCCGCGAAAGCCGCGCCCATGGCAATAATGAGCGACTCGAATTTTTGGGAGATGCCGTACTGGAACTTTCGGTAACCGATCACCTTTTTCGCAGTTCGGATCGACCGGAAGGGGAACTGACCAACTGGCGTTCGGCCCTTGTCCAGGGAGAACAACTGGCTCACGTCGCGCGAACGATAAAACTCGGGGAATATCTCTGCATGAGTCGGGGAGAAGAGGCAAACGGCGGCCGCGAAAAAGTCTCCACCCTCGCCAACGCTCTCGAGGCTCTTATCGGAGCAATCTATGTCGATCAGGGGTTTCAAATGGCATGCACCTTCTGTGAACGATTTATTTTTGTACGATTAAAGGACCTAATTGCAGAGGGGAAGGATCGCGATGAGAAAAGTGTCTTCCAGGAACAAGCACAAGAACATTACGGGGTTACTCCGCACTACAAAGCACTGAGTGAGTCCGGTCCGGATCATGATAAGCACTTCCTCTGTGCTGTGTTTATCAACGATGAAAAAATTGCCGACGGTCACGGCAATAGCAAACAACGCGCCGAACAGGATGCCGCTAAAAAAGCCTTGAAGGTGAAGAAGTGGAAAATTACGCCTTAATGCGTGTCACCTTTTCGATTGCTTTATCCCCATCATCCTTCTTTGTTGCGATCACCGCATAAGGGGAATTGCGAAGATTCGTCAAACGACGCCGCTCACGCTGCATAAATGCAGAATGTTGAGTCCGTGTTTGACTCTTGGATCGCCGCTTTTTGGGGGTGGGACGCTTGGACATGGACTAGGCGATTAGGCAGGTAGGAAAGTAGGCAGGTAGGCAGGTAGGCAGGTAATTTAACGACGGTCGCCGGAGAGGGCGATCATGAAGCGAAGAATGTACAAAAACAAGTTAAAAATATCGAGATACAGACTAAGCGCAAGGAGGAATGGGTTTAATCCGCGAGCTCCCAGCATCTGGATACGTTGGAGATCGTACGCAGTAAAGAGCCCGAAAATAACGACACCTGCTCCCGAGAAGAGTAGTTCAACTTGCGCTACCCGGAGTGCCGGAATAAAGATCTGGAGTAATGCAAACCCGACAAGACCAAGCAGTGCAAAAAACAACGCTCGCCCCATCACCCCCAGATCCCATGTCGTGGTCCGTGCAAATACACATGCAGCGAGCCCCATGAACATCGTCGAAAGAAGAGCATTGATGAGGATTGCTCCTCCATTGGCATACCCCGTAAGCACATGGACGATGAACGGGGTGATCGTCAGACCCGAAAGAAACGGGAATATCCCAAAGAGAACATAATTAAGGGGAGAGCGTTCCATCCAAAGTCCCGAAGTCAGGATGATCCCAAATTCTGCAATAACGAGCAGCCATACCAACCCCGATCCAAAGAGCACCGTAAAAAATTGCATTCCTCCATACACTCCAAGCACCGTTAGTCCCATAGCCAACGCAAAAAGTCCATACACTTGCGCCTCCGTGGAAGCGCTCAATACGATAGGCCGGGAACGGACGAGAGTCTCATGCATCGCTGTAAGGATTGTACCAACGGAGTATGAGTGGTACAATAGGATGATTTATGTGGTTTTTTGCACTTCTCCCACAAAAAGCGGCTGCTCAGTTCATCCAGGAAATCCAACAGGGAGTACTGAGTTCAACAAACATCGGCCCAGTCGGCGGAGGGGGGGTAGCAGGGCTCCAGACCTTCCTCATCTCGAATATCTTCCCCATGTTCCAAACGATCTTCCTCGCACTCGCCCTCGTGATGTTCTTTTGGTACGCTCTGCAACTCCTCCTCGAAAGCGGCGAAGAAGCGACCGTAACGGAAGCAAAACAAGCATACGAATACGCGATTTTTGGAGGGGCAGTCGTCGCCTTTGCAACATTTATTGTCAATTCGTTTGGTGTGGGACCGGGGGCAGCCGGGAGTACGCTGGTTAATCCCGGCCCCATTAAAACTGCCATCATTGATACGATTATTTATCTCAAAGCCATGGTCTCCGCACTCGTAACGGTGGCTATCTTTGTTCAGGGATTCCGCTTGATTGCGCTTCAGGGCGCGGAAGGAGAAATGGAAAAACAGAAGAAACAATTCTTTTACACTCTTGTCGGTGTTGCCATGATTCTCCTGGCCGAGGTGGTGATCTCTGCGATGCAACCACCGGCAGGTTCGGGAATCCTCTCCGCCGAAATTGCAGGGATCGCAAGTTTTGCTCTCGCAATATTCGGATTATTGGCCGTCATTGCGATTGTTATCGGAGGAGGAATGCTCGTTCTCTCCGTTGACGAAAGTATGAAAGACCAGGCAAAAACCATTATCCGCGGGGCCGTGATTGCCATCGTGGTCGTGCTCGCATCGTACTCCCTCGTGAAATACGTCCTCACCATGTAAATGTATTCTTTTCTTATCGCCCTTTTCGGCATCTTCATCGAGAACGCCTCCGCACAACTGAGCAACATCGCCAATCAGGTTTCGGGTGGACAACTCGTGTCAGGTTTTGGAGGAGGTCCCGGAGCATCGGGCATCTACGGGATCGCTCAAACACTCTATAACGGATTTCGGGCGATCGTCAGTACCATCGCCATTCTGATGATTATTCGCTCCGGACTCCGTCTCATCTACCGATCCGCGGAGGAACAGATGGAAAAGAGCAAACGCGTCATTGCGGGATCCATCGCTGCCATCATGCTCGTGAACCTCGCCCCTACTCTCGTTACCGCCATTAGACCGACATCGTGGGGAGGAGGCGGCGGCGGGTTCGTGATCTCGGCAGAACTCTATGGAATCATCGCCTGGGCACAGGTGCTCGTCGCCACAACTGCGATCCTTATGATTGTCATCAGCGGCATCCGGGCCGTTGTAAGCTACGGGAGTGAGGAAGGAGTATCGCAACTTAAACGAACGGTTTTTTCGGTCCTTGGAGGATGCGCCATTATTGTCTTCCAGGGATGGATCAAGTCGTCCGTCGGGCTCACTGCCACAGGAACCAGTATCGGTACACCTGTAGTGGGCAACGCCCTTCTAGGTATTCTCGGAGTGTTTAACCAAATCCTGATCTTTATCGGAGCTGCGGCAGTGGCCGTTGGGATTTATGCGGGAATGCTCATGATCACGAGCGCCGGGAACGAAGAACAATTCGGTCGGGGGAAAAGCCTCATCATCCGGGTCGGAGTCGGTCTTCTCGTGATCGTCGCAAGTCTTGCACTCGCGAACC
This sequence comes from Candidatus Peregrinibacteria bacterium, assembly GCA_016196225.1. GTDB lineage: Bacteria > Patescibacteriota > Gracilibacteria > Peribacterales > Peribacteraceae > JACPXZ01. Next base: position 26,109 of record JACPXZ010000010.1, read on the forward strand.
TCGTGATTGCGACGGTGTTCTAAGGAAAAGCTGAAAACCATCCTTCGAGACAGTGAAAACATGTCATGCTGAGGAGGAGCTTCGCTTGCGAAGCGACGTCTCGAAGCATCATCAAAGGAATATTCGTTTATGGTCCTTCGATACGCCCCGCATGCGCGGGGCTACTCAGGATGACGTGTATGTGTTTTGTATGTTTTTTTCAGATTTTCCCTAATCACAGAAGCAACCTCGCACCCCCTCCGTACCTCTTTTACATCATGTGTGCGGATATAGGATGCGCCATGGAGTACAGCAATGGCGGATGCGGCAATTGTTCCCGGCAACCGATCCCCTGCGTTCAGATTCTCCAAACCGGCAAGAAAGGATTTGCGCGACGGACTAAGGAGGATAGGACAGCCAAGTTCCTGAAGTTCCGACAGTCGCGCGATGAGTTCTAATGAATACTTCGGATCACTCGAAACAAAATGCCCCATCCCCGGATCGAGGATGATCCTCTCCGGAGAAATTCCTGCAGAAATTGCTGCATCCCTTCTTTCTTTTAAACATTCTTTTACGGTTTTAAGGACATCGTCGTATTGAACGTCCTTTATAGTGGTACGCGGGGAACTATCTTTTGAATACATGAGAACTAATTGAGCATTCGTATCTTTGATGATGTTAAACATGATCTCCGACCCCCCCTCCTTTATCCTCCCCCTATGGGGGAGGTGCTCCTCCAGGGGAAGCCACCTCCCTGCAGTGATGTCGTTGATCATCATTGCCCCTGCGTCGATGGCAGCACGGGCCACCTCGGGTTTATAGGAATCAATGGATATATTTGCTTTGGGAAAATTCTTACGAATCGCCTTGATGACCGGGATGGTACGATCCAATTCGTCTTCCACTGACACACTGCTCGAATGTGGTCCTGTTGATTCTCCGCCGACCTCAATCCAATCCGCTCCATCGTCGAGCATACGTCCGACTTTCTGTACCGCAGAGTCAATAGAAACATACTGCCCTCCGTCGTAGTACGAATCGGGCGTCACATTGAGAATACCAACGATCTGCAGAAATTTCTTCACTGTGCTAGCGTAGTCGTATGAGCACAATCGATCCACGGATCTTCAGGGCATACGATATTCGGGGAAAAGCTTTTACGGAAGTTACCGAGGATGCCTGCCGGCAGATCGCGTACGCGTTTGGACAAGAATTGGCCAAGCGCTATCAATTGGAATACCCCAAAATCGGAGTCGGACGGGATGCACGGACGCATAGCCCACAGTTCGAAAAGGCCATTATTGAAGGATTACTCACTGCCGGATGTCAGGTATGGACTCTTGGTCAAATCCCCTCTCCGACCAACTACTTTACCGTCTGCACCCAAAAACTCGACGGTTCCATCCAAATAACCGCCAGTCATAATCATAAAGACGATAACGGCCTAAAGTTGCAGATGCGGGAGGCAGTGGCGTTTTGTGGGGAAGAGATTCAGGAATTGCGGAAAACCATTGAACACAACCCTCTCCCGGCAAACTCCCCCCCCCTTCATCCCCCCCCAATGGGGAGGGTACCCTTCGATGCCATCACTCCTTACATTAAACATCTGACTGCGGTATTTAAAGGAGTAGGGAAAGGATTGCATGTCGTCATTGATGGGGGAAATGGAGTGGCCGGTCCGGCATATGTCCAAATTCTAAAAAATATCGGCTGCACCGTCACGGAACTCTTCATCGAACCGGATGGCACCTTCCCAAACCACGCAGCCGATCCGAGTAAGTGGGACACCCTCAAAGATCTTCAAAAAACTGTCACAGAATCGCACTCTGACATCGGACTCGCATTCGATGGAGACGGCGACCGTCTTGGGATTGTGGATGAAACAGGAAAAATTCGAACAGCCGACGAGACTCTCTTACTCCTCGCGCATGATCATCTCTCGCGTCATCCGGGTTCCCCGATCGTCTTCACTGTGAGTTCGTCCAGCATCCTCGAGTCCGAAATAACACAGTGGGGCGGAAAACCCGTCATGGAAAAAGTAGGACATGCGTTTGTCGAACATTCAATGGAAACGCATGGTGCGCTCCTTGGGGGCGAGCAATCGGGGCACTTCTTCTGCTTTGAGAATTACTTCCACTTCGACGATGCAATGGTGGCGGGACTCACCATTCTCAAAATTCTCTCAGGGGCAAAATCTCCGATCTCCATATTATGCGATCAATTCCCGCGTGTCTTCCAAGCTCCCGAATCCCGCCCGCACTGCCCTGACGAACAGAAAACCCGTATCGTGATGTCCATTACCAAGCACTTTGCAAAAACCTATCCGGTGAATTCCCTTGATGGAGTCCGCATTGATTTTGGAGAAGGTGCGTGGGCAGGGATCCGCCAAAGCAATACCTCTCCCTGTTTATCAGTGTGTATAGAGGCGCGCAGTCCGGAAAAACTGAAAGAGGTGCAAACAATCGTGTGGGCCCACTTAAGGTCATATCCCGAGATTGAGCAATAATTCTGTGGTATGATGCTCCTACTATGTGGTGGTTCTTCCGCCGCTCACGCTCACGTCCCAAAGATCATCTGCTCCGCAAGATCATTGTCGGTCTCATCATCGGCGGCGCCATCGGATCGATTGTGGGCCGCAAACTCATCGACAAACAAAGCCAAAAGTACCCGGAGGATGAGGATGATTGGCGGGAATGAAGCGCAAGGGGAAGGATCGTAAACATCGAAAAAATGGCCTACCAATAAAGAGAAATCAATGATCTACGACTTCGTTCTCTGTCCTTATGGAAAGGAATTATTTTTCGACAATACTGGCCGCATGGAAACTGATATACCTTCATTCTCCGATTCCTCCTCTCCGGTCGTCCCCTCTCCCGAGTCTCAAGAGCTCAACGTATTTGAACAGATACGTCCCGAGCTTATCGCATGGATGACCGAAGGTACTCCTCCGCATCTGGCCCCACGAGCGGATCACGGATGATTTAATCGTCCAACTCCCCGACAAGATTTCGTTCCATGAGTTCGCGAACTCTTCGGTGATTGTGTGTCTGTCCCAAAACCCACATGAGTTTGGTGACCGCTGCCTCATAGGTCATATTCTTCCCCGAAATCACCCCGAGTTTTTCCAGAGTCAGTTGTTTGCGAAAGTGATGGAGATCAATCCGTCCCCGCGTCATCTGTGATGTGACCACAATGGCAATCCCCTCTTCTTTGGCACGACGAAGCCACGGGAAAAGCTCCTCCGGGAGCATCCCGAGTCCATACGCCCGGATCACAATTCCATGCGGATAGCTATCGAGAATACTCTCGAGATAGGTTATCGGCATCCCCGGATGGAGCGTGATCGACGTCACATTGGTATCAAACGTAGACCGAAAGTTCGGTCGACGTTTGCGGCGAACCGTGCGCCAAGGATGCAGGTACACATCGAGATTAAATTCCGCCAGTGGAGGGAAGAGCGGACTATCAAATGTCTGGAGGAAGGATTGCTCCACCTTTTTGGCACGATTCCCTCGCAGTACCCGCGACCCCAAAACGATGCACACTTCGGCAATATCCAATTGAGCTGCACGGATAGCAAACACCAGATTCATCCGCCCATCACTCGCGATATCATTGATCGGAATCAGCGCCCCGGTGAGGACAACAGGCTTACTTAAATTTTGGAGTGCAAAACTCAGCGCGGCAGCGGTATAACTCATGGTATTTGTCCCGTGGATGATCACAAACCCATCAACGTTTGCATAAAGTTGTTCGATTTTGTTCGTAAGTTCTATCCAGTGTTCGGGAGTCACTTCAGACGAACCCACATTCGCAATAGAGTGAAATTCGAGTTTTACTTCCCGTTGAACATCGGGCAATGCCCGATGGATTTCTCCCAGAGACTCAATCGGTTCAATACGCCCCGTTCGTTTGTTGGCCACCATACCGATGGACCCTCCTACGTATAAAATGGCGATTGTCGGACGCACGTAAGGTACTCTACACGTAGACATAAAAATGGGCACCTGTTTTCTTTTGACGGAGAACAAGTGCCCTTCCTCCCTGTCTTATAGTAGAAAGATCAATCTGTGTTTGTATGACAGCGCCTGATCCAAGGCCGGCTCTTTTTTTAGCGAAAAGAGAAAACGCATGTGTGTTTGTTTTTAAGACAGAGAGAGGAGAGAAGTGACTTTCCGCGCCGTAAGGCACGGATCCCGAAGTGAAGCACTTTAGGAAGGGTCATGCACCCCTGGGAAAGAAAAGCGGTAAGGCCTCCCCATCCAGACGCGACATGCTGTCACTTCTCCCCTCTCCCTGCCTAATAAGACAGGCGACGTTTTGAATGAGCAAATCTTAATAGTATAGCAAAAAATGATAGAATGCTCAATGGATATGAAAGGGAAACTCGTACTGATCATTGGCCCTTCCGGAGTGGGGAAAAGCGTGATATTTAAATCACTCAAAAAGAAACACCCAGAATTTCACTTTCCCCGTTCCGCGACTACCCGCTTGCGACGACAAGGGGAAACGGATGCCATCTACCACTTTGTGAACGACCAAGAATTCGAAAAAATTCGTGCAGAGGGAGCCTTCCTCGAGTGTGCAAAGATTCACAATGGTGCCTGGTACGGGACGCTCCTCAAGGAGATTCTTCCCGCCATCGAAGACGGCAAAACCGTTGTCCGGGAAGTCGATGTGCAGGGATTTGAGAGTATCCGCAATCACCAAAAATTTTCAGGCCATTCTGCTCCCTACAAACTGCAATCCATCTTCATCCTGCCGGAAAACAGGGAACAACTGATTGGCCGCATCACCCATCGTGCGCCGATCTCCGATGACGAGCTAAAGCGCCGGATAAAGAGCATGGACAGTGAAATGACCTATGCCAAACTCTGTGATGTCCAAATCCTCAATAAGGAGGGACGATTGGAGGAATCCATTCGCAGTGTCGAAAAGGCGATCCTAAAATAACGACCAATTACCGATAGACACCATCATCTCCCCGCTCCTTGTTTCCAATCACTTGCGCCGATGCTGCTTTGTTCTGCTGAAGAATTTTTTCCTCATTAGCGATAAACGCAGTGAGCCTTGAGGCAAAGGGCGATCTGCGGAGTGTATCAATAGTTTGCTTAACCAAATCCAATTGGTACCCAATGTCACCCGTAGGCTTGTCATCACGCACATTTTGAACGAAGCTACCAGTCGCCCTATTGTTCATATATATGACACTTAGAGCTGATTTTATATCATCGGGAAGCTCACCCTCTATAGCCGCCAGTTCGGGATATGCAATCACGACCTCCTGGCTCAGCTCAAACGGCTGGCTTTGCTGATCTTCCAATGAATCGTTCATAACTTTTGGAGAAAAGATACTTTAATATAATACACTAATATGTAAATATATGCAAGGTCCAAAAAGGACCAGTTTTTAATGAAGATCCGTACATCAGCTCAAAAAATGCTGCTGCATGCTTAAAGTCACGCGATTCCATTCCTCATCTCCCAGTGCTTTTTGATCCGTAATGAGATGAAAAATACCATAACGAGTCGAATCGCGAACACGTTCTACCGGATCGATCGACCATGATGGACACTGATCAACAATCTCTGTAAGACCGGCGGCACTCACCAGTTCATCCCGTGGATGAATGAAAACTTTAGTGGGGATGTCGCCCGCTATTTTGAGAGCCTCATGACTTGATACGGAGGCATAAGAATCAAAAACTGCATGATATGCGGCTGCGGACAAACCATGATTGATAAAGTATCCGGGGAAGGAATTGAGACTGGGGATCTTCCATGTCCGCGGCATCCACTTGGTCAACATTCTGAGCATATGCGTTTTATTTCGTAAACGTAATGCTGGCGCAAAAAGTGCCATCCGGTCGTAGCGCATATGTTTTTGCTCTTGCATGAGATCCACCTGTAAGAGTCCCCCGAGAGAGTAACCAACAAAATATTTGGGGGCATCAAAAGCGCATGCACGATCTGATACTGTCCAGTACGCATCGGCCATATCATCAAGCCATACGTCGCGTGTCACCGTCTTGATCTCCCCCTCCTTCCCTCGATGTCCTGTAAGCGCAACGCGGAGAACATCAACCTGCGCTTTACGCAGCTCCTCAACAATATCGCCCATTTTGCTGGGACGCATATTGAGTCCATGCACCACCGCTGCAACCGCCTTCGGCGCTTCGGCATCAGCAAAGAACCATTGAGTATCTTCAGAATTTTCGGAAGAAACATGCCTACGATCCATAGCAAGCGAGTATATCATTTGCTACCCTTGCTTACGTGCGCCTGTAGCTCAGCCTGGATAGAGCATCAGCTTGCGGAGCTGGGGGTCGTGGGTTCAAATCCCACCGGGCGCACCATAGTTGAATGCGAGATGAATCCAAGTGCGAAGCACGCAGGATGAATCCGCAGATACTATGTCCTCCGTAGCTCCGTAGGAGCGAAGGAGGACTGCCCTCCTTCGCACAAGGCTTCGGAGGGCACAGGATCTTGTGACTCACGTCGTCGCTTTGCTCCTTGTTCGTCTACAATTCACCTGTGGGGCTGTAGCTCAGCTGGCTAGAGCGTCTGCATGGCATGCAGAAGGTCAGGGGTTCAAGTCCCCTCAGCTCCACCATTCGATTCACACGTACATTCCTCTCCCAAAAACAAAACCGGCCAGCTCTCGTGAGTACGAGAGCCGGCCTTGGCGGGACGTGAGAGCGTGGTTAGCTCCACGTCGTCGGGGCATTGCGCCCGGAGATGCTCGCGCCACTACCACCGCCCTTCGGGGCCTCCGGAGAATTGGGTGCCTGCGGCGGCTGAGCCTTCAGCTTCTGCCGATTCCTCTTACGACGCCTGGCGTTCATGACTCCTCCTTTCAGGAACACAGCACTACCGATACTACAAAAAACCGACCCGCACACTTTACAACCTATATTTGGTATGTCAATGGCTCCTGCGCCTCTTCGGGATGAGCTTTGTAATAGGCCACAATATACTCAACAGCCTCTTTTTTGAACGCATCATCCCCCCAGATACCACTCTCGTCCTTCGTCACGATACTCAATCGCCGCAGGGCTTCTGTCTCGTTTCCTTCAAGGAGGGCGATCTTCCCCAATGCATGGTGACTGCGGAGATGTCCCGGGAATATGGAGAGTGCCTCTTGGAAATATTGTTTGGCAGATTTTTGATCGCCCTTTTTGCTCGCAACCAGTCCAAGGTAATAGAGCACATCGGGATTTTGCGGACACAGAGACCGTGCGACACGAAAGGCTTCTTCTGCTTCTTGATCTTTCCCCTCATGGAGGAATTCGATCCCCGTATGCCAGAGATGTACATGGGCAAACCCTTCAAAGACGGGCATCACGATCATCGACTGCGGGTACTTCCAACGCTGCGTAAAATACGGATCGGCGTTCCAGATCACCGGTTGGGTCCGGGAACCATCCAAGAGATTCCGCATTTCCAGCATTGTCACTTCGGAGTTCGTTCCGCAGAGACGCAGTTCCCGTCCGCAGATATTAAAACCGAAATCAATGATGAGCACCTCTTTATCTTCGGTCAGAAGAAGAAGTGCTGCATGTACTCCTATTTGTCCATCCGCATCTTTATTGATATGACAAAAACGTAACTCCTCCGGCCGGATCCCGCACTTGAGGAGCAAGGACGCAATCAGCCACAGACCCCCAAAGCATGATCCCTCTTTGCGATTCACAATTTCGGTCGGGAATCCCCGGATATAATCTGCAGTTCCATTCCGATTTTCGTCTGCACTGGAGACTGTTTCTCTTCGTCCGCTCTCCATCCGCTCCACGTGGAAGAATACGTCGAGTGCGAGCTGTTTTTGGAGAGCGCCAAGACGTGTTGCATGCCCCTCACTGCGCGTCTCATCCAAACGTTTTTGCCATCCGTGACAGTCGATCATATCCATGAGTTTTCGCACGGGGGGAGCATCCGGATGCGCTAAAAAATACTCCTGCGCACGTTTTTGTACGTCGGATGCATTTTTTCGGATCGTCGTCCCAGAATCGCGACTCAACTTCGCCAAAGTGCGAAAAGGCACCGCCGCAGTAATATGTTTTTGACGGGTGGCGGCATTCTTCGTCCGTTTCGCGATGCCCTCATGCTTCCGCGCAATTTGTTCCAAAGTCGATGCTGCGTTGTCTCGCGTACTGGCAACAATTTCATCATTGATCGCGTCTTTTACCTGACGCTGCCAGCATTCATGATCCGTAATTTCACGTGCCTCCTCGGCAAGATGCACCCAACCCTGCCGCGCAATAGCCCCTGCCAAAAACTCTGTCGGCATCGTGGAACATTGATCAAGTGCCAAGAGGAGCTTGGAACGAATATGTTCACTTCTTTCGAGAATAGTCTCTAACCGCCGCAGATACTTCTTGTGGTTGTATCCAAACTTTTTCCGCCACTGCTCAAACCGTTTATCTCCGAGTATCCATCGGAGTGTCTGTGTGCGATGGCCATGAGACAGAGGAACAGGATCGCCTTCGGATCCCGCACGAATACACAGTGCCGCACAGAGATCACGGGATCGATCAGGATCATATTCCTTAAGAAGTGCTGCAAGGGAGATCGAGTGATCTAAAACACGTTCATCTCGTTTCATGGCTGCTTGCTCGAGTTCCAATTGTTCCAGCGTTATATTATTCGTGGCACGAGTAAGAGCACGACGAAAGACCTCACGCGTCAATTCGGTAGGCGGACTTTTTTGTACCGTATCCACCGCTGTATCGAGCCAAACATCAACATTGGAACGCGCCTCTGGCGAGGAGTCAGACATAAAGTAGTATATTTTGAATTAAAATTATATTTTGTCAACTTCAGATATGTCATGGTTCGTCGGGCTCACCATGACATGCCCTTATACTGTCTTTGTGCAAGTAACCATCCTCCTTGGATCCGAGAACGATAAGCCTCATGCAGAAAAAATTTCTGCTGTTCTCACAGGCTTCGATATTCCATCCAATATCATCATTGCTTCTGCTCACAAAGTCCCCGAAAAAGTCGTTTCGATCATCGAGAAATTAAATAAAGATCTACAGCCACAGGTGGTGATCACCGTGGTTGGATTAAGCAATGGTCTTGCCGGTGTAGTGGCTGGGAGTTCACTCCATCCGGTCATCAACTGTCCGCCTCACAAAAACGAACAAGAGTACCTTGCGGATATTCATTCCAGTCTCCGCATGCCGTCCTATGTCCCCGTCATGACGATCCTTAATCCAAAAAATGCCGCCCTTGCGGCGGTCAAGATTCTGGCGGAGTCGAACAAGGAATTACGAGAACAGGTGAAAAAGAATATTGCTGATACCAAAAACCGATACTCATGAACCTTACACTTGACCAACTTCAGGAAAAATTAAAAGCATGGAAAGGCTGTCCATTATGGGAACATAGTAACCCCGTCCTCGGGGAAGGAAGTGCCGATGCACAGATTATGTTCATCGGCGAAGCACCCGGTCAAAAAGAAGATGAACTTGGTCGCCCCTTTGTCGGACCCGCGGGGAAACTCCTCGATGAACTCCTAGAATCCATTGGACTTGCGCGGGAAGATGTCTACATCAGCAATGTCGTCAAATACCGACCTCCGGGTAATCGTGATCCGACACCCGAAGAAAAAGAACAATGCATGCCGTGGCTCAAACTCGAAATCGCCCTCATTCACCCTAACGTTCTTGTCCCCCTCGGCCGCCATGCACTCGGTCACTTCTTCCCCGAGCTCAATATCACATCCGCTCATGGAAAACCCTTTAAACTAACGGATGATGCATGGGTCTTCCCGATCTACCATCCTGCCGCCGCTCTCCACAACCCTAACCTTAGAGACGCTCTTTCCCAAGATTTTCAGTCTCTTAAAAAGTTTCTTACGACCTTACCAGCCTAAATCATGCCTTCCCTGCTCCTCACTCTCTTGGTTGCTTCCCTTGTCTCGATTGTTTCTTTCCTGACTGTCCTTTTTCGCATCAGTCCTCTGTTAACCCCTTATCAAGCTATCCCTGCGTTTCTGGTCAGTCTGTTTTTGGCAAGCAGCAGCACCGGGACATTGCTCCTCTCTCTCCTCTGGAAAGCCCTTCCCGTCCATACATGGGATGAGGGACGCATCCTGAGTATCTCCCTTCGGCAAGGTCTGCTCCTCGCATCTGCGATCAGTATCGTCGCACTTTTCCAGATCCTTCAACTCCTCACATGGTGGAGCGCTATTCTTATCGTGATTGTCTTTTTGCTCATTGAGTTAGCACTGCATGCCGAGTGACGCCCCTCACCCTAGCCCCTGCCCGTCCGGCAGGCGGGCTCTCCCGCGGGGAGAGGGGACATGCTAGGATAAATCTATGTCCTTCGATGAATACAAGAAGCGAATAAAAGCCCTGAAACGTCTCGACGAATTAGAGACAATCGAACACGAACTTTTTGGACGAAAAAACGGTGCGCTGACGCTCTGCTTTAACAATCTTCACCGACTCTCCCCGGATAAAAAACGTCAGGAAGCCTCGACATTGAACAGGGTCAAACACGATCTTACTACACTCCTTGAGGAACAACGGGAACGCATTCAGGGGAAATCCGACGGATCCCTCTCTGCTACCCCGTTTGACGTCACTCTCTCCGCACCCGCACACGACTGCGGACACTTGCACTTAATCCCGTCGTTCATGACACAGGTCGAAGAGGTCTTTGGCCGCATGGGATTTGACACCGCCTACGGCAACGAAATCGAGACAGAGGAAATGAACTTTGATCTCCTCAACTTCCCCCCCGATCATCCCGCACGAGATGCGCAGGATATTTTCTATGTGAAAATTCCCAACTTGAAAAAAGATGCGAGCAAGCCGGTCCTCCGCGCGCACACCTCCCCCGTCCAGCTCCACTACATGCAGACACATAAGCCCCCATTCCGAATGATCTGCCCGGGGCGCGTCTATCGACGGGATGCCGACGCCACTCACTCCCCTGTATTCCATCAATTTGAAGGCCTCATGATCGGAGAGAACATTTCGCTTGCCGACATGAAGGGGGTGATGATTGCCGCCGTAAAGGAACTCCTTTCGCCTGAAATTACATTCCGCTTCCGTACCGGCTACTTCCCCTTTGTCGAACCCGGCCTTGAGATGGATATCCAATGGCAGGGGGACGTCAAAGATAGTCGCGAAGGAACATGGTTAGAAATTGCCGGCTGCGGGATGGTTCACCCGAATGTCCTCAAAAATGCCAAGATCGATCCCAAAAAATGGCAGGGGTTTGCCTTTGGATTCGGGGTCGAACGCCTCCTCATGATCCGCCACCGGATCCCCGATATCCGATTATTTTACGAAGGGGATTTGAGGTTCTTAAAACAGTTTTAACTATTCATCCTCCCCCATTAACCAATCATCGTCTGGTTTTTCCTCATATTCTGTACCCTTTTTCCATATATCTCCCCTATCATCATCCTCGCCATCTTCATCATCCTCACTATCGATAGTATCCAAAATATTCTTCACCGCGTCCGCTACTCGTTCTACCTTCTTCAGCAGCTCTTCGTCCTCAAGGACCTGCCCCAGCTCCTTGGCAATATTAACATGCGTAAAAGCTGCATTCGACTCTCCAAAACAGGCAAAACGATAGGCAAAAATTTCATGAGCATGCAGCAAGGAACGCTCTGCGCCTGATGTACGGAGAATATGAGTCATGAGAGATTCCATCTGTCCGTCATAGCGCTCCAGCCAGTCCAAACGCTGCGAATATTTTTCACAAATCACTAACCGATAAACGATCGACTGCATTTTTTTGCAAAAAAGTTTGGCGCGCAGGATTGGATCTGCCACTTCTTTAATGGCCTGTTCGATATACTTATCGTCGGTTCTTTCGTGGATAGATAACCATACTTTTACACAACAAAGCGTCGTGAGTGACGCTCCACGGTCATCAAACGGGATCCGGAAAAACTCCTCCATATACTTCTGCTTTTCTTCCGGGAACGGCGACCGGCTGCAGATGAGATGATGGGCAAGAGCCCTCTGCCGACCGTCGCTTGCAGCGTCTTCGAGAATCTTGTGAGCTATCTCCAATGCATTACATTCATTCCATTCTTCCCCCTGTGGTGCATCCGGTTTGACATGCGCATAGATAACGTGTGCTTGGAGCCGCTCGGCAAGGGTGTACTCCTGGGGCATGCAAAATATTCGTTTCATTGCGGCCATGGCATCCAGTTGATCCTGTTCGCAAAACTGAAAGCCTGGAACCTGCATGCGAGTATCATACAAACGCATCTTGGTTCGATCCTCATTCCGAATGGTGGACTCGATCTCGCCTGCATTGTTTACCTCATGATCCATAGACTTTATTCCGTATCTTTCTCTTCATCCGGTTCTTTCCCCTCGTACGGTGCCCGGGACTTAAAGTGATCGCGTACGGCCAGCGCAAGCTGCTCAAGATGCGAATCCCCCAACCGCCTTGCCATCGCGAGCGCCGTATAGGCATGGATGAGTCCCAGTTCTGTTTCGTCCATACATGCTGCGGCGTACGCCAGGTAATACTCGCTATACGCCTGTTGAAAGAGCTCCCCCGGCATCATCCGCAGATGCGCATAGCACATTACGAGTTTGGTATGAATATCTTTGCGATCAAGCACCTCCGATTCCGTATCTTCCTCTAACTCCCGCAACACGGTGGCCATTTTTTTATGCAGAAGATCCGCCACGAATCCCGACGGACTCTTGACCCGATCGAGCGCACGATCGAGATATATTAAATCGGTTGCCCGGTGGAACGAAATTTTTGCCGACGTCACGGCCTGCGTGATCGCAAACGCATTCCCGCCATCCAATAATTCTTCAAGACAAAGGCGTACCTGATCGTCGTCCGGAGACTCTGATGCGATGAGTGTAAGCGCAAGATCACGATCCTCACGGGAGGACTCCGGATGCGCCAAAACTTCCTGCGCATCCTGCAAGGCAAAAAATTCGTGCTTCTCAGAATCGACGGTCCATTCTCCCTTTAATGCTCCAAAAATCATGTGCGCCCATAATCGGTATCGCTGGGAGAACGCCTCCCTATGGGCAAAAACGTGACGTGCCACCCGTAAACTGTCTTCTTGAATATCTTGATCAATCGGATGATCCGGGAGCGCCATAAGAAGCATATAGATTCGGATCCGCTGCTTGTACGCATCCGATGAAAGACGCGGAAGAGTGCCTTTTACAATCCGTTTCACCGCATCATAGTCACCCTTCCGCAAACATTCGCATGCCGCATCAATGGCAGGAGTATTCAGATCGCGCACTGGGGGATTTGCCACTTCCATCATTCGAGTTGGGATACGCGATGTATCTCCGTCCGCGCTTTATCGGCCAGACCGGAAAGACCGTATACTTCTGCGATCTCAATGGCTTTGGCAAACATCGTCCGCGCACTCTCGTTTTTACTTTCCTCCGCATATAAAAGACCCATGTAAAAATATGAGGAAACCTGCGGTTCGATGGCGCCGGACGTTTTTTTGATCGTCGAAAACGCATCACGGATCGCCTCCATGATCACCCCTTTTTGTTCATTCACCTTAGGGTCATATGCTTTTGTCTGTTCACAAAACATTTTGACATAGATCTCCAAACGTCTGGCAAGCAAACGCGCGCGCAACAGAGGATGCCGTACTTTTTGGAGCGCCTGATCAATCTTCATCTGCGCCCGCCACCGACCATTCATTCTGTTCACGGAACGTCGAAACCCTTCCGTAATGGAAAATTCATCCCCATGCTCAAGGAGCCAATCAAGACTTTGTTCGATTTGCTTTCCATCACCTCCATATGCGCATAGGAGCACATGGGCAAAACGCCGGTCCCGATCGGATATGTCCTCCTTTTTTATCACCATCTCCGCATCGTTGAGGAGACCAGTCGTATCTTCATGTGGAAAACCGTGATATGTCCGGAGGAGATATTCATTCATCCATTTCTCCGCCGGAACATCGTCAGCAGGTGCAACGGTATCACGATCTGCATATTTTTTTTGAACCGCTGTCAGCCGACCTTGCGGGCATTGCATAAGGAGAACAAACACACGAAGACGCTCCTCCCGAGAGAGTCGATCGATATCCTCCAATGCATCCTTCGCTACTTCTACCGTGCCTTCGTATCTCCCGTGTTCTCCATTGTTTTTGAACAAATATTCCGCATAAGCGATCTTCTGCTGTGGACTCAGACCCCCATCATGAGAAGATCGTTCCATTAAATCCGCATGATACTCTGTCCACTTTATTTGTCACGTATTTTTTACATGGTCCATTTTTCCGGATCTTTGATAAACCCTACGATGTGTTCTATATCCCTTGCCGTAATCCTCCCCTGCTCCTTGGCAACAGCAAGCAGTGTCATGATCGTGGTCAGCGGGTGGAGATGAACCCCTGCTTCCTGCGCCTTCTCTCGTGATGACAAAAATTCATAACTGAAAATCGCGACAATATCCGATACATCGCACTTCCCTTCCTCCCGGATCGCGTCCACCGTCGAGATCGCGCTCCCGCCTGTCGAGAGCAAATCCTCCACAACGACCACATGCTGATGCGCTTTGAGATCCCCTTCCAGACGCTTTTTTGCCCCGTGTTCTTTGGCCTTCGGCCGGACATACACAAAAGGGAGTGCAAGGCGATCCGCCACGAGCGCCCCCCATGGGATCCCCGCCGTCGCCGTCCCTGCGATACAGTCCGGTTCGATATGAAGATGCCGCACGCGATCCGTGAGAGCACTTACAATAAAACTCCGCGCCTCGGGATGACTCAAGACCATCCGGTTATCGCAATATATCGGTGCTTTGAGACCTGATGTCCATGTAAACGGCGGATCAACGGAAAGTTTCACGGCACCGATGTCGAGGAGAAACTCGGCAATGCGCTGAGCATGGGGCATGATATGAGTATATGGTTCCCGCCGAAAAAGAGAAGACTCTTCGAAAACTTGTTGAGATCTTCCTCGAAGAAAATAAGAAGCTGAATCTCTCGGCCTATCGGACGGAAGAAAATTGTTGGATAGGGAATGTCCTCGATTCCCTAGCTTTTTTGGATATGAATTTTTCTCACCATGACATACGGTGTCTATCTATTCTTGATATTGGCATCGGTGGCGGCTTCCCCCTCCTCCCCCTTGCAATTTCCCTACCCAACGTACAATTCACCGGCATCGATTCCACAAGAAAGAAGATCGACGCCGTGCAACGTATCGTGCACGCCATGAATCTCAACAACGTCACCCTCAAGTGGCAACGGGCAGAAGAACATAAAACGCATTATGACATCGTCCTTGCCCGCGCAGTCGCGCCATTAAAAAAACTCCTGCCCCTCGCCGCCCCTCTCGCCAAACCGGATGGTCACCTTGTTTTTTGGAAAAGTATGCATATTGATAACGAATTAAAAGAGAGTGAACCCATTCAACGCAAACTCGGTTGTGTTCTTATCGATAAACATGTGTATGAATTACCGGAAGATGGAGCCTGCCCGCCGGAGCTCTGCGAGGCAGAGCGTAGGTGGGGGAAACGGCAGCTCCTCATCTTTACGGTAGCCGCTCCGGCGGAATCATAAGGGCGCAATTATCAAAACACCCATCTCCATCAAGACGATTGCCGTCGTCACATTCTTCAAATCCTTCGACGACGCGGTTGCCACAGACGGGCAACCGACAATTGGGCATACAAGCATCATAGATCTCATTATTGCCATCATCGCATTCTTCGGATCCCTGCTTGATCCCGTCTCCACAACGAATGAAGGTACAGGTCTTTGCATCACATTCGGGATCGTAGCGACCACCAGTATCGCATTGCTCATCATCCGCCGTGCCTTTGATCCCATCCTTCCCAAGGATTTGGACAATCCCGTCTCCACAGAATTCCTTTTTACACTTCGCCGAGCACCCATCGTTATCCGCAGGGATCGGGCGACCACCTTCCTCAATACATGCCTGCACATCTTCTTGCGAGAGAATTTCGAGACCCGTGAGCGATCCTCCGTCACAGAATCCCCCATGATCGCATTCTTCACTAAATTCATGGACTTCGTTCCCGCAGATCCACACAGAAAGAGAAGAAAGACTCCTCATTATTGAAGAAGTCGGTGTGATCGTCGAAGTAATGGTT
This sequence comes from Candidatus Peregrinibacteria bacterium, assembly GCA_016196225.1. Taxonomy (GTDB): domain Bacteria; phylum Patescibacteriota; class Gracilibacteria; order Peribacterales; family Peribacteraceae; genus JACPXZ01. Next base: position 42,180 of record JACPXZ010000010.1, read on the forward strand.
GGAGTCACGGTGAGTATCACCACAGTGGGAGTCACCACTGGAGCAATAGTTCCCCCTACGCTCGAGGAGCTTCGGGAGACAGGGGGGGTAACTGTCGGAGAAACCGTCGGAGAGAAAGATGAACTCCCGCAGTCGTGCGGCGTACACCAGAACATCCACCAGGAGCAGGAGACTGCACTACAAGCAGAACGCGAGGACTCTGCCGAAAGCTCTGAGCTTTTTGAATAGGATGATGCAGATGATGGAGGGGGGGGAGTCGGCGTGATAGTCGGAGTGACTGTTGGCGTGATGGTTGGGGTCACCGTAGGCGTGATAGTCGGAGTGACTGTTGGCGTGGTGGTTGGGGTCACCGTAGGCGTGATAGTCGGAGTGACTGTTGGCGTGATGGTTGGGGTCACCGTAGGCGTGATAGTCGGAGTGACTGTTGGCGTGATGGTTGGGGTCACCGTAGGCGTGATAGTCGGAGTGACTGTTGGCGGGTCACCGTAGGCGTGATAGTCGGAGTGACTGTTGGCGTGATGGTTGGAGGAGTCGTTGGTGAAGTAGATGATTGCGAAGAACACGTTTGTGGATTACACCAAAACATCCACCATGGACAAGTAATCGGCACACACGAACTTGATGCGGATGAACACGATGAAGGCTCACAGAATGGATTCCACCACGGACAGGGGATATCGCTACATGATGATCCAGAGGAGAAGGAAGAGGAAGAAAAGGAAGAAGATGAGTCAGAAGAAGATGAGGGGAAGGAAGAGGAAGAACTTCCACACCCAGAGAGTGGACAACAGGTACAACTGTCGCCATTAAGTTGGCAACTTGTTCCAGGTGTAAAGCAGGGGCCACCACAACTTGCTGTGTACGGATCCCAATCACAACCGGAGGAAGATTGAGAGCTGTTTGATCCGTGGGAGTCTTCTGACCCTTGTGATCCTTGTGACCCCTGAGAACCTTGAGAGTTTTGAGAGTCTTGGGATCCTTGCGATCCTTCGGATGAAGAAAGAGGAGAGGGAGAAGGAGTTGTGATCGGAGTGGGAGAGGGAGAGGGAGAAGGAGAAGGAGAAGGAGTTGTGGTCGGAGTGGGAGAGGGAGAAGGAGAAGGAGTTGTGGTCGGAGTGGGATAGGGAGAAGGAGAAGGAGAAGGAGTTGTGGTCGGAGTGGGAGAGGGAGAGGGTGATGGGCCGGGTTCGGGGCACGCCGTCGTCGGATCATACCCGCACGCTGATGCAATAATCAGACAAGCAGTAGAACATGTTGGGCTCACATTCCCCATACAGGCAAGAGGGGTTTGGATAGGTGGACTGCCCGAGGAAGATCCGAGACACTGAAACTCATCCTCACTACAACATGGATGGTCACTATCACACGACTCACCTCTTCCTCGACATGTTGAAGGTGGGGGAGGAGGAGGAGGTGAAGGTGGGGGAGGAGGAGGTGGAGAGGGGGGAGGAGGAGGTGGAGAGGGGGGAGGAGGAGGTGGAGAGGGGGGAGGGGAAATCTGACACTTAAGGTCATAACCTTCTTCTGGGTTAGCTCTGGGTTCAGGAGTGCATACGGAACCCTGCGTGCATATCGGTGTGGTCCAAGCCTCACCGTAGTTAAAGATATGACCTCTCAAGCAACACTGGCTACAGTCCTCTCCAGGGGCAGCGAACTCCTCGCAAATGCGTATGCCTAGGGATAGACAGTAATTATTGTCGTAGCAGTAAGGATCGTTTGGGTATTCACAGGCAGGATCAACTTGGGCCTGAAACCGCTGCTCTCGCACAAAAGCGAATACCACCGTGAGTAAAAGCACAATCACGATGCCAAAGAACGCAGTAAGCCGCGAAGACACGGGATCACGATACCCCCATTAACTGTTATGTTCAAATTATGTCTAAACTTCGCTTAGACATAATTTTTTCTTATCTCTTCCTCCTCCTTATCCACGCCATCCCCGCTCCCGCTCCCGCGGCTATAATCGCCACTGCCACAGGACCGGTATCACTCAATGGAAGATCCGGCGCGGCAAGGTGATATGGGAACGCCATGTAATACTGCCACCATTGTTGGTTAATGGAGGCGGCGAGGAGAGATGAATAATCGGGTGCTGCAGGACGCTCTCTCTTACACGTGGCACTGCACCCATCGCCATCATCAAGATTCCCATCATCGCAATCTTCATTGATATCCCAGATATGGTCCCCGCAACGTGCGCGGGTGCAATCCGGTCGACACTGTGCTTCGGCGGTATCGGCATTCGCCCCTCCTTCGTCACATTCTTCTTCCAGATCTAACATCCCGTCGCCGCACACCGGCAATATAACCAAGAGTGCTTCCTGTGTACAATCAGGAGCACAGCCGTCGCCGGACTCCGCGTTACCGTCATCACAGTCCTCCCCCGTATCGAGCGTTCCATCACCACAGGATACCTCAATCGAGATATTCGCAGAAATCTCCTGCCGACAAAGAGGATCACAGCCATCTCCCGGCAGAATATTGCCATCATCACACTCTTCACCATACTCAAGGAACGAGTTCCCGCAAATCGCCACCCCCTCCCATCGACAATCGGTACTGCACCCATCCCCGCTGTAAAAATTCCCGTCATCGCAATCCTCTCCCGAATCCCGGACTTTGTCTCCGCAGAACGGGAGTGTGCAGCTCGTCCGGCAACTATCGGGAAGCACATCCGAATTATACGTCCCCTGATCGCAAATTTCTCCAAAGGCGGTATCCGTTACATTGTCACCGCACACCGGTAACGTACACATGGTCCGACAGGCGTTTGGCACAGTATCCGCATTAAAGCTCGCGTCATCACACCATTCTCCGCTGTCAATGACACCATTCCCGCAGAAAGGGATATATCCGGGATCTGAGGGAAGAGTTTCGGAGAAAGCTGGTTGAGTACTGCCTGCTTGTCCCAGGATAACCGTTCGAATGCGGCAGAATCGTGTACAATCGGTGTCATAGTTCAAATTGTAGGAACAAATAAACGGCGCTGATCCGCAATCTGCATCACTACTGCATATTTTTCCGTAAGGATCGCCACCGCACCGGCTTATCGCGATATCTGCAAGAGCCATACACGCGATGCAATCCCTGTCACTCCGACACGGGATAAGTTCGTTCTGACTGCACACACTCCCATTATCGCATTGCTCCCCCATCCGCTCCTGCGGTATCCCATCCCCGCAAAATTCGCGGAGGCATTGTGGAGAGCATCCATCCCCTAGTCCATTGTTGCCGTCATCGCATTCTTCGCCAGAGTTTAACTTGCCATCACCGCAGATCCCGGGTTGGCGCTCTGCCGAGTCATCCCCACCGGTCCCTCCGGTATCCCGTTGAATATAGAACACCGATGGTGTCGGGGGTGCCGCGAGTACCATCGGCGGAGGGGGTGGAGTGGGGCGCACAGGAGAAGGAGGAGTTACAGATACAGGAGTCGGAGGAGGAGAAGACTGAGGAGAGGGCGCAGGAGGAGGTGGACTCTGTACCGTTGATGCAGGTGGAGGCGGGGGGGTCTGTGGAGTGGAAACTGGTGGAGGAGAAGGAGGGGAGGACTGCGGAGAGGGCGCAGGAGGAGGTGGACTCTGTACCGTTGATGCAGGTGGGGGCGGGGGGGTCTGTGAAGTGGAAACTGGTGGAGGAGGAGATTTTGGCGGAGGAGAAGCAAATATGGGAGAAGAGGGAGGAGGAGAGGGTGCAGTCTCAAAACTCCCATCACTACCAAAATCGCCACTGGTATCCCCGCTGGTATCAAAACCACTATCATCTCCACTATAATCATATCCACCGTAATCATATCCACTGGTATCCCCGCTGGTATCAAAACCACTGGTATCCCCACTACTATCAAAGCCACTGTCATCGCCACTATCGGGAGGACTAAAGCCACTGTCATCGCCACTATCGGGAGGACTAAAGCCACTATCATCGCCACTGGCATCAAAACCACTATCATCGCCACTTATGTCCCCCCCATCGGGCTCTATTTGTGCCAAAAATGTCCCCCCTCTTAAGGGGCCGCCGTTCCCAAAAAGAACGATGTAACAAGCGAGTATTACCCCCATCCCCAGAGCAACCCGGCAAAAAACGCTTTTTAGTGACATTCAAAAGCAATCGTACCAAAAAAAGCATACGGAAGAGTCGAAGAACAATTGACATCAAACTGCATTCATATCGTCCTACCTATTTAGGATTTTTCTCTCTGTTATCATTCATATCATGATTAGTGTCCAACATCTTCGAAAAATATGTGATGGACGAATGATTCTCGACGATGTCACATTATCGATCCCTCCCGGCGAACGCCTCTGTATCATTGGACCCAGCGGAAGCGGAAAAACGCTGCTCCTTCACCTCCTTCTCGGACTGCAAAAACCCACCAGTGGCACAATCAACATCGACGGCGCCCCGCTTCAGCTCCTCCCCCCCTCGATTCTCCGCCTCTACTATCAACGCAGCGGGTTTATCCGAGAAGAGGACTCCCTCCCCAATAGTGAAACCGTCTTCGAAATTGTCGCCCTCCCCCTCATTCTGCAAAACAATCCCCCTGCGATCACCACGACAAAAACCCTTGATGTTCTGCAATCACTCACTCTTTTACCACATGCTCACGCGTTCCCAAACATGTTATCAAAAGGAGAACGCAAGCTCATCTCGATTGCACGCGCTCTCGTCACCGATCCTCTTCTCCTCTTTGGAGATAACCCCTTGGAAGGACTTGATCCCACACAAGCCGCCATCGTCTGCAATCTCTTTAAACAGTTGAATAAAAAAGGAACGACGTTGATCCTTACTTCGCGCGACCCTCTCCTTGGAGACGAACTGCACTGCCGCACGCTGACCTTAAAAGATGGAACTCTCCATGGAGAATATGCTCCCTCTCCTCTCCCGTTGGCATCCGACTCTAAAACAATTGAACGGAGCGTAAAGATCACTGCGGTGAAATAAGCTATGATCCCTGCATGATCTCCTACAAACAGACCGGAGTGGATATTGCGGCCACAGACAAGGCAAAAAAAAACATGAAAAAACATATTGAAATCGGCGATGCACGCATTTTGTCCAACATGAATACCTTTGCCACACTCGTTGATGGATCCTTCCCCGGATATTCTCACCCTGTTCTCGTCCTCAAAACAGAAGAGCCGGGGAGCAAACAACTCCTCGCGTTTGAACATAACCACATCGAAAGTATTTGTCAGGATCTCATCCATCATCTCATTAATGATATTGCCGTGATGGGTGCCACTCCCCTCTCTGTGCAAGATGCCATTATTTGCGGATCACTCGAAGCACACGTGGTAACCAAGATTGTCGCCAGTCTCGCCTCCGCTTGCAAAGAACATGGATGCATCCTCACCGGCGGCGAAACATCCGTGCAACCGGGAGTGCTCCAACCCAAACGCTATATCCTCACAGCCAATATCGTCGGCGTGGTGGAAAAAAAGAATATCATTGATGGACATCGTATCCAAAAAGATGACGTCCTCCTCGGCATTGCATCGAACGGTCTCCATACCAATGGATATTCGCTCGTCCGAGCATTGATTCAAAAAAATCCCAAACTCCTGCATGTGGCGGTCGGCAGCAAATCATTCCTCGAAATTATCCTTCGTCCCCATACCTCCTACTATCCTGCACTCAAAGATCTTTTTACCAATCCCGATCTTCATGGAGCCGCCCATATCACCGGCGGCGGCATTCCCGGTAACCTCCCGCGCATCCTTCCCAAAAACATGAGCGCGCATATTGATCTCTCTTCGTGGGATGTCCCATCGGTATTCAACGTCATCCGGACGGAAGGCTCTGTCTCGGACAAGGATATGCTCCGGACTTTCAACCTCGGCATCGGACTTATTCTTGTGGTTGCCAAAAAAGCCGTACACAAAATCCAAAAACACTTCCAGACCCATACCATTCCATCCTTCTGCATCGGGACCATACATCACGGGAATAGCAGCATTGTCCTGAGTAAACATCTTCGCTGGTGATACAAAAAGAATGGTGTAGAATAATCATTTAATGACCCCCGAGAAGGATCCCCACCTGCAACTGGCGGATACCGTGAGTCAACTCGCGCAAACAGTCGGTACCCTTGCCAAGCGCGTGGAGACATCGGGGCAACCGGGCTTTGTTCGACGTTGGACACGTCGGGGATTTCTTCTTACTCTTGGAGCGGCCGTCGGCGCCGGATGGGTTCTCCTCAAACCGACAAAAGATGAGGAATTTTCCGAATACATCCCTCCAAACGAGGAACGCTATCGCCAAAAACTCCACACATGGCTCGATCAAATCGTCACACGATCAGGTAATCGTTTTGCCGTGACGAATATCGACGATCAAGGGAGTGTATATATTTCTTTGCCCCAGGGACTCCATCAACAGCAAGGAACAAACTCGCTCACGATCGAAACCGATCAAGAAGGACGGCTCCTGCATCTTAGAGAAACGCAGTTCACGACAACATACCTCTTGACCGAACTTTTCCCAAAGCACAAAGATATCCGGAAACAAACGGGTTTTATCGGAGCGAATAGCGGCATCCTTACGCAGTATGAATGGTACACACAAAGTGATGCCCTCTCGGGTTGGATATCCAGTGATGCAAACATGCGCCGGATGCAAGTGGAGAGCGGCGGTGAGATACAAATCATCGATCCCGAATCTCCTCCGGAAACTCTCGCACGGCAACTTTCGACTCCGCATCGTATCGCACTCTTCCAAACACTATTTGGAAAGAAGGAGGGTCCCTCCAACTTCCTGGAACTCTTTGCCTCCGGAGAAATCCCAAAGGATTTTCGCATCCCCTTTGCCGAGTTCCATCGCCGAAAGTTTCACGGCAACTGCAATGACTTTGCCGAGATGGCCTGTGAAATCCTTACCCGTCACGGTTATCCCATGCACCTCCTGACCATCTGCCCCGCTCTCCCACATGAGGTTCTCGAGCCCTGGCATACGGTCGCGGCCATCCCTCATAAAAACGCAGGATTCACGATCATCGACAACGGCGATCTCCTCTACGTGAATACCAAAGAAGAATATGCCGGCAGGCAGAGCCGTGAGTCCGGTCATCCAATGCTGATCGCTCCCCAGCCTTTTGGCTACGTGGAGTGGGAAAAAGTCGACGCCGCCATCGGGCGGTGGTTACAGCATGTGGGAGTGAGGAGATAAAAGTGGCCAAAAAAAATATTTGAGCTTGCAGCTATTCAACAAATTATTGGTCATCATACTTTTTCTCCATGAGAGAAACGCACATATCCTTTTCCTGAAAACAAAAAGGCGATGGGTCACAATATATTGTGGGCTGATTTGCATCAAAATACTACCGGCTGCATAATTCGCTCTACGCGGTACAAGCTAAGAGGGTGAAATTCCCCACTGTCGCGCAACTGTTATAGCCAGACAGCTTGTAGTTGGAGACTCCTGTCTCCCCGCTTCGCTCGCCCGAAGCATCTCGCCATCACGACAGAAAAGGACGTGACGACAGGTGTCTAGGAGTTCTCGCTTCTCCATCACCTGTGTTTTTACGCCCTCTTACGCATCGGCATGTGATTCTCTGTTTGCACCAAATCTTTCATCGCTGTAGATGAGCGCGAATGTTTACAATGTGACATGGGCATCGGAACGGAAACGCGATCTTTTTAAGAAGCGCATCAATTTGAAGCCCTACGAATATCCCGAATTGCTCGAATATGTTGATGCGATCAGGCATTCCTATTGGATTCACACGGAATTCAATTTCACGAGTGACATTCAGGACTTCAAAGTTGGCATTACCGAAAGCGAACGAAATGCCATCAGGAATACCCTGCTGGCGATCTCGCAAATCGAAGTCGCGGTGAAAACATTCTGGGGGAATATGTACGAGAAAATCCCCAAGCCAGAAATCGGTGCGATCGGGGCGACATTCGCTGAGAGCGAAGTGCGTCATCATGATGCCTACTCGCATCTCTTGGCAATTCTCGGTTTGAATGAGGACTTTAAAAAGCTCTTATCCAACCCTGTGATCATGGAACGGGTGAACTATTTGGAAACCGCTCTCAGGAACGCTCGGAGTGAAGATAAAAAAGAATACACGCAATCGGTGTTGTTGTTCTCACTCTTCGTTGAGCACGTATCGCTCTTCTCACAATTTCTGATCATCATGGCGTTCAACAAGCACAGGGACAAACTCAAGGGCATCTCCAACGTCGTAGAGGCAACCTCCAAAGAAGAACAGATACACGGAAATTTCGGCATTGAACTGATACGCATCATCCAGCACGAGCATCCTGATTGGTTCGGGCAGTCGCACGAACATGTTGTTCGTGCTCTCTGTATAAAAGCATTTCAGGCCGAGAGCCGTATCATCGACTGGATCTTCGAAGCAGGGGAACTCGAATTCCTGCCCAAATGTGTCATTAACGAGTTCGTTAAAAACCGGCTGAATAATTCTCTGAAAAGTATCGGCATCCAGCCCGTCTTCGACATCAACGCATCATTGATCAAACAATCCGAATGGTTCGATGATGAAATCATCGGCACAAAACATGGCGACTTCTTCGTAAAACGTTCCATTAACTACAACAAGAGGAGCAAGAGCGTTACGAGTTCTGATCTTTTTTAATTCCTTTTCCTTATTTTCCATGAAATGGCTCAACGATAACTCCCGCAAATTCCTCGAACTCGGATACCTTGTGAGCGGTACCACACCCGAACAGCGCATACGCGAAATCGCCAATCGGGCACAGGAGCTCAATCACATCGAGGGATTTGCGGATAAGTTCTATAACTGCATGGCGGAAGGATATTTTTCGCTTGCTTCTCCTGTCTGGTCAAATTTCGGAAAAAAACGTGGTCTTCCGGTGAGTTGCTTTGGTTCGTATATCGGCGATGATATGGGGGACATTCTCTTCACGCAAGCAGAGGTCGGCATGATGTCCAAGCTCGGAGGAGGAACGTCAGGATACTTCGGAGCATTGCGGCATCGGGGAGCGCCTATCAAGGATAACGGGAAATCTGCCGGAGCGGTGCACTTTATGCAATTATTCGACAAGATGACAGATATTGTCAGTCAGGGTTCAACACGACGGGGGCAGTTCGCGCCGTATCTTCCGCTTGAACATCCGGACGCAGAAGAATTTCTAGACATCGGGACAGAGGGCAACCCCATTCAGAAACTGACATACGGGGTCTGTGTGGGCGACGCATGGATGAAGGAGATGATTGATGGTGATAAGAAGAAACGTGCGCTCTGGGCGAAGGTCATTCAGACCCGTGGCGAAATCGGGTATCCGTATATTTTCTTTACCGACAATGTGAACCACCAAACGGTGGATGTTTATAAGGATAAGAAGATGCCTATTCGAGCGAGCAATCTCTGTACGGAAATCATGCTGCCGACTACAGACACTGAGTCTTTTGTGTGCGTACTTTCGTCTATCAATATTCTCCACTACGACAAGTGGAAGGAAACGGATGCCGTCGAAACTTTGGTCTATTTCCTCGATGCCATTGTGACGGAGTTTGTTCAGAAGCTAGAGGCATATCGTGACTCGAAGAAACAGGAGGATCGCAAAACTTTCCTCTTCATGGAACGTGCATATAATTTTGCCAAGAGACATCGAGCACTCGGTCTCGGCGCACTCGGATGGCATTCGTATCTGCAATCAAGGATGCTTGATTTTGAAAGCAAAGAAGCCGCAAAACTGAATTATGAAATTTTCAAATTGATCCGCGCGCACTCCTACAAAGCATCTGCTGAACTTGCCACACGATTCGGAGAACCCGAAGTACTCAAAGGCTATGGGCGTCGTAATACAACACTCATGGCAGTAGCCCCGACCACTTCTTCAGCATTCATTCTTGGACAGGTCTCTCAAGGCATCGAACCCGTATGGTCGAACTGTTACGTCAAAGATATTCAAAAAATTAAAACAACCATCAGGAATCCCTTTCTCGTGACCTTACTTGAGGAAAAGAAAAAGAACACCGATGAGGTGTGGCATGATATCCGCAACCACGACGGTTCGGTACAGCATCTCGACTGTTTGAGCGAAGAAGAAAAAGAGGTATTCAAAACATATCCCGAGATCGACCAAATGACGATCATTCATCAGGCAGCTATTCGGCAAGAATTCATCGATCAAGGGCAATCACTCAACATCATCATCCATCCCGATACACCCGTCAAAGCGATCAATGAGCTATACATAACTGCATGGCAAATGGGCATCAAAACACTCTATTACCAACATAGCATGAATGCCGCCCAGCAGCTTAATCTCAAGAAAATCTGCAAAGCATGTGAAGCTTGAACGCTTACTGAGGCAAGTGGGTCTATAAAGACGCGCACGTAGTGGCTGGGGAGGAGTTCTACTTCGCCCAAAGGGCTACGAAGAATGATTCTCCTCCCAACGATACTACTTCTTAAGCTCCACAGAATTGGCTCTCCAGAAATGACGTTTCGCGAACGCATATCCAGATCCCCCTTTTAAATACTGTTCAAACTCCTGCGCCTTTTTCAAATCTCGAAACGAAACAACCGTTTCGATCGACCATGGAATATGCGGCGCAGTCGTTTTTGTGAGGCCACGATTGTGTTCCCGAAGCAGAATGGCTGGGGAGGAGGGATTCGAACCCCCGCATGACGGGTTCAGAGCCCGTTGCCGTACCACTTGGCTACTCCCCAAGCATGACAAAGCTTATCACAATCTTGAATCTCTTGAGTGGTAGGTTTGGAGTGCTAATATGCTACATACAATGATCTTCTCACGGGAAAACGCTGGCAAATGGGTGGCGAGCAAGAATAGTAAAGTGATTGATGCCTCACGGAAGCTCCCCGTGCTTTTAAAAAAAATAGAAAAAAGAGATGATCGTCAGAATATCCGGTTTGCGAGAGTGCCAAAGAACTTGAACATTACGGGATAGTATAAGGAGAATCTCTAACGACCCCCCCCTTCACCCGCCCGTACCGAACGGGTACGTTCGGGCGGGTCCCCTCCTTCAAGGGAGGGGTACCCCCAAAGAAGAATGGCTGCTACTGACGCGAACTGCACTTCCTCGTGCTGCCCGCGTTAAAGGAATTCCGTACCTGGTCCGCATCCAGCGCGCTCGTATAGACGGAGACCTCGTCGAGGCTACCGGAGAAGAACTCCGTCACACCGAACCGGTCATTCCATGCGCCAAGCGTGAACGGGGCCCCGCTGATTGTTTCGGCCCTCGAAGCTTTCCGGATAACGGTGCCTTGCGACCCCCCATCAATATATAATTTCACATTATCAAAATCGTCCCTCGTCGCCACGACATGATGCCACACCCCCGCGCTAATCGGTGCAGTGATCAAACTCTGGCCATCAGGACCGGTCGTTGATCCGACTGAAAATTCCAACGTTTGGCTATCTCTGCCGATGCGGAGCCAATACCCGGCTCCGGGACCACTGACGGGGTAATTGGATTTTCTGATAATATTGTTGACTTGAGATCCGCCGCCGTCCCAATTGACCCACGCTTCCAGTGAGAACGGGCCGGCTCCGAAGTTCAAACTCTCCGGATTCCCCATGCTGATATATCCGCTCGATCCGTCAAATGCAAACGCTTTCCCATTCTCCATGGGGGTAGTGGTGACTCCACCAAAAATCGTGCCGTCATTGCGATGCACTACGCTCCCGTCCGGAACCGCTGTTCCCGAGACCATATCTCCGTTCCACCAGCTGACGATTAACCCATCGGGTGGAATACAACTCTGTACGTCACCGCCATTATCACCACCGTCGGTACCACCATCGTCACCACCACCATAGTTAGGGAAATTACACTGTTTACCATCCCAGCTTCCCCCCTGTTTGACGCACTCTTCAGCGCCATGGTCGCCACCGCCGAACCCGCCGAAGTCACCACTATAATCACCGCCATAGTCGCCACTGTAGTCACCGAAGTCGCCACCACCGCATTCATTCGGATGTTCCTCGCAAAAAGCCCGACATTCTTGCTCGTTTGTACATCCGCCCGGTCCGCCGAACCCACCAAAACCGCCGAAGTCCCCACCAAATCCACCGTAATCGCCACTGTAGTCACCGAAGTCACCACCAAACCCGCCATAATCACCGCCATAGTCGCCGCCGTAATCACCACTGTAATCACCGAAGTCGCCGCCTTGACCGCCGCCATCATCCATCGCGCGAGGATCCCATCCCATGTTCCCAAACATTTCACACGCAAATTCCACTCCGTTTGCATATATCATCGGATCATCAATGACGGGTTCCATGACGGTCATGAAATCGATACAGAGAGCTATTGCGGCATCTCTTCCATATTTTTCTTCGGCACTCTGATGCGCCTCCATAGTGAGATCCATCATGAGATCTTCCATGTCACTCGCAGCGTCTTCACAGCGCTCGAGATCACCGCTGGAACATGCTTCTGTGATCTCATCAATCATATCCTCAACATCACTCGGATCGGCGTACTTCCCCAGGAGTTCAATACCGGCGCGAATGGCACCCATCATGTCGTCCACCGGCGGGCCGCCGCGACCACCACCGATGATTCCTACACCGGCGGCCTGGAACACCCCTTCCGCCTCTGCGAGAAGATCTGCCGCTTCGGCAAACTGATCAGATCGTATCCGTGTGAGAGCGAGAGTAATCGGATCCAACTGACTTTGAAACTGCGGAGATATATTCTCCATGTTGTTCAAAATCAGATCGAGTGCTTGGCGCGCGATCTCCTTGGCATCCTCGACATCTTGCCCCCTGTCCGATCCATCGGAACCAGGACCACGCATACCATGATCGGAAACGCGAGGACCAAAATACTGGTTGCCAAAGTCACCAGGATCAAAGTCCTGAAAGGGATCATCAACATCGGGAAAATCATCACTGTCGTCGTCTCCAAAGTCACTATCGATTGGTTGCGGCGCAGCATCATGGCAAGCTTCCGGATACGTCTCGCAGTGCTCTTCGCATTCCCGCGCATGGTCAGGGTTGGCACAGTACTGTGTGCATTCCTCTGTGCTTTGACAGCCCCCCGGTCCGATAGTAATTTCGTAGCAAGCTTCCGGATAATCTTCGCAATGTTTTTCGCATTCCTGCGCATGACCTGGATCAGCACAGTACTGTGTACATTCCTCTATGGTGGTACAGCCCCCCGGTCCGCTGAATTCATAATTTGACTGACCCTCCTCTCCATCTTCAAACGCTAAAAATCGTACAGATCCTTGGAGAACCGAACTCGCAAATACAATAACTCCCGAGAGGAGCACGAGTGCAAAAAATCCACCAAGAATATATTTTTTCTGCATATTACTGAAGAAACCGGGTAAAGATATGTATGTGAATTATTATGAATATAATAGCATAATTTATCTCCTCTATCAATGAAAATCGCATCCGCATCTCTACGTCCTTCCCCTATACTGCCTTCCACATATGCGCATGTGGACATCCATCATTTTTTTCTTTTTCTTCTTTTCCCTCTCTGCCTCCACCGCCCACGGATTCTTTCAAGGACTGCAGAATTTGGGCAAGGAGCAAGGCAGCGGCTTGAGCGAATTACGTGAAAAGTTGCAAGAAGCCCTCCCTCCCCCGACATCTTTTGACGATGTGAAAGAGGGTGATTGGTTCCATACATTTGTCCAATCCGTCGCAGAGTGGGGCATCGTCTCCGGCTACAAGAATGAAAAAGGGATCTTCACCGGCAATTACGGTCCGGGGGACCCGCTCTCCATTGGAGCAATCCTCAAGATGGCACTGAAAGCCGCTAAAGTTGACGAAACAAAATGTTCGGGTTCCCCGGCTAACCCAAAGGCCAAGGCCCACTGGGCAAAGGCGTATGTGCTCTGCGGCGAGCAAATGGATGTCCGCATCCTCCGAGACTTCCCCGATCCCGATCGTCCTGCCAAGCGTGGAGAAGTGGTGGGCCTGCTCTTCGATGCGTTTGGGGAGAGTGTTCCACGAGGAGTCGCGAATTTCACCGATACCGCCAATCATCCGTACGAAGCGGACATTAGTGAGGCCACGAAGCTCGGCATCGTTTCCGGTGACATGAAGGACGGCGTTCCTACAGGTACCTTTCGCCCTAATGATGGGGTGAATCGCGCAGAAGCCGCAAAACTTATCTTCGGAAAACTCGCAACGCTTGCTCAAACAGGGAAAAGTTCTCTGCAAAAGATAGGAGCGAAGAAACCGTCCAGTGGCAAGTCCAGTTCGCGTCCTCTTCCGCGTCGAAGTTTACGACGATAAGATAAGGAAGTGATCCCTCTCCTCTCTCAACTCTCCACCGAATTCTGGTCCATCGGTCCGCTGGATGGATTAACGATCGGGACGCTTGCGCTGCTCGAAGGCATTCTCTCTGTTGATAATGCCCTCGTCCTTGCGATCCTCGTCCGGCATCTCCCGGAAAAAGAGCGGCGCAAGGGGCTCACCTACGGACTTGTGGGAGCCTTTGTCTTCCGCATCATCGCCATTGTCTTCGCCTCCTCCCTCATTCAATTTATCATCTTCAAATTTGTCGGAGGAGCGTACCTCCTGTATCTCGCCATGAAGAACATGTTCCGCATCGGAGCGCAGTCCGGACGAGAGGATAAAAAGGTACATCAGGCGGGATTTTGGAAAACCATCTTCCTGGTCGAGATGACCGATATCGTCTTCTCCATTGACAGCATCACCACCGCAGTTGCGATGAGCAACAAACTCCTCATCATCTACTTTGGGGGAGTGCTGGGTATCGTCTTTATGCGCTTCCTCTCGAGCTTCTTTGTCACGCTCCTTGAAAAGTTCCCCAAACTCGAAGACCTCGCGTATCAATTGGTCTTTTTTATCGGCACCCGCCTCACGCTCGAGGCCCTTCACATCGAAATGGAACATACGATCTTCTGGCTCATGATGGGCGTGATTGCAATCATTGGTGCATCCCTCGTATACAAGGACTGGAAGGAAACGACTCTGGCAACCGTCTTCCATGACGGGATCGTCGAGAAGTTAAAAAAACACGAGCTTTCTCTCGAGAGCATCCTGACGGAAAGGAAGTCTCTCCCCGTCGACACGGTCCGTCACCTCATTACCGAAGGCTATCTCCGTGTGACGAGCAAAGCCGCCCTGCAAGAGATGGGAGTAGAGAAGTAGGCAGAAGATGTTGACTTTACTTAACAAGAAGGGTAGCATGACGAGTTCTATGGAGCTCAAGCAAGCGACCTATAAAGGCGTCAGACTTGAAGAAGTCGAGCAGGACCTCGTCAAACTTGAGCGGGACATCGGGTGGTTTGGAGAACACTCAAACATGGAGCATCTCGAAGCACGCGTCGAAACACTCCGATCGCGTTACAAAGATATTCTTGAATTGGAGGATGATGGCACTCTTCCCCCCGTTGTGACCTCACTCATCAGCGCGTTGCAGCAGTACGAGGATATGCGTCGTTAACGGAAAAAATTGCGTAAAAATTCACGGATTGCGTTGGGTGGACCCTTGCCCCGGCCTTTGCCTTGTCCGACCCCAAGGTTCACCTCCCCTCGTCCACGAACTCCCTGCCCGCTGTCCACCTCAACCTCAACTTCGATATCCGCTTCGGCATCAATATCATTCCCACTCTCCCGCGAAGGCTCGGATGCGGTCGGTTCTTCGGACGGAGGCAGAGATGTGTCATCCTGATCACTGCCCGCCTCGGCCGATTCGGACGGGTCGAAGGATGGCTCTTCTGACGGAGGTGGAGAAGGAGATAAAGTTGGTTCTTCGGATGGAGGAGGAGGACTTGATGGTTCCTCCGATGGGGGAGGTTCCGGAGATGGCTCCGGTGACGACGGCTCCGCAGGAGAATCCTGCTTCGGTAACCATCCGCTTTGAACAAGAGCACGTGCCGCCTCGCTATCCAGCCGCCCATACCCGGTTTCCGGATCAAACCCCGCGCTCTCCAAATCATAGGCACTTAATGTGAGCGCCGCATAGAGATCTCCCGGCGTAAGGTTCGGGAATTCTTCCTTGAGTAATGCAACAGCACCCGCAACATGCGGTGTCGCCATGGACGTCCCGTACCCTTTCCAATATGCCGGTTCTGGGCAGGTCCCGGCAACGGCGCAGGGATAAATAGACAGCACTCCGACGCCCGGCGCGACAATATCGATCGCTTTTCCGTAACTTGACCAAACGGGACGGACATCACTGTGATCAACGGCCCCGACCGCAATTGCTTTGGATGCACAGGCCGGGGCTAACACTCCTTCGCCGTATTCTCCTCCATTCCCGGCACCGGCAACCACACTCACCCCCTGATCCACCGCCCAGTTCACTTTTGCCGCCAAGGGATCCGTATCGCAATGATCCGTATACAGTCCTGATCCAAGACTCAAATTGATCACATCCGCCCCCTGATCCACCGCCCATTCGATCCCTCTCATAATATCTCCTTCGCTGCACCACCCCTGCTCGTCACAAATTTGTCCGACGAGGAGTGACGCCCCCGGACTCACACCACGAGCGCTGTTGGTCTCTCCCCCATCGACAATTTCTTTTATTCCTTGCCCCACAATAATCCCCGCGACATGGGTCCCATGTCCCTGATGGTCCTCGCCATCACTCTCCGTGAACGATGTACGACTCACAATGCGCCCTTGTAGTTCCGGATGGGTCGCATCGACACCGGTATCGAGGACTGCCACTTTTACGCCCGCGCCAACCACCCCAGTTTGCTGCACGGTGATTGCCCGTACTTGATTGCTCGAGATCCACCCTTGCACTCTGAACATCCGCTCCGGCCGCGCCTGATATAAGGATGTCCCGAGCGGACATCGAAGAACCGTGCTGTCCTTGAGTCGATGCCGGATACGACATCCACGTTGGACCACCCGTCCAAGAGCGCGGGGATTCATCGTCGAGAGTAAAAGATGTTCCTCGTCCGGACATCGCCCCGCATCGATACAAGTGGGGATACTATGCAGTGCCTTCTCAACAAGCCCCGAAGGAATATTCCTCTTGGGAGATGGCGAAATCTGTGCATGTGTCGCAAAGAATACCGGCCCCGCCAAAAGCGACGTAAAGCCCACGACAGCGAGAATGGTGCGTAATTTCATGTTTATATTCTTTACGGATATTTTAGCACAAAAAACACTCTTTTACAAAACGGATGACCGCGCCGAAAGATCGGTAAACCTATAAAGCCTTGTGGATCATCGCACGGAGTGTGTCTTCGGTTTGTGTCCCCACACACCGATCAACCATTTTTCCATCCTTAAAAAGGATAAATGTGGGCAATAGTTCTACCTTATAATCATTCCATACCTCGTTTGTATCAGTATCCAACTCTCCAATCTTCGCCTTTTTATCAAACTCTTGAGCCAGTTTTTTACAGATCGGCTTCATCTGTCGGCAGGCCCCGCACCACCGCGCGCTAAAATCAACAAGAACCGGTATTTTGGATTTGAGAACCTCTGCCGACCATGTGCCGTCGGTAAGGGTAATGACTGCTCCGCCTTCTTGTGCTGCGAGGATCGCGCTCACTCCTCTTCCTGTCGCCAACGCCACTGCTCCCACCACGAACAACCTGAAACTCTGTCGCCGACTGATATCCGGTTCTTTCGGCTCACCGGATTCTTGCATTTGCATATAACGACGATGATAACCGAACTATACAAAAAGGGAAATTCTTTTCACTACGGTGTCCGATATGCGGTGGATTGCACGATACCCTCCTCCATATCCACCCACTGGAACGTCGTCTCCTCATCATCCCACTGGAGCGCCCCTACCTCCGCACGATCATTGACGGGATACAGACGCACTTGCAGACTGCTCGATCCTCCTGCCACCTGGACGTGAGTGATATCTGCTTGTAAAACGAGTGTCAATGATTGTCCGGGAGAAAGGTTGGGCGTGAGCACGCTCTCCTCAAGATCCGCGCAAGCAACCGTGATCGTCCCGGTCGTTCCATCGGCCGTACAGGAGACCGACACCGACGGATTATCTTTACGATGAAGCGTAAAACTCTGTTGATTGATCGTCGTATTCACCGCAGCGACCTGAAAGGTGAGATCGCGGATCCGCACGCGATTGAGACCCCCCTGACGATTATCGTGAGGAGCGGCGTGGAAGCTAAATTGTCCGATAGGATAGATACCAAGCGGGACAATGGTTCCATCGGGATCGGGATTCATCTGCCGCACATCATCGAGACGCGCGGCGACCGTATCATGCGTGGGACCGGTGAGAGAAACATTCGTTCCAGCCGCCTGTCGTCCGATAAAAATTTCACCATCCCCGCTGCTATCGCCGTCGTTCTGGGTGAGATCCCGATCCGATGCTCTTCCCCACGCCTCAACCGCGTGAGAAGTTCCTATCGATGCCGAAAGTGACAATGAGGCCGTCTCGCCACTGATCCCACCAGCAATATCCGCTTTGAGATTCCCCCATATCTCAATATCCATCTCTCCTTCTCGGGCAATGATAAAACTCCCCGCCGGGAAGGCCGCGCACGCCCGATCATTCGAGACCGGCGCGCACCCCGAACGATACGCACGGAATGTGAGCGATCCGAGCACAATATCCAACGCATCAAAACTCCCTGACAATCCTTCTATCGCCAGCGTACGCACTTCGATATCTTCTTCTTCTGCACGGAAATGCAGCGTCAGGAGAGGTCCCGCGTTCTCCCCAAGTAAAAGTTGCCGACTGCGTGCCGGGACGGATCCAGCGGTTACAAAAAGATTCCCTTTTGCCGATATCGTCACCCTGCTCGGCGCGGCGGTAAAGGCCTCGACCCAACAGATCGAATACGAGAGCGCGCACCGAACATTATCCGTCGTGATCCCCGTGAGTTCTCGGCCATCCATACGACCGACTGCGTGAATATATTGCGGATCGGAAAGCGCAAAACGTAACGCAAGCAAACTTTCGGACGGATCTTGCATAAGGTCCCCGCGGATCTCGAACGTTTTTTCGAACCCGTCTTCCAGTGGCAGATCCACCGGAGCAAAGACCAGACGATCCCCCTGCATTTTCCCGAATCCCGGGACAGGAACGATCGGCCCTCCATCCGTATAGAACAATCGATAATTGGTCGCCGTTTGCAGGCTGCCGCTCGCGGCCTCGAAGATGAGGGACGTCACCGAGACATCTTGCCGTCCAGCGACCGCGCGGAAGCGGAGCAATGGAATATTCTGCGCCCCCTCCGACACATTGCGATCGGCAATGGAGAGTTGCTCGATCCGCATCGCGGCGTGACGAACGGGTTCGCCGAGATCGATACTGGGTGTCCGGACGGGAACAGTGGAACGACGGTTGAAGATAACAGGCTCAAAAACTTCAACAGTTTCTTCCTCTTCACCAACAACATTATTAAAACGAACAATGAGAGCAGCCATTTCGGCACGGGTGAGGAGATGGGAGGGGTCGGATGGCAAAAATACAAATACGTTGCGTTGTTCAGCAAGTTTTATATACGGTTGATACCAGGAGAGATTTGTGGACGTGACAGGAATTTCTATGTCGTATACACGTGCAACCATCTTAAGTGCCTCCACAAGATTCACGTTTTTCTCCCCTAAAAATCTCCCATCAGGATACCCACCAACAATCCCCTGCTCTTTTGCAGCACATGCATACCGCCAGTACCACTGCTCCTCCCCGCCAAAATCTGCAAAACAGTTTTTTACGGTAACAGTGGTCTCAGCTTCGCCAAAAATCGAACGCATCAGAATTTTTAAAAACTCCGCGCGATTGATCGTGGCATCGGGTCGAAACGTTCCATCCGTGTACCCGCTCACCACGCCTCTGTTATAAAGGATCACGATGTCATCTCGAAATTTATGATCCTGAATATCGGTAAACGGCACTCCCTGCGCCCGCACATACAGCCATCCCGATCCTACGAGAATCACGAGGAGACCAATGCTTCCCCAGAGATACATCCGCCGCATGACCGTAGTATACGGTATACTTCCAATCGAGCTGCCCGCGTAGCTCAGTTGGATAGAGCGCCTGGCTTCGGACCAGGAGGTCGTGGGTTCAATTCCTGCCGCGGGCACCACTCGATTCGCTTCGCTCACTCGCGGTCTTCGACCATTCGCATCGTACCATCTATGCGGGAGTCCGCTCTTGTAAGCTACTTCCAAAATAGAGAGGCTTCCCGATGGAAGCCCCTCAAGCGATCTGTTCACCGGACGCCACACTGTCACGACAGCCACAACCTCATCGTCGCGATCGTCCAAAATACAAGATTCAGGACTGAGCTAAGGGCAAACACGATGATCGTGAGCATCGCGACGATATCCCACGTGGTCACTAAGTATGCCGGTGCCGTCTTCGTAAGCTTCAAGAACGTCCGCAGGAGATTCACCATCAAGACTGCGATCACCATCCACACCGGCCACAAACTAATGTAGTTCATGAGATTTTCCTTTCTTTGAGTACGACGTTGTGAGTGAACGACCTATAAATTAATTTACAATGAAGTATTTAAAAGTCAATATTTTACGCATTTATGATTGACCGACCGAAACTATCACTCTAATATTATGAGTGACAGAATATGGGAGATCACCTTCCTCCACAGGCTGCCAATGCGGACGATACCGTCCGACCGCTTGAGCGGTTTACCCTCGACTTTACCCGCCTTGCCCGCGACGGGAAGATCGATCCCGTCATCGGACGCGACCTTGAGATCCGCCGCATTATGCAGATTTTATCGCGCCGGACAAAAAATAACCCCGTGCTTGTGGGAGAACCCGGGACCGGAAAAACGGCGATTGTCGAAGGGTTGGCGAAAAAAATTGTGGACGGCGACGTCCCCGATTTACTCAAAGACAAGCGCATCCTCGCGCTCGACCTTGGCGCCCTCATCGCCGGGACCAAATACCGGGGAGAATTCGAAGATCGCCTCAAGGCCGTCATGCGCGAGATCGAGGGATCTGATGGAGCCATGATCCTCTTCATCGATGAACTCCACACCATCGTCGGCGCAGGCGCTGCCGAAGGCTCAATGGATGCTGGCAACATCCTCAAACCCGCTCTCGCTCGGGGGACACTGCGAACGATCGGGGCCACAACGCTCAAAGAATATCGCAAATATATCGAACGCGATGCCGCGTTCGAACGGCGTTTTCAACCCGTTATGGTCGAACCGCCATCCATCAAAGATGCGATTTCGATCCTCCGCGGTATCAAAGAGAAATACGAGGTCCACCATGGGATACGCATTCAGGATAACGCCATCGTCGCGGCAGTGATGCTCTCCGATCGCTATATTGCCGATCGATTCCTCCCGGATAAAGCAATCGACCTCATGGACGAATCCGCCTCGATGCTCCGGATCGAGATGGACAGCAAGCCGGCCGAACTCGACCAACTCGACCGACAGATCCGACAATTAGACATCGAACGAGAGGCACTCAAAAAAGAAAAAGATTCCGCTTCCAAAAAACGTCTCAATGATATTGAAAAAGAACATGTGGATTTGAAACAAGCGCAAAAAGAACTTGAGGAACGCTGGCACAAAGAAAAGGACATCATTGCGGTCATCAAATCTTCTACAAAGGAAGCCGACACATTAAAAATGCAGGAGGCCCGTGCGGAACGTGAAGGTAATCTGCAACGCGTGGCGGAAATCCGCTACGGCTTACTCCCGGGACTCGAAAAGAAGATCTCCGGAGCAAAAAAAGACCTTGTTGCCATTCAAAAGGACAACCCGATCCTCAAAGAAGAAGTGACCGAGGAGGATATTGCAAAAGTAGTTTCACGATGGACGAGTATTCCGGTTTTTAAAATGCTGCAGGAAGAGGGTGAAAAATTGAAACATATGGAACAAGAACTTTCGAAGCGCGTCATCGGACAGAAGGACGCGATAACCGCCGTGAGCAATGCGATTCGTCGCAGTCGCGCAGGACTTCAGGAAGAAAACCGTCCAATCGGGTCATTCCTCTTTTTGGGGCCGACCGGAGTGGGCAAAACCGAACTCTCCAAAGCACTGGCGGAATTTTTGTTCAACGACGAACATCTCCTGATTCGGATCGATATGAGCGAATACATGGAACAGCACGCCGCTGCAAAGCTTATCGGACCTCCACCGGGATACATCGGGTACGAAGAAGGCGGGCAACTCACCGAAGCCGTCCGTCGGCACCCGTATGCGGTGATCCTTCTTGATGAGATCGAAAAGGCTCATCCGGATATCTTCAACGTTCTTCTTCAAATGCTTGACGAAGGGCGCCTCACGGACAACAAAGGCCGGACGGTGAACTTTAAAAACACCTGCATCATCATGACGTCAAATTTGGGAACGTCAGAAATCACAAAACACGCGGAGGAGAAAATTCTTCAGGCAAAGGCCGTTGATCTTCTCCTTCGTCGCACGTTCCGTCCCGAGTTTTTAAACCGCATTGATGCGATCATGACATTCCAACCCCTCAACGAGAAACAAATCGTCGACATCGCACAGATTCAAATACAACGGGTACAAAAACTCCTCGAAAAAAAAGGTATTCGTTTATCCATAACAAAATCCGTTATTGAAGAACTCGCGCGTCGCGGGTTTGATCCGGCATTCGGCGCCCGACCATTAAAACGCATCATTCAAAACGAAATCCTGGACGAACTTTCTCTGCGCATCATCGAAGGGAAGGTAAAGGAGGGAGATACGGTAAATATAGGAATAAAGGACAACGATATCCACATGTCATCCTGAGGTGCATTGCGATTCTTCTATGATGCTTCGAGGCTCGGCCAAAGGCCTCGCACCTCAGCATGACATTGGAGCAATGCCTCGAAGGATCATGAAAAAAATATTCTCCATAAAACAAACCCGCACCCACTGACGTGTTGCAGGTTTGTCGGCGTTCGAAAAAAAATCAAACGCTCTCTATCGCCTCTTCTTCCTGTGCTTCACCACTCTCTTGCGACGCACAACTTTGCGTGCAGTCTTCCTCCTTTTGGCAGCTTTCTTTCGACGTTTTGCCATAAAATAATAAGAGGGAAGGGAAATAAAAAAACCTGGATATCATTATAATAAAATGATTGCAAAATGAAAAGTTTTTCATGCAGATAAAAATTTAAAATGTTTTGTGATGCGGTTATGAATTTTTTTTTCTCTCGCATCATACATGACGAAGTGTGTGTCCCATTTTTTCTTTTTTTGTTTTTAAATAATTTCGCTGACGATCGTTGCATGGGGAGATTTCGATCGGCAACTGTTCGATGATCTCAATCCCGAATCCATTCAGTCCGACGACTTTGCGCGGATTGTTGGTCAGCAGCCTCATCTTGCCCACTCCCACTTCACGAAGAATCTGCGCGCCGACGCCGTACTCCCTTAGATCCATCGGGAATCCCAATTTTTCATTTGCTTCTACGGTATCGAGTCCCTGCTCCTGTAACGCATAGGCACGCACTTTGTTGGCAAGACCGATCCCCCGACCTTCCTGCCGCATATACAAGATCACACCACACCCCTCCTGGGCAATCCGCTCCATCGCTCGGTGAAGTTGCGGTCCGCAATCACAACAGACGGATCCGAATACGTCACCGGTAAGGCACTCAGAATGAACACGTACCAGCGTCGGTCTCATGGGATGTATTTCTCCCCGTACCAATGAAACATGATCGCAGTGGTGTAAAAGATCTTTAAACACACAAAGTCTCCATGTGCCCCACATGGTTTCTAATGCGCTTTCTGCTTCGAGACGGACAAAGAGTTCGGAACATCGCCGATACGCAATGAGATCTGCAATATTGATGATGGGAAGATCATGTTCCTCGGCAAAATCCATCAAAGCCGGCATACGCATCATCGTCCCATCCTCATGCATCATCTCACTGATCACCGCACCCTCTCGGAGTCCCGCCAACCGACAAAGATCCGTTGCCGCCTCCGTATGTCCGGCACGGACAAGGACGCCGCCATTCTGCGCGCGTAACGGAAACACATGACCCGGTCGACGAACATCTTCCGGACATGCCACGGGATTCATCGCGGTGCGCACCGTTTGAGCGCGATCATGTGCGGATATTCCCGTGGTAATACTATGCGCCGCTTCGATGCTCACGGTAAACGGCGTACCGAGAGATGAGGTGTTCCGCCGCACCATCGACGGAAGATCCAACTGATCCGCCAACGCATTGCTCAATGCAAGACACACGACGCCTCCCGTGTGACGAATAATAAACGCCATTGCTTCGGTCGTGATGTGTTGTCCGGCCATCACAAGATCCCCCTCGTTCTCTCTATGCTCATCATCAACAACGATCGCCATCCGTCCGCAGCGGAGAGCATCGATAGCCTGGGGGATAGTGGTGAAGGACATAGAAAAGAATCATACAGAAAAATCAAGATCCGACATACAAAAAAACACATACATGTCACCCTGAGGTGCGACGAACGGAGTGAGGAGCCTCGAAGGGTCATGATAATGAATATTCCTTTTATGATGCTTCGAGGCTCGGCCAAAGGCCTCGCACCTCAGCATGACAAGCAAACACTCCTTCATTTAAGCCGGATAGTGTACGTCAGCTTCGCCGCTCTCGGTGGTACCCGATTTACTCCAACGTAGTATGTTCCGGGTGGATACGTATACTCCTTATTACATTCCGGTCCGCTAAACCCATAGAGATCGACGTCTTCCATGGGATACACCAAACACCCCACTCCATCCTGGGTCGATAGCTCCACCAGTGTCGTTCGTTCGGCAAGCACCTTAAAGAAGTACCAATCGGCATAATCGTTCGCGGTGAGTGTTTCTGTACGCGGAATACTTGAGAGAATCTTTGCCTCCCGAAACCCGTCGTGAGAGTCCCCTCTCCCTTCATGGACGACAAGGGTATACGATGCGTTGGTTACGTTTCCTTGTAGTTGCAATTGGTACGACCCAGGATCAAGCGCAACGAGGATAAAACAGCGCGATCCCTCCTGATATCCCAAATAGTATTCCAGCGAAAAACCTCCTTCTCCTAAACGATACAGACGGCAGCTCGTCTCTCCGGTAACCTGCAATTCTGCTTCGATATCGGCAACGACCGGACCCGTGAGAGTAAAACGATAGGTATGCGATTCCTTACTGGTAAACACGGCACTCTTGCTGAATGGAAAAACTTCATCGAATGTCGTGATATCGGATGGCCCTGCAGGGAGACTCGACGAAGACGAAATAATCGGCAACGGAGGAGTCGGTTCGCGCGGAGTCCGCTCTTCAGGTTGTGGCAGTGCGCTTACAAACCCTCGATCACGCGCAGCAAGAGCATTGGTAATGTACGCTGCCGCCTCACCTCGGAGTAACGGCCAATCGGGATAAAACCGCGGCCCATCCTGACCGGCAACAGGCAGAATCCCCAATTTAAACGCAGAGGAGAGATGCTTTGTGTACCACGCAGATACCGATACGTCGACAAATTTCAGTATTTCGCGATCTCTTTCGGTGAACTCTGCAATGGGTACACCGAATACTTCCGCAATCATTTTAAGCGCCTCCACGCGATTCACCAGATTAGCCGGCCGAAAGTATCCATCGTTGTACCCTTGCACAAATCCACGATGCTCGGCATCACAGACATACAGCTCATACCAACTCCCCTCCTCGACATCCCCAAAACAGTCGCGATAAAGCGGCGCCGGTTCACGACCGGCAGCCTTATAGAGCATCTTAAGCATCTCCGCCCGGTTGACATTTTTACTCGGATAAAAATTCCCATCGGGATTGCCATTGATCACTTCCAATCCGACCAATAACTCAATCGCCGCCCGGTACGAATGACCATCGGGGACATCGGGGAAAACCGCGGCATGAGCCACATTTGCAAACACAAGTGGAATGAATACAACGAATGTGACGATATAAAGATGCACCGATGGTAGGGAAGGTTGAACATAGTTTACAAAATCCCCTTTATTTCCGCAAGGCTTTGCAAAACCGCATGTGCAGCCTCTTTTCCCTTCTCTCCGCGAGCACGCGCTTGCGCGATCGAATCGACGTACAGAACTTCAAAAGCAAACGGAATCCGATACCGGATCTGGATATTCATCATCCCGTGTGCAACTGACTCTGCGAGAAGATCGGCATGCTTGGTCTCCCCCTGCACGATGATACCGATACCAATAAGCGCATCAGCGGCTTTGGCCTCTGCCAGTGCCGCACCAATGAGAGGGATCTCGAACGAGCCGGGTGCCGCATACAGCGAAATATTTTTTTCTGGAATCCCCGCCTCTTTCAGTGCAGTCTTCGCCGACTCCACCAACGCTGCGATCTCTTCCTTATAATATGTCGCGTGGATAATCGCGATTCTCCAGTTGGGATCAACACCTTTTGGCATGCCCGTGTCATGATGAGATATTTTCATGAACACTTCCGAATATAGCGCCCAAGGATATCCGTCTCAATATTGACCCGATCTCCTTCCTTCAATAGTCCAAGAGTTGTGACCTTTAGGGTATGGGGAATAAGCGCAATCGTACACTCATTGCCTTTGAGGCGCGCGACTGTCAGCGACACTCCATCAATGGCAATCGATCCCTTTTCAACAATAAATTTTTTTAAGTTATTTGGATACACCATCCTTAACATTCCATCCTTCGACAGGCTCAGGATCTCGCCTACGGCTTCGCTGTGCCCTTGCACCACATGTCCCTCAAACCGTCCGTCTGCCTTGAGCGCCCGTTCGAGATTTACAAGATCTCCTGCCTGCTTTTCTCCCAATGTGGTCCTCTTCAGAGTCTCTGGCACGGTATCGAAGCCCATCGTCTTCTCCTTGAGATCCACGATCGTCAAACACACCCCTGCGATACAAATACTGGACCCGACCTTGATATCATCAAAAATCTTCGGCCGTTCAATGGTGAGACGACCATGTTCATTCTTAATGACCTTTGCCGTTGCTTCGATAATCCCGGTAAACATACGGAGATTTTGACAGAGGATTGCCGTTTGGTATACCCTCTCCCCCCATGCAGCATGTTGCTGTATGGGATGAACGTTGTTCCTTTAAGAAAGAGGTGAATCGTGAGTAATCGCAAGGGTTACACATGGGTGGAAATTCTGACCGTCATTGTGATCATCGTAATCCTGATCGCCCTCCTACTCCCTGCCATCGAATCAGCACAGGACGCAATGAGACGGCAGGCGGAGGCGACACAGGCGGAGGCGGCAGAGGCGGAGGCGGCAGAGGAGTGGAAGTACGAGAAGTACTTCGAGGACGTGGGGAACGGGGTCTACTACTTTGAGGGAGCGAAATTCAGAGTCCTCGGCAACGAACGGATGACCCAAGGCCTTGCAAAGGTACTCTCGGAGTGGCGAGCCCTCCACCCAGACCGACGGATCGTCTCTGTGATTGAAAAGAACAACTGTTTCATCCTCATCACAGAGGCACATTAAACGCTGAAGGAACATCTCTCTCCCCCGCCCACCAAAGGGCGGGGTCTTTTATAATTTTATTCTTTTGTCGCCGGACAAAGGTGGCAAAAAATATGAGCCAACGAATTTTCTGGAAACTCAATAGACCTCTTACCCCCTCCCCTTAATCCCCTCCCGTCGGGAGGGGTACCCCGAGGGGGAGGGAATACCGACCCTAGACAGTACTCATTTTTAATGCTAAACTGCGGCGTCAAGCCGTCGCGCCCACGCGCGCGGCTAATTTATTATGGACAATATCATTATCAAAGGCGCACGGATGCACAACCTCAAGAACATCGATGTGACCATTCCGCGGAACAAATTGACCGTGATTACGGGCCTTTCGGGATCGGGAAAATCCTCCCTCGCGTTCGATACAATCTTTGCCGAAGGACAACGGCGGTATGTCGAATCGTTGTCTGCCTATGCCCGGCAATTCATCGCACAAATGGAAAAGCCGGAACTCGACAGTATCGAGGGACTCAGCCCGGCGATTTCCATCGACCAAAAAACCGCCCCCCGCAATCCCCGATCGACCGTCGGGACCGTCACCGAACTCTTCGACTATATGCGACTCCTCTGGGCAAAAATAGGGATTGTTCATTGCTCCACCTGCAACCGGCCTCTGGAGCGACAATCGGCAAGTCAAATAGTGGAAACCATTGCCAATATGCCGGACGGCAAAAAGATTTTTCTCCTCGCGCCGATCATCGAGGGACGCAAAGGAGAACACACCCGCATTCTTGACACCATCAAACGGGACGGATTCGTGCGGATGCGCATCGACGGCAACGTGGTGACAACTGACGAAGAAGTTCCTCTTGATCCCAAACAACCGCATACGATTGAGATCGTGATCGACCGACTGATTGTCCGGGATCTTAAAACACAGGAAGGAACCGTCAATCCCAACCGTACCCGACTCGCCGATTCGATCGAATTAGCTCTTCGCAAGGGTGAAGGATCTCTCATTGTTCTCGACACGGACACCGATGAAGATCGTCGATTCTCCGAATCCTTTGTCTGTCCCGACCATCCGGATCAGAGTATCCCGGATCTTGAACCCCGCAGCTTTTCATTCAATTCTCCTCATGGCGCGTGCCAGTCTTGCCATGGTCTCGGGACCATCCTCCAGATCGACGAAGCTGCTATTATTCCCAACCCCGCTCTTACCCTCGCCGAAGGCGCCATCCACCCATGGGCCACCTCTGCAAGCCGCATGAACTTTATGATGCAGCTGCTCCAAGCCGTCGCACAAGATGCAAATTTTTCTCTTTCCATCCCATGGAAGGATATCGCGCCCGACTTTAAACAAATCATCCTCCACGGGTACCCCAAAAAAGTACACGTCGATCTCCAGACCGGTCACTACGGCGGGGAATACCATATGCTCTACGAGGGGGTGATCCCCAACCTCCAGCGCCGGCACGAGGAGACGGACTCATCGTATATGCGCAGCCAAATTGAAGAATACATGATGGAGCTCCCTTGTGTCGCGTGTCATGGCATGCGACTCAAGAAGGAAATCCTCGGGATCCGCGTCGGAGAAAAAAACATCGTCGAAGTCACGGATATGGCGGTTGATGATGTCAAAACATTTTTCGAGAAACTTTTTACGTCATTATCCGAATATCAGCAATCCATCGCCAAAAAAATTCTCCAGGAGATTATCGCGCGGCTCTCTTTCCTCGAAAATGTCGGTCTTACCTATCTCACGCTCTCCCGTTCGGCTGCAAGTTTGTCCGGCGGAGAGGCGCAGCGCATCCGTCTCGCAACACAAATCGGATCAGCGCTTCAGGGCGTCCTCTATGTATTGGACGAACCCAGCATTGGTCTGCATCAACGCGATAATGCACGGCTCATTGCAACGCTCACCAATCTGCGTGATCTTGGAAATACCGTGATCGTTGTCGAACACGATCAAGAAACGATCGCATCGGCCGATTACCTCCTTGAGATCGGTCCGGGAGCCGGAAAATACGGCGGCGAGGTCATTGCCCAGGGATCCCCGAAAAGCATTATCGATAATCCCAGATCCGTGACCGGCCAATACTTGAACGGAAAAAAATGTATCGAAACGCCTCGCCGCCGCCGCAAAGGAAACGGCAAGCATATCGTCATCCGGGATGCCCACCACCATAACCTCCAACACGTGACCATTTCTCTGCCCCTTGGAACATTTATCGGGATCTCCGGCGTCTCGGGATCGGGAAAATCCAGTCTCATCCACGGTATTCTCGCCCCCGAACTCCAGCGCGTTCTTAATCGCGCACACACCAAACCGGAGCATGTCGGATCGATCGAAGGACTTGCGCACCTCGACAAAGCAATCATCATCGACCAATCCCCCATCGGTCGAACCCCTCGTTCCAATCCCGCAACGTATACCGGCCTCTTCACCGACATTCGCGATCTCTTTACGCAAACACCGGAAGCAAAAACCCGCGGATACAAACCCGGGCGGTTTAGCTTTAACGTCAAGGGCGGCCGGTGCGAAGAATGCGAAGGGGATGGTCTTAAGCGCATTGAAATGCACTTTCTTTCCGATGTGTATGTCACCTGCGAAGCTTGCCATGGCAAACGGTACAACCGCGAAACATTGGAAGTAACGTACAAAGGGAAAAACATTGCCGACGCCATCGATATGACCGTCACCGAGGCTCTGTCGTTCTTTACATCCATCCCGACCATCAAGAAAAAATTGCAAACCCTGGAAGACGTGGGACTCGGCTATCTCCACCTTGGACAGAGCGCAACCACGCTCTCCGGCGGAGAGGCACAACGGGTAAAACTTGCAACGGAACTCCTCAAGCGGGCGACGGGGAGCACCTTTTATATCCTCGATGAACCCACCACCGGTCTACACTTTGACGATATCCAAAAACTTCTCGTTGTCCTCCAGCGTCTTGTGGATCTCGGCAACTCCGTGCTCGTGATCGAACACAATCTCGACGTGCTCAAATCCGTCGATTATATTGTCGACCTTGGTCCGGAAGGAGGAGACGACGGGGGCCGGATTTTGGCTACGGGAACACCGGAGGAAGTGGCAAAGATAAAAGAAAGTTACACCGGACAGTACCTTAAAAAT
Organism: Candidatus Peregrinibacteria bacterium; assembly: GCA_016196225.1. GTDB lineage: Bacteria > Patescibacteriota > Gracilibacteria > Peribacterales > Peribacteraceae > JACPXZ01. Next base: position 72,597 of record JACPXZ010000010.1, read on the forward strand.
ATTTTGCACTGACCCATGTTCCTCCTTCACCCATCCATCTTCCTCTGGGATCTCACCATCCTCCTTTTGATTTCGTTTGGTCTGTGCATAGCAATCATTTGTACCGTTTGGTGTAAGCAAAATCCGACAAAACATATATTTAAAAAAGGTTGCGTAGGTTTTCTCGGTTTTGCAGGTTTTATAGGTTTCCTCCTCACCGCCTACGGCTCTTTTGTCGAGCCCCGACTTATCACCCTCAATGAATACGATGTACATCTGCCTCTGCGTACGCCTCTCAAAATTGCCGTTCTTTCCGATCTCCACGTTGGCCCGTACAAAGGAAAACTTTTTTTGGAGCGTGTTGTAGAGCGGACGAATGAACTCTTGCCGGATCTGGTGCTGCTCCTTGGCGATTTTATTTTTGACCCCGATGTCGATCTCTCCGCATTCTCGCCACTGGGGAACCTCCACCCGTCCATCGGCACCTACGCGGTCCTCGGCAACCATGATCAGGGGCAATACCAATCGATCTTTGGCAAACGAATCATTCGTCCGGACCTTGGGGACAATGTCTCCATGGCACTATCCGATCTCGGGATAACAGTCCTTCGCAATGAACATGTGACTATTCCGATAGTGGACGAATCCCTTGTCCTTGCCGGGATCGATGATATCTGGACCGCGGAGGCGGATCTCGATTCCGCCTTTGCTGATGTCTCCCCGTACACACCACTCATCCTCCTCGTCCATAATCCGAGTATCGTAGATGATCCGCAAAGTCGCGCTGCTCACCTTATCGTTGCTGGTCATACGCATGGCGGACAAATTCGACTTCCGTGGATCGGTCCAATCCCCCCCCTGCCGACCACTCTAGGTCCCTCAGTCGACCAAGGGATCTTCCCCATCGATACGGACTCCACTCTTGCCATCACGCGCGGTATTGGCGAAACAAATGCCCGCGCGCGTCTCTTTGCCCCACCGGAGATTATGTTATTGCATGTACGGTAGTCTTCATTGTCTGCACCAAAAAAGGCAGAAAAGTGCAGTGTTTTTTCTGCTACGGAAGCACACTCAAAATATAATTCTTCACATTCGCATATATCTCCTCCGCAGATAATGCCTCAATATCCGTTCGGGTAAACCACTTGAGCTCCGCCCCCTCCTCTTCTGCAAGGTTCAACATCTGATCCTCATTGAGGGGACGCGCCATATACACAAAATCCATATGCTGATGCTCGAGCTCCTGACGCTCTGGACACGCAGGGATATCCTCAAGGAGAAAAGCAAAAGGCTTTTTGAGAATGCGTCCTTCGTCTTCTCCACCGGAGAAAATATTCTCCTGCGCATCTCCGATAATATCGATATCCAACCCTGTTTCTTCCTTGCACTCTCTCCGGGCACAGTCCTCCGGTGTTTCATCGGGATCGACGTGTCCCCCGGGCGGCATCCACCGCTGCAACCGTTTATGCCACAAAAGGAGCGTCCTTCCTTTGGAATCGACTACAAATGCCGTCGCTGTAAAATGCCGTCTCATTTGTGATTATTGTACATTCTCTTTTCTCTCACTGAATACGTCCGAACCGGCAGGGCCCGCGAGACCCGCCGGTGGAGGACTCCATATAGGGAAAAGGGAGCCCGTGAGGGAAAAACCGTAGGTTTTTCCGCTCACGCTACTTCACCCTCCACACACTCTTCACATCCGGCAAGTCCAGAAAAGCGTCATAGAGATTGCTGAAATCTTCGAATGAATCCACTTTCACCCACAGGTGATGAATACCTTCACCCGAAGCCGTGGAATATGCTGTTAACTTGGTCAAATTCATCCCGCGATCGGCAATCACGCGGGTAATATCATGAACCATCCCCGGACGATCCACTGCATGAAGTTCCAATTGCACTACCGATTCTTCTTTTTGGAGTCGACGCACATTCGGCAAGATACCAAACCAGCAAAGCAATCGTATAAAGAACGTCGGGGGTGAAAAAATCAAATTCTGATAGGCGGACACCACCTCCTCAATGGGCAAAAAACCTGCCCCGAGATCTTTGAGAAGTTTATGTATGGTCTCCCGCCCGCATGCCATCGCCACCCGCTGATAGAGATGTGACACACCGAGAAGAACATTCACAGGTAAAAGATGCTTGCGACATTCATTCTCCAGCATCATCCGCCCCTGACGAACCAATGTGTCTTCCGGAAGTAACGATGCTTTTTTTTGAAGAGCCGCCCGCGCCTCACTCGTTTTTGCATGACGATGCCACAGGATGTTTTTTTCTCCTTGGTCGGCAGGGCCTTCCTGCAAGATCAACTCCACCGTATCTCCATCCGAAAGAACATGCGTGGCCTCGTACTCCATCCCCTCAATACGCAGAGCGATAACGCGCGGCAAAAAATCCGGACTGATGGCAAATGCCAGATCAATACCGGTCGCCCCTTGCGGAAGAGACAAAATATCCCCCGCTGGGGTAAAAACGGATATGCGATCCTTAAGGACTCCCTCTTTCAGTTCATGGAGATACTCCTCCGGTTCGTAATACCGCTTATGGAGAACTCGAAGAGCAGAGTACAAATCATTTTTTTTATCGTTCACCCATGACGAAAACGACCGGATGGTCGCATAATCCCGCATTGTTATCGTTTGGATGCGCGCGCGCACCTGATGATTGTGATCAAGAAATACCGTCGTATGGAGAGCGCGATATCCATTCGGGAGCGGTTGACTGACAAAGTCTCTCAGTGCACCGATACGGATGGGAAAGTTTTGATGTATATCTCCGAGGATCCGATAGCAATCAGCAATGCTTGCTCCTTCATCCTTCAGAACAACGGAAATACTGTCCAATAAGGAAGTGTCCGAGAGGAGATCCGGATCTCTATTGCACTTCACAAATAATTCATAGTCCGTCATATGAGTGATCTTCACATCCACCGAGAGGGATGCGACATCGGCGATTTTTTTGACGCAGGCCGCTCGCGCGGGCGCAAGGAGATCGCGCTCCGTACGCACCGCCTTGGACCATTGATCCGCGATCGCACCAAAGGCGATGGGGAAACACCGTTCCTCAAAAATACGCTTCATCCACCAAAGCCCCGTCATTCGAGCAAAGGGAACGTAGATATCCAATGTTTCGTGTGCGATGCGTTGTTGTTTATCGGGACGTAACGCCTCAATCGTCTCCACATTGTGCAATCGATCTGCGAGTTTGATAAAGATCACCCGGAGATCGTCGCTGGCTGCGAGAAGCATTTTGCGTAACGATTGGATTTGGCGCTCCGATCGCCGCCCCGCATATCGCAATTTGGTCAATTTGGTTACGGCATCAACAAGTTTTGCGATCTCCGGCCCAAACTCCTCCTCCACAGTCATCAGACTTTCCGCACCATCCTCAACGACATCATGGAGCAGGCCTGCAATGAGCGTATCGGATCCGCACGAAAGACGTGCAAGAGATAGTGCCGTCCGAATGGGATGGATGACAAACGCCTCTCCTGATTCGCGCTTTTGGCCAGCATGCCACTCGGTCACTTTTTCGAGTGCCCGACGAACCCCCTCCTGTTCATCGGGAGGGAGATAGAGAACAGCATCCAATAGCTCCTCTGCAGCGTGTTGCATACAAAAACCTATGATACGGCTTTAAAAAGCCAAAAACCAGTTTATTCTGCGCATTCTATCTCGGTCCGGTCATCGCCTGGATCACCACGGTCCCGTATCCCACTGCGCTAATAATAGCGACCACCGCAAGTGCCTCGATATAGGAAAACTTTTGCATAGAAGGAATCGAAAAGATACCGATACTTTGATTTATGGTAGCAAAACCATACATCCACGGCAATATCCCGCTATACTCCTGCCAACACCATGTTCGATCCCGTCAACCCAAATCAGCGGCTCCCGGAGTTAGAAGAAGGGATCCTCCAATATTGGCGCGAAGAAGACATTTTTAAACGAAGCGTGCATCAACGACGAGCGGCATTTGATGATCCCCTTATGGGACGCGCAGGCAGAGAAGGGTCGACCTTTACCTTCTACGACGGCCCCCCCTTTGCTACCGGCCTCCCTCATTACGGACATCTCCTTGCCGGGACCATTAAGGATGTCATCCCCCGATATCACACCATGCGTGGCAAATATATCGAACGCCGATTTGGGTGGGATTGCCACGGACTCCCGATCGAAAATCTTATCGAAAAAGAACATAACATTCAGAATAAGCGCGCCATCGAAGAGATGGGCATTGATACATTTAATGCGCTCTGCCGTAGCGCAGTCCTCCGGTATACCAAAGATTGGCGGACGGTGGTGGAACGCATGGGACGGTGGGTGGATATGGACTTCGATTATCGGACGATGGATCCCGATTATATGGAAAGTATGTGGTGGGCATTCGCAAAACTCTGGGACAAAAAATTGATTTACGAAGGCCACAAACCCATGCATATTTGCCCGAGGTGTGTGACACCTTTGAGTAACTTTGAGGTAACACAAGGATATAAGGACATCACGGATCAATCTGTAACCGTAAAATTCGCCCTCACCGATAAATCAGATACCTATCTCCTCGCATGGACAACGACACCGTGGACATTACCAGGGAATCTATTCTTAGCCGTGGGACAAGACATTGAATACGTGCAATTCCAGATTCATGGAGATGACGCGACCTACATTGCTTCAGCATCCTTCGTAGAACATCTCAAACAGGAGACTCGCAATATCAAACGTATCAAAACAGACTCTCTCCTTCGTCTCACCTACCACCCTCTCTTCCCCTATTTTGCCGATGAATACAAAAACGCCTTCCGGGTTGTTGCAGGAGACTTTGTCACCACCGATGAAGGGACCGGCATTGTTCATATTGCTCCCGGTTTTGGAGAAGATGATTTTGAAATATGGGAAAAAGAAACGACTGCCCCTCTCCCTAACCCTCCCCCGCGGGGGGAGGGAACAATGCTCCTCCAACATGTCACCATGGAGGGAAAATTCACGGATCAAGTAAAGGACTTTGCCGGTTTGGATGTGAAACCAAAGAATGATCCATCCAAAACCGATAAAAAGATTGCGGGGTGGTTAGAAAAAAATGGAAAACTCTTTGCACAAGAATCCTACCGTCATAGTTATCCTCATTGCTGGCGCTGCGACTCCCCCCTCCTTAATTACGCCACGAGTTCATGGTTTGTCAGCGTCGAAAAAATAAAAGACAAGATGCTTCTCAATAATGAAAAAACTTCGTGGGTCCCCTCCCATATCCGCGACGGACGCTTTGGCAAGTGGCTGGAGAACGCGCGGGATTGGGCCATCAGTCGCAACCGTTATTGGGGAACGCCGATCCCCATCTGGAAACAAAAAGAAACTATCGAAGTGATCGGCAGTCGGGATGATCTTATGCAGCACTGCAAGATGCGCTTCACGAAAGTAACTGCAGTACGACATGGGGAGAGCAAAGGGAATATCATCCCCATTTATCAGGGACAAGTCCCCGGGACAGATCTCACGGATCGGGGCAAAGAACAGGCAAAAGCAGCGGGAATCTTCCTCAAAAATCAGAATGTGGCACGCATTTTTTGTTCCCCACTTGCCCGCACTCAGCAAACGGCCCGCATCATCGCAAAAATCACGGGTGCCGAGATCGTTGTTGATGAACGCCTGCGCGAAGTCTTCTTTGGAGACTACGAAGGAAAAACCATTGATTTTAGCGATTTAAAAATCGTGAAAGAGCGCCGCGCGAAAAAACTTGAAGACCGGCGTCCCGAAAGTGTTTACCATTTTGCAGGAATGGAATCGTGGGCAGAGGTACAAAAACGTGTTGAAGAGTTCCTCCAAGAAATTCTCCCCCACCATCGCAGTAATCATATCGTCATCGTCACCCATGCGGATCCGATCCAAAGTACCCGCCACTTCTTTACCCATGAAGATCCCATCAAGCTCTCCCATCAACCCTATCCGACCTATGCCACGCCAGAAACTTTCTATTGGGATCACCATGCCGAAGCCCAAATGGATCTCCATAACGATCGTGTCGATGACGTCCTCTGGCAGGGATCCCATGATCCCTCATCCGTTGATCTCACCATTGTCCGCCACGGTGAAACCGACTGGAACAAAGAAGAGCGGTCGCAAGGATGGACCGATACCCCTCTCAATGCCACCGGAAAAAGGCAGGTGCTTGCATGCGCGAAGAAGCTCAAAAAAAAGAAGTTCGATTTCATCCTCTCCTCCGATCTCACGCGCGCGATCCAAACCGCAGAGATCCTTGCCAAAGAACTGAATGTCCCGCATATCGGCTCATGGGAAATGGTACGGGAACGTAATACGGGTGACTGGAATGGGAAAAAAGTGGATCAAATCCTCAAAGAACACCCCGGGATTTCGGAGGCGGTTCGTTCTACAACACTGCACCCGGAAACTCCCCCAAATGGCGAATCTCTTTCGCAACTTTTTGCACGTGCCCTCCACGCCTGTGAGCGCATTCTCAAAGAATTCCCCGGTAAACGCGTGCTCCTTGTCTCCCATAGCGGCATGACGCGGACGTTGCAGGCCATTATTGAAAATCTCACCTACCGCGAGGCCGCAACTTTCGAACCCAAAAACGGCGAAGCAATATTCCTTACCCTCAACCCATTCTTCAGGCGCATTCCCGAGATCCTCGACTGCTGGTTCGAAAGCGGATCGATGCCCTACGCCCAGCAACATTTTCCTTTTGAGATGAAGCATACGACAACCATTCCCAATGGCTTCCCTGCGGATTTTATCGCCGAGGGGGTAGATCAAACCCGTACTTGGTTTTATACCCTCATGATCCTCTCTACCGCACTCTTCAATGAGACCCCGTTCAAAAACGTAGTGGTGAACGGGATCGTCCTTGCAGAGGATGGGAAAAAAATGAGTAAACGACTTAAAAACTATCCGGACCCGATGGAAGTCGTATCGCGTCATGGCGCTGATGCGGTTCGTTTTGCACTCATGCGTTCACCGGCCGTACGCGCAGAAGATCTCCGCTTCTCCGAACATCTCGTTGAAGAAACAGTCCGCTCCGTCCTCCTCCCGCTTTGGAATGCGTATAGCTTTTTTGTGACGTATGCAAATGCATGTCATTTTGAACCTGCAGAGATGCGCCATGCCTCCTCTCATCCTCTGGATCAATGGATCCATGCCGAGATCCAATCCCTCGTTAACCGCATGACGAAAGAATTAGACGGATATGATCTCTCCGCGACATGTTCGGAGCTCTTCGAAACGATCGATGCGCTCACCAACTGGTACATCCGCCTGTCCCGGAGACGCTTTGCCGGGAAGGATACTCCGGAAGAACGTCTCGCGGCTCTCCAAACACTCTACGACACTCTCCTCACCTTCTCTCAACTCCTTGCGCCATTGTGCCCTTTCATCACCGAAGCGATCTACCTCAATCTCGTGCCCGAAGACCATGGATCGGTCCACCTTACCGACTGGCCGAGCTCTCGCGAGCTCACTCCGCACCAACATGCATTGATCCAAAAAAATCGGCTGATGCGCATCATCGTATCGCTCGGCAACACCGTTCGTGCGGCTGCCAATGTAAAACTTCGCCAACCTCTTCAAAAAGCCATCATCGCCGTCCCCCCATCCGACATTCTGCTCAGCGAGCAAGACAGAGCACTCCTCCTTGCCGAACTCAATGTCAAAGAGCTCGCATTCACCGATACTCCTCACCAACTTGCGGACGTCATCATGCAGGTTGATGCGCGGAAAGTCGGACCTCGCCTCGGCCCCCGCGTTCAGGACATCATCGCCGCCGGAAAACGCGGTGAATTCTCTATTGCAAAGGACGGGTCAATCCGGATCCTCGATGAGGTTCTTACTCCCGCCGAAGCCTCGATCAGCTACCGAGGCAAAGAAGGTCGAAACATTGCTGCTCATCACGGTATCGTCGTCTGTATCGATACCTTTATCTCGCAACAACTCAATAATGAAGGTCTGATACGAGATCTCATCCGGCTCATCCAGCGTCTCCGCAAAGAAGCAGGACTATCGCTCGCCGACCACATCACGCTTTCTACTAAAGGGGCAGAGGACATCCTCAAAGAATTTATCGACCTCATCCTACGCGAAACGAATGCAACATTGGGAAAAAATAACGGAACGATATATACCGAAACCATCGGAGATCATACAGTGGTAATCCAATTTACCAAGACATAGACTATGCGTATGGAACATGAACACCGTCAATCTCTCCGTCTTCTCACCAAAACCATCCTCAACGTTCTCCTTGTTTGGGGTCTCGCCAATGTTATCCCCATGTACTTTGTCATTACCGGCAGCTGGGTTGCGTACATCGTGATTGGAGCACTGATCACGCTCCTTAACTTCTTCGTCCGCCCCATCCTCTACGTAATCTCCCTTCCCTTTAAACTATTTGCCACGATCCTCGCTCTCATCATCGTCAACGGACTTTTTGTGCAACTCCTCTACGAAGCAAGCTTGTTCCTCGATCAAAGCCTCGTCACCCTCGATATCCAAGGGGGACTCATGGGATGGAGTATCGTCGCCATTGCCTTTGGACTCTCCAACTGGTTGATGAAAATAGCGTTAAAATAGCTATTTAAACCCATCGGAGGTTCTTCCAAAAACGACCAAGAAATGGTAATATATCTGTACATACCAATATTCATTTATGGTCGACTATCGCACAGTTCCTCTCACGATATTGATCGTCGCCGGGCTCGCTTTTGGCCTCCAGAATGTCATTCATGCGGCCACCGGTGTCGATCCCAATCATGCGGCAGGATTTCGACCCAGTGGTCCGTCGCTTCGTAATGACTTACAACGCGGTCGTATCTCTCCGGAACTCCAACCGGACGTCGACGGGCGTGCAAGTGTTCGCATCGAAAATATCCGCGCCATTCAACGGTTAAACATGGAATCCATGCGGCCGTCTGCGGAACCGGAATACAACTACGATATCTATGCTCTTACCCGCCGCTGCTACGAAGCGGGAGTAAGCGGTGCCCGCCTCGCCCAATGTCTTGGCGAAGCACGAAAAGGGAAAATGTACCCCCTCGAAGGAGGGTTGGGGCATGACGTACTTCCCTAATCATTCTCCGCCAGCGATCTCACCCACGAACTCAACATAGTACGTTTTGCGCGGCAAACTTGATAAACGTTCTGAACGAGAAACGTGATATCATATATGCGCTCACTTTATGAGCTACGGACGGGCAGGACGAGGGAGTAACTGTGGTATCCTAAGGTTCTTGTTCATTTACATCTTCGGGGATGACAGGTTTCGACAGTGTGACTACTAAGTCGTTGTATCTTCTGTTCGGGTTGGCAACGGTTCCCGTTACCCACATGTTGCAAACCATAGATGCCAAAAACTTTGACATCAAGGCAGGTGTCGCAGCCGCATTCAACTCTGCGTTTGCAAAGTTGAGTCCTGTGGCAGTTGCCGCTTAGTCCGCACTTTACTGCGGACACGTCTCACTCACGATCCTCGCTGATGGGATGAGGCGTTGATAGCGAGGTGAGGATCTGCATGACGCGACAGATTCTGACACTTTAGCGTCAACCCTCTCTGCCGTTCTTGGTCCGCTCCTTATGGCAGAGCGACTCGAAGCGGACATAACAGTACGAGGACACCTCTTACACATTGGACCCGGGTTCAATTCCCGGCATCTCCACCACACTTCGCTCGCTGCGGCGAGCTACGCGTGGCAAGCCACAATTTTTTTAAACAAAGCGGTTCTCCATTAGATTGTAACTCATCTAACATAAAAATTATTTACCAACTCTTTCCACCCAAAAACGAATTGTCTCGTTCATATTTATCGGAGTAATCTGAATGCCAGGATGCTTGTTCTTGAACACTCTGAAAATTTCGTCTGCAAATGCCTGTCCAATTGTGGGAACTTTATCAAAGTCCAGAACAACGGATTTGAATTTCTCAAGACCCGACAATACGCGTCGCGCTTGAGAACGTGAAACGTGCACTGTCCCTAGTGTGTAGAGCTTTATTTGTATCTCCGTTTTATCGAAAGCATGTTCAGTGGGGTCCGTTTGATATTCCTGAAAGATGTCATTCAAATGCTTTTCTGTGTCACATGCGATTTGGAAATAGACTTTCGTTCCTTTTTTTGAAGGCTTCACTTCTTCAATAAAAATATCTTTGGCGAGATTATTAATTATAAGCTTCTTGCCGAAACTTTCGAGACTGAATACATCTGCCACTTTGGATGTGAAAAAAATGCCTTCACCTGAGTGTGCCTGAGGTTGCGTTGTAGTTTTACCTTTGAGTAAATCCTGGATTGCATCTAGCTCTGTTTTTAATTTTCTTTTTTGCATGACATTTCGAAAAACTCCGATGCCAAAATCATTTACAAAGAAAATTAGATTTTCTCCTCGTTTCTCAACTTGTACATGAATGTTTTCTGATCTTGAGTGCTCGATTGCATTATTGAGCATCTCAGAAAACGCGTACTCGAATATACTCCGTAGATTTTCTGAAAACGACTGACTGAACTGGGATCTGTCTTCAATATCTTCGAGTACGTTATGCTCTTCCAATTTCTGACTTTGAAAGCGTTTGTCGTATTTCCATTTCACCTGATCCGCAAACTTTGGTAGAACATACGAGGCGGCCCTAGTAGAACCCAACTTTACCAACAGACCTTTTTGAACAAATTCCTTTAATATCCGCTGTGCGTATTGCCTGCTTATGTGTAGCTTTTCAGCAATTTCTTTGGATTGCAGCACCCCTGTTTTAAGTGCCAATGAAAGAATCAGTCCTTTTGTATCCATGACTCTATTGTAAAGTAAGTTTTTTAATTGTAAACTGAATTGTAAACAGAGTTTTTTAATTGTAAACAACTATATTAGGATCCGTGAGTATGAGTAGCCTTGTTAAACAACACGCCGAGCGCTTGCTGCAGGCACCTTCCAGCAACAGGGCTGCTTGCAGTTTTTGCAGTACTGCTCTCCCATATCATGAGCTTTCCCACTCACACATTTGGCATCACAACAGGATGAACGGATACGTCTACCGAGTTCGTGGGTTAAGGTTCTTCGTTGTCCCAACGTTGCATGCTTTTCACAGTACTGTTTTCTGTCCGTAGCCTTGCCGCATCCTTTGATAAGACAGTGTTCGTATTTCTTTTGCATAAGGGATCAACCTTACTCCATGAGTAGGTCATTTGTCACCATAAAGGTGCATCATTTCGTGGAATGCACAAGATCGTCCGGAAGAGTAGGAATCAGAGCACATGCCTGCTCAAGAGGATCCATGGTCCGGTGGTTATATTTCCATTCCAGTTCCTTAAGGTACAAACCAAGATTCGCTGCGCGCATGCCGCGATAGCGGTGGAGTTTTTCCTCCGCCCACGACCAGAACTGCACCAGACCGTCCTGCAAATGCGCATCCGTATCGCGATCACGAAATCGATGGAATGTGCCGTGACAAATGAATCCTCCATACCGGGCATAAGGATCTTTCGCCGTACCACGAACAATCGGAGGATCGTACATGCCCCCCTTAAGAATTGGTTCATCAGGAAGCGGCTCAATCCGAATATTTCCATCGTCAATATACACACCAAAGATCGCTGCATCTCCACTGATGCGTCCGTGGCATCCTTCGCGTTTATGGCAACGTCTGCAAAAATTGCTGTTGGAAAATTCTCGATCGGTGACTTCGAGAGTTGTTGCAAGTTGAATTCTGCGTGGTCCCCACTGGCATCTTGCAATAGCACTTCGAATTTTTCGATAGACGAGATCGACCGTTGGTTGCCGATATCGCGAAAGTCGTGCCGCTTGCTGTACGGGAAAATCCAAGCAGAAACAGAGGAGGATATCAGCAAGTTGTTGGAGTTGCCGTTCTCGCCGCTCTGAATATTCCTTCGTACCAACGGCACAGCGAAGTTTGGTAAGGATGGTATCCGCACACAGGATTCGATCACGCGTGACGGAAGGGCTGCGCATAATTATATTACTAGAACATATTTTAAAATTATGCAATACCAGAGTTGTTACCTACATATACTACAGAATATGAATGACTGATGAGTCTGTTCTTGCGCTTCTTCTCTTTTTAAAAAAAGTGTTGTGATCCTTGCTCGAGCGACGCCACAACGTATTCGTGACGCTCTTGCGCGATATTTCACGCTTCGTATGCTCCGCCTTGCTCCATCTACTCTATTTATTTTCTCCCCCCTCATCATTATGGTCAAACTTCTCCAACAAGAACGTCCAATTCTCTTAGATCCGAGGAACTCACTGTTTTCTCGCAAGGGACATCGTTCATCCTGGAGAGTAAAACGCGATTCTCATCCTTTTCACTGGTCCGATCTACCGGAGACCGGGACTCACATTGCTATGATGGACAACGATGATTCTACTTTTATAGAGGAGCGCGGTGAACCAGAAACACCCGTGGAATACACAGAGTACACGTTTCCGGAAAGCCATCGCACGACCTGTGACGAAGATGATTACCATGATTGGATCTCATAGCGAACACTGATCTTTCACACCATCGCTCGCCCCCATCCACTCCTCTTTTCTTATCAAGAAGAGGAATGCCGTGGGGGCAAACAAGTGGAGAAAGGAGAGAGAGCCATGTCAAAGACCTTTGGAACATCTCTGATGTTCGGTGTAATCCTTGTGATCGCTGCGACATTTCTCGGCGGATCTGCCGCTGATCAAAAGCGGTTACCTCTTCCCGTCACTCCTCCGACAGAAGCTGCCAAGGAATACTTCCATGTCGAAGGGTGCGGAATGTTGAAGACGGGGATCCGGTTTGCCGAGAACGAAACGACCGGCTACACGCTCACTGCCAATGACCAGACGTGGGAGCTGCGTCTCAAGAGCGACCAATTGCGGAAATCCGCAGACGAACTCGAAGGAAAGTGCACGTACGTCACGGGCACACCCGAGTTTGTACAATACCCCTCACGCGGAATGGTCCCGACCATCGTGGTCGAATCCATCCGCGCCGGAAAACCCATGCAACCCATGGGAAACTGATTCCATTCTCCCCCACGGCACCAGCCGCATACACACGTATGCGGCTTTCTTTGATCTGCTACGACTCCATATTCGGAACCCAAGGGGTATAGGCTACTTCTTCCATCATGAAGGCCGATTGTAGTACTCCATTGCCAAAAAGGGCAATTGTTGTTACATTTTCCCCATGAGGAATCCCCTTATGATCGGCTCTCTTGTATTGATACTGCTGTACCCGGCAGTCGTATCGGCCTACGTCATCCCCCATCCGCAAGAGCGTGAAGGTCGGCGAAACCCGCGAATCGAGCTCATACGCAATACCAAAAACGAACCCGTCCGTAGTTCTCGCGGGACCCTCTTTTACCGCTACCTTCCCAACGTCACCGATGATCGCCTCAAAAAACCCTCCCGCCGCAATATCGCCCAACTCCGTAAAGCACGCATGAATAAAACACGCATGGAACAGGCCAATCATCGTCGCAATCGTACAGCTAAATACATTGACAAATAAACGACATATTTGATAATATCCATCTCTTATGACCTCTTCGGAGTCAGAGCCACGCCCCACCCGTCGCGCAGCTATTCATGCAGCAATACGTAGATGCGAAGAAGTCGCTCTCTTTTTTGCCTTTCCTCTCTCTACACTCCTCTCACCATTAAGAGAAAAATCACCATTGCCACCACTACACACCATTGGATATGCTCCCGATTCTTCGCTCCGCCTCACCAACGCTCACCACCCCAATGATCAGGGTGGTTCTATCCATAATCTGGGAGTCCTGCATACCAAACCTTTTTTTCGTCAACATGAAGACTTTTTTGATCAGGCGATCACCGACTGTGACGCTCTGCTCCTTGAAGGGAATCCTTTTATAAATCGGGAGTATCAACGCCCATCGGCAAGAGCATTTTTTGAGCAATGTATTGATGCTGCCACGGCCCACCAAAAAACAATGTACTTTATTGACGAATTTCGGGGGCCCTTTATCTATTATCAGGGAACCTTTGCTCTTCCTTCCACCATGCTCACGGCACTGACCATGAACCTCGATACCGCCATCGAGGAACATCGACAATATCATCGCGATTTAGAGCAAGGAACACCTTCCCCCCTGCCCCTCCTCTCCACCCGACGCAATGTTCTGCGTGCACTCGCAGGGATTGGACTGGGATCAGAATGGATCCTACGAACACCCAACACCGATAATCCCGAGGAATACGATGGTTATATCCTGCGCGGACGGAGCGCCATCATGATGCGCAATACATGTACTATTGCTCATGCCGCACCCGCGGCAAAACTCTTGACCACCACCGGTAACATACACGCGGAGTTATTTGAACACTACTTTAGAGACCCATCACTCCTTAAGCGCGATCTTAGGGATTACTGTATCCACGATGCAGTATATAGCCTCCCAATACAGATGATGGAACCGGGAGATCAGGTTCCAAAACCGTTGTGAGGATCTACTGTACGAGGTATATCCGTAGCGGAGGGGATTACAGAAGAAAATGTTGAAATTGCCATGGATCGTCTTCCGCGGGTGCGAACGTGTTTCTTATCTTCGCAGCAGTCACATCGGACCCATGCGGAGTCCAATCGAGGGGCATAGAGACGACCTCCCCCAGGTATGGATCGGCCACCTGCATGATCTCTTCGTGAGGAAGCTGATCAGGGACCAGCACACCCTTACGAGGATGACGAATCATCCAGAATATTGCTCCCAAAACGGACGCCGCGACCTGCAGGGTCGTCGCGTTCTGGCCCGGGACGAGCCGCCGCGTTTCGTCAATGCTGAGAATCGTGCCAGCCCACCAAGACTTAAAGTCATGTCCCATCAGGAGACAACCGAGTTCGTCACCGCCGCCCTCCAGAATGTCATCATTCATGATGCGAAATTTTTCCTGCATCTGGTAATGGCGGGCACGAAGGGCATGGAGCGAGGAGATCGCCGCCGCACAGGGGCAATAAGCGTAATGGACAGTCGGACGGTAGACCGGTGTCCCATCCTCCCCCAGCACCGTGAGATAATCGGATATAGTGAATGCCTCACCGTGCCGCACGACCATCCCGACAATCTCCCGACTCGGGACACGGGAACGAACAAAGGTATTGATACCGTACCGCGCCAGACAGATTTGGTTGCGGGGTCCGCTTACATGTATGCGGGCATCAGACGGGAGAACGCGCTCATGCGTCCCCCAACCAAGTTCGGCGGGAGCAGTACCTTCCTCGTGAAATCCCTGAACGCTCCATGTATTCACAAACTCGTCGGTGTCGCCGGGGCGGTCGGTGATCTGCGTATCGATCTCGCTGATGTGGATGACCTTCACGCTGAGCAGTTGAGCGAGCCTGTTGTATGCATTATCCACCAACGCTCGCTTAAGATCGGCGATCCGCGGATCGCGGGGCTTTTCGGACAGAATTTTGCGAGCGATATCAATCAGTGCCCGCTTGGTAAAATGCGAAACCAAACCCGGATTGGCACCGTGCTCCAAGACCGCTGTCGCACCAGGTAGCCCTCCCCAATCGCGTACCATTTTACGGATGGCCATGTGACGCACATAGAGCGTGCGGTCAGTCGTGGACGTGCGCTCGAAATTCCCGTAGGGATCCCACAATTCCACGGAGGTGTTGATATACAACACATCGTGCTCGTGGCACCACGCAAGGATGTCCGTGCATCCGATGTTCCAGGCGAGATCGATAATCATGTCGCCTGGACCGACGTATGCGGCCAGCTGCTGAGCGTACCTATCGCGTGTAATCTGCTCCTGCACAAATCGAACGCCTTCGGCAATAGCCGGGGCGAGCAGTGGCATCGATCGATAGTCGATCGTGTCGATCACCGTGATGCGATCGCGCGGCATATCAATATGACGCAAGAGCAACGGAAGCATGCATCTTGACACTCCTCCATATCCGAGTAACAGAATACGGCCCTCAAAGGATATCCTTATTCTTGCCGCAAGGGAGTGAACAGTTTCCAATGTTTAATAAGAGACAGATGTCACATCCGCAAGAGGTACTGCGTACAGTGTAGGATTTCCCCCGGAAGAAGAAAAGAGCATGTTATAGTCTTCACGCATGCCTCCGACCTTAACCGATGACATCCGGCAAGCCTATCTCGACTTCTTCGAGGTTAAAAATCATGCGGTGATTCCGGGAACAAGCCTGATCCCGGAGAATGATCCCACCGTCCTCTTCACGACCGCCGGCATGCATCCACTTGTTCCCTATCTTCTTGGTGAGCCGCATCCAGAAGGGCAACGCCTCGCCTCCTGTCAAAAATGCGTGCGCACGCAAGATATTGATGAAGTCGGCGATGAATCTCATCTCACGTTTTTTGAAATGCTCGGCAACTGGTCACTCGGGGATTATTTTAAGGAAGAGGCAATCCAACTAAGCTTTGAATTCTTCACAGAGATTCTGGAAATTCCATTACAAAAACTTGCGATCACCTGCTTCGCAGGTGACAAAGATGCTCCAAAGGATGAAGAGTCTGCAAACATCTGGAAGAAATTTGGGATTCCCTCCGAACGTATCGGCTTTTTGCCCAAAAAAGACAACTGGTGGGGCCCGGCAGGCAAGACCGGCCCCTGCGGTCCCGATACGGAGATGTTTTATTGGATTGGCGAAGGTAATCCTAAAGGCAATCCTGCAACTCATCCTCCTTCGTCAGGCTCAGGACAGGCTTCTGACTGGCTCGAAATTTGGAACGACGTCTTCATGCAGTACAACAAAAATGTGGATGGAATATTCACATCATTAAAACAGAAAAATGTTGACACAGGAATGGGACTTGAAAGGGTGGCACAGGTGTTACAAGGAGTAGAAAGTGTGTATGAAACGGATCGGATGAAGCCAATATTCAAAGTTATACAAGATTGTGTCGTGTCTGGTTCGACTCCGCTCACCATGACACGACATATCCGCATCATCGTCGACCACCTTAAAGCCGCGACATTCATCATTGCTGACGGTGTTGAACCCAGTAATGTCGATCGCGGATATATTCTTCGGCGTTTAATTCGACGGGCGATTCGATCTGCGAAGCAGCTTGGAATTAAGACAAATGGCTCCTTTTGTCCAGATGTTGCCGATGTAATTCATCTTGAATATCTATCGGTTTATCCTGAATTAAATTACAAACTTGACGAAATTTTTAACATTCTTAAAAAAGAAGAGCAACAGTTCCATCAAACTCTGACTGAGGGGCTGAAACACTTCAAAAAAATGTCTGGTCCGATTGATGGGATCACTGCCTTCCATCTCTACGATACGTATGGCTTCCCTCTCGAACTTACCAAAGAACTCGCAGCAGAAAAGGGACAAACAGTGGATGAAGCAGGATTCGCAAAGGCCTTCGAGGAGCACCAAAAACTTTCCCGCAAAGGCGCGGAGAAAAAGTTTGCCGGAGGACTGGCGGATCACAGTGCCGAAACCACCAAACTCCACACGGCTACTCATCTCCTTAACGCAGCACTCCGCAAAGTATTAGGAAATCATGTACAGCAGAAAGGATCGAATATCACCGCAGAGCGTTTGCGGTTTGACTTTAACCATCCTGATAAATTGACACCGGAACAAATAAAAGAAGTAGAGCATCTTGTGAACGATGCGATTAAAAAGAACGAGCCTGTCTCTTATCACATCACGACCGTTGATGGTGCCAAAAAGGAAGGGGCAATTGGCGTCTTTGATGAGCGTTATGGACAGGAAGTTAAGGTGTATGTCGTTGGCGATGGCACCTTTAGTAAGGAAATCTGTGGTGGCCCCCATGTTGCGCGGACCGGGATGATCGGAACATTCAAAATAATAAAAGAGGAAAGTTCTTCTGCCGGTATACGGCGCATCAAAGCGGTTGTGGAGGGGGGGCCCGAAGAGATTGATGTTGCAAAAGAAGAGCAGCGTGCGTAGGTTGCGATCCCTGCAAAAACGGATGCGGGATCTTGTCAAATTCACTTTACTTTTTTGAACTCTTCTGGTTGCATAAGGAGTTAATGATCCTCGATCAAGAATCTCCTCAGGTCGAGTCCCGAAAGTTCCCTTCCCCTCGCCCCCGCACAAACATCTTGCAGTCTTTTGCCCAGAGTAGTCGCGCACGATTGCTCGGTCTTATGCTGGCATTTGGCGGAGGCCTCGCTTTTACCAATCCCGTCTCCCCTGAGCGAGTAGCGCTCGCCGGTGAACAGCAACCAAACGATGCAGCATCATTAAAAACCATCCGGGATACTCTTCCTCATCATCCCGATATTTCGGATATTACGATCGATAAAAATTCTTTCCGATGCACTCTCAAAGGAAACCTCTACACCGGCACGCTCAACGAACATGGTCACGTCACGACCATCGCATCTGAGGGGATCACGATCGAATTCAGCACTCCTATCGAAGACACATTGGCGGGATCCGTCCTCCTCAATATCCACCGCATGCGTACACACGTGCCCAAATTGGACAACGATCAGGTACGGATATTCTCCAGTCCCGATGGCGTGCGATTTTTCTTTGAAGAAAAAAATGGCGAATCCGTCGAGCAGTTTATCGCTCTCCCCGCCATGCTCCTTAAGGTAACGGAACAACCCAAAGAGTCGGCCCATGCAGAGTGGCGCGCCGCCGCCAAAGCACTTGCCATTCAAAAACAAGACATTCGCAAACGACTACACGATGTCCTTACGGAGAGCGAAAAAAATGAATGGAACCTTCGTCAAAAGAACGAATGGCTGGAAAGGCGCCTCAACCATATCTCTGAATATATTTCTTCCACTTGTAATAAATACCGTGAACATCCCTACCGGCGTATTGAGTGGGAGAGCGAGTTCGAACAATTCCATATAAACACCGACCCGCTCTGGAAGGCCCTTCAAGAGAGTCCACATACGGTTGGCTTTTCCACCTACGCGGAACGACTGAACGCTCTTCAGGAAAAGTTGGAGGAATACTACGAAGAGCCGCATTCCATCGACCCGGAGCCTCTTCGCTTACAAGAAACCGATTTGCTCAATGTTCTCGAACGTATCGAACGATCCCATACGATCACCGACCGGTACGAAAAAATACAACGGGAGCATCAACAGAGAATTACTTCTGCACAAACACCAAGTGAACGTCGCATATGGGAACAGAAAGAGTCCACCCTTCGGAGAAGATGGACTGACGTCATTGCCCGACATACGGAGAGAACCCTCTGGCAAACATGGGACCCCTCCCCCGATGCCATGACCATACACCGGACATACATCCAACACTTAGATGATCTCCTTACTCCCGAGGAACAAGCTCTCGATCTCGCCCCCAAAGAACACAGCAACGATATCATCAGACGATTCGATCATGAACGCTCTGCTTTGCAACAAGGTATCACGCGCGAAGAGCAGCTCGGAGCACCGGCACACCGATGGGTATGTCGTTCGGTCCCAACCGATACTGAAGTTTTTCTGGGAGAAGACCCTCTCCATCCGCGCACATTCTCTGTGGAATATCTTCACGAGAGCGGCACCGTCACCGAAAAGTATGCGCAGACTCAACGGGAATATCGCAAATGGAATGCGGATGACGGGAAAACCCGTACGCACACCTATTCCGACGAACACGGTAAAACCTACCGTAACCAATGGGAACAACAGGACGGACGATGGCAACTCACCAAACAGATGTTCTTGCGTGCCGATGGCACGACCGAATGGGTAAGTGATGCGATACAGGACCACCTCGAATATTTTGCGGCGGATGGCAAACGCCTCGCCCGGATGGAATACGAGGATGGGGGGAAACGCATTACGCGTGTCCGTTTTTTTGGGAAAGACAATAAGGAATTCAGCACCTTCGATCGCGAAAAAGTGAGCAATGACCGGCTGACCAAAGACCAATACTTGGATCGTCTTGCCAAGGAACTGAATACGTACGAAAAGCTCCACGCCTTCCTCGATATCTTTATGCAGTACACCTTTGATGATGACGACTATTGGCAGTCTGCCCGCGAGACCGTCGAGCGGGTTATCGGGACGCGCATGCGCGGAGATTGCGATGATTATGCATTCTTCGCCCGAGAAATCCTCCGTCGTCAGGGGAAATATGCCCATGTGATCTATATCCCCGGTCACGCCGAATGCCTTTGGGCCGAAAAACGTCCGGACGGACGTTTTGATGCCTACTCTATCGGAACATTCGGCTTCGACAAAAACGGGAATTGCTATGGGGGCCAAAACAGTCCGGAACGTGAACGGGGCTTTACCAAGCTGATTGACGCGCTTAATGCTCTCATGATCAAATATCGTTATCCGGGCCTTGGCTTACGGAAAGGGCAGAACTACACCCTGAATGAAAATGAAGTCTGGTTCTTGGAAATATACAGTAATGGCAGTCGCGGCTACTATGAAGGGACAGCAAACACCTTCGTCCGTTAGTGTTTTCCGGTACAATCCCGATTGTGTCCTCTCTTTTTCGCACATCTATCATACTGGCGGTTCTCGTTCTCCTCCCCGCCACCACTCACGCCGTGACGATCACCGAATGGAACTTTCGCGGGAGTAATGTCCCCGGACGATGGGAAGTTCGTGATCTCGCCCCAGTTCGAACGGATACCGGTCTTCATATCACTGCCCCGCATGAGGGGAGTCTCACCCGTCTCACGGATCTCCATCATCGGATTGATGACATTATTGTGCATGCGTTCGCGACACAGGCCACCGAAGTTTTCCTCCTTTGGCATCACCGCAACATGCCGCCCTCCAACCTCGTCCAGCTCCCATTCAAAATCCCATCGAGTACGACTCCTCTCTCAATTGAGCTCAATGTGTCCTCCTTCCCCGAGTGGGATCCCAATACCGATCGTATCGGTTTTGCTTTTCCACAAGGAACGGATGCCATCCTTGAGTCGATGGAATTTGTCGGCCTCCAGTGGTGGGAGCACGGTATCGTCGCCATGCAGTCATTCTGGACGTTTGACTGGTACAAACCGCATTCCATTAACTTTGTCTGGGGTCCGCTCCTGACATTTACGCCGCTCTCCAAAAAACATATGTTTTATCAACTGCCGCCACTGGCGTATTCCGCGAATATCATCTTCTACACCCTGATGATCATCGGGGCCGGCGCGGCTATTTTCTATTGGCATGCCCATGGACGTACCTTCAAGGCACGTCAAAAAAGTGCCACCGGTTTCCTCATGCTTATCGCAATCCTCTGGATAGGGTATGACATCCGCATGGGGGCCGAATGGTTATCGTACGTGCGGGAAGATCTCCGCACATATCTTTTGGCAGAAGAATCCACCCGTACCTTCCGTGAACGGGGACGCTTTTACGATTTTGCCACGATTGCGTCAACCTACCTTACAAAAGATCCGACGTATATCTTCCTTGCCACTCACCGCTGGCCCTACCTTGGCGCCATGCGGTACTTTACCTACCCCAGTATCCCAACCGAGCCCGATCAGGCACAATTCGGCATTGACACATGGGTGGTCTTCGATCGACCGGATATATCTGTTGATCCATCGGAGCATCTCGTATCGGAGGGTACCGTCGTTACTCCCCCCGGAAAAGTGCTGTATCAGTTTGACGATCACTCCTTCATTTTCCGCACCCGGTAAATGGCGATGCTCCTCCTGATCCCCGGCATTGCTCTCCCGACCGTTACCGGATGGATGATCGTGCGTCTCCTTGAATATCGTCACCCCGTTTTAATCTCTGCAGAACGATGGCTCCTCGGCTTTGTCGGCGGCATGACGTTCACGATGTTCGTCACGTTTCTCCTGCACTCTGCCGGTCTCATCGGCTTCACCTTTTGGGGATTTCTCTCGGTTCAATTGATCCTGACCGGTGTTCTTGCGTCCTGTTACATAAAAAATCGTGAAACGTTGAACCTTCAACGTTTCACGTTTCACGATCACCCAATCGTATGGTCTCATGCTACAAAAATCATCATTTTTATCCTCACCCTCTGGACTCTCATCAAAATCGCCGGAGGGGCCGCGATGCTCATGGGTACTCCCGCCTACCAGGACGATGTGTTTAACAACTGGAACTTGCGCGGAAAAGTCTTCTTTGAGACTCATCGCCTTACGCTCACCCTCCCGATGGGGAACGAAACCTTCTCGAGCGACGGAGTCAGTTCCTATCCTCCCACAATCCCCATGATCAAAACCTGGCTCGCTCTCCTTCATGGAGAGTGGCATGAGGGGCTCATCAACAGTATCCATATCCTCTGGTACCTTGCGACGGTGGCGTTGGTTTTTTTATTTCTTCGTCGATCCGCCGGTGTTCTCTGGGGACTCGTCGGCGCCTATCTCCTGACCAGCCTCCCCCTCTACCTTATTCACGGTTCCAATGCGTACGCAGACGTCTTCATGTCTCTCCATATTCTTATTCCTCTGCTCCTCCTTTATCTTACCTCTGCCGATGAGGATCCCTCCCGTCGTCTCTCAGCACTAAAATTAAATGCATTCTTTACAGGATTACTCGTCTTTACAAAAAACGAGGCATTGCTCCTCTATCTTCCCCTCATCCTCCTCTGTGTAATCGTTGCGGTACTGACCGATGCGCGCCAAAAACGTTTGAGTCAGGGGCACGCAATCCACTTGCTCTTTTACTATTTGGGATTCCTTACGTTGATTCTCCTCCCATGGCTCACCTTCAAATACTTGCACGGTCTCCCGTTTGGGAATGCGAAAGCAATCAGTGATTTAAGCATCGGGTGGCAACCGAGAGTGCTCTACGCTCTCTGGGTGAATACCTTCTTTGAAGGAAACTGGGTCTTCCTTTGGCCACTCTTTATCGGATTGACTCTGTTCCGGTGGCGTAGAGTGCTCCAGTCTCCTCTTCTCCTTCTCACCCTCTTTATTCTCATTGTTATTGGAGAACAAAGCATCCTCTATCTCTTTACCAGTTTGTCCGAGGAGGCCCTCAACCAAACGGGTCTTGCCCGGGGTCTCGTTCACCTCGCTCCGGTCACCGTCTTCGTCACAACTCTGCTCCTCCACGACACCTGGAAACACACAACAAGCGCATAGACAATATACTCATTTTACATTTTTCATTTTACATTCTACATTCTCTTGGTCATGCCCCTTTACGTCGCCTTCCTCGGTCATCAACCCCACATCAGTCTTGCAGAACTTTCGAGTGTGTCTGATGGACTCATCCTCAAGAACCATATTGATCCGCACATCGCACTCTTCGAAACCCTTACTCCTTTCGAAACCCATATCAATACCCTTGGGAGCATCGTTCTCTTGGGAGAACTCTCTTTTACCCCATCGCACTGGTCCGGCGTAAAAATAGCCGATCCCAAAACGTCCGCGCTCTTACCCGAAGGCATCGCTCTCCTCAAAAACGAAATTCCCGGTCTTCTGGGTAAAGCCCTTCCTCTCAAAAAACGAGGCAAAGTCACATTTAGTATCCGTACCTTTGGGATCCCAAAACCGCTTATAAAAGAACTTTATCATCTCTGTAAAACGTATCTCAAGGAGCACGATCGTCCCAGCCGTTACATTGGGAATGAATGGAAACCCGCTCCTCCCATCGCTCTCCACAGCCAGGGGATCCTGGACAAACATGGATGTGAACTGCTTGTTCTCTTTGATGGAAAAAATATTTTTGTCGGTCGGACCATTGCCGCTCATGATCCCGATTGGTACACCGAACGCGATATTCAAAAACCGGTCCGCGACATGACGACCGGCCTTCTCCCTCCCAAATTGGCACAAGTCATGCTGAATTTTGGGGAATGGCTGGTGAAAAAATCCGATTCGAAAACTAAAAAATTGATCGTCTATGACCCATTCTGCGGTTCTGGAGTAATCCCAATGGAAGCGATGCTTCGAGGATGGCCAGTCCTTGCCTCGGATATTTCGCAACGCGCGATCAATGCCACCGAGAAGAACCTTGAGTGGCTACGCAAGACAAAGAAAATTTTTAAGAAAGATGTTGCAAGTTCTTTGTGGAAGCACGACGCAACCAAACCCTTCGACCTCAAGGAGCAACCGACAGTCATTGTCACCGAAACCTCTCTGGGTGAGCCTCTCACTCATCGTCCTTCGCACACACAGGGAGAAACATTCCGGCGACAGAGCGAGCGCCTGGAGGCGGCGTTCCTCACCAATGTTGCCGCTTCTCTCCCGTGCGCCCCCCTCGTCTGCACATGGCCTATTTGGTATACCAAGACCGATATCATCGCCCTTCAAAAAATATGGGATACTGTGAGACGCCTCGGGTACCGTCCGGTTCTTCCTCCCCCCGTGCCTCCGCAGCCTCATGGCCGCACCAGCCTCATCTACCGGCGCCCGGATCAATTTGTCGGTCGCGAAATCGTGTTGCTCCTCCCTCCAACAGTGGGATAGCTTCTTTAGATCCCCCTCCTCTCTCGGTATCCTGATTGGTACCCATGCCCTCCAAAAAACTGCGCCAATTTTTTCATAGAGGATGCTGTATCCTCATTACGCTTTTTTTCTTTTGGCATGCAGGCGCGGTCGCGATCTACGCCATTCCATCCATAGTCTCGGACCCCGTATCGGTTTTCCTTCGTTCGCATGCCTCTTCCATCGTGCGCCCATATGTTCTCCTTACCAGTCAGTGGCAACAATGGAATTTGTTCGCGCCGGATCCCTTACGTCGGGTGACGCACTACCATTTTCAGCGTTTGGATCCTGTGCGCGATGTGTGGGTTGATATCGCGGTGTTCCGGCCAGGCGCATTCCTTTGGTGGAAACATGCCACGCGCTTTAAGATCCTCGATCGTGTTTTTGATCTTGACGAACGTGACCGCAAAACCCCTCTCCAGAAGCACTTCCTGGAAAAAATGTGTCGCGAATTTAACCTCCCGTCCTCCACGTCTGTCCGAATGCTGCACCGCTATTATGTCATTCCTCATATCCCCGAACTCACCTCATTCTCCTGGTGGCGAACGTGGCAACCCGCGTGGTCCTTTATGGAAGGCACTTCTCTCTCTTGCCCATGAAAAAGATCATTGATGCCCTTTATCGATTTTTGTTTGCACCGATCCCCATCACGGGATTCGGTCTGATGCGGATCGCTTGGGCTTTCGTCGTCCTCCTCTTCCTTCTTTTTCAATGGAGCGATATTGCGCTCTATTACAGTGCGGATGGGATCTTCCCGCAGGAATTCAGTTCCTTCCACACACGAAGTGTTTTTCGCTTTACCCTCCTTAAATGGATCACCGATCCCCAGGCTATCTTCGCTTTGTATCTTCTCCATCTCCTCACACTCTCGTGCATGCTCGTCGGTCTCCACACACGCCTGATGACCATTGTCTCGGTGCTCCTCCTCTACACTTTCCACGAAGGAAACCCCCTTCCTCTCGGAGGAGGCGATACGTTACTTCGGCTTATCGGATTCCTTCTCATGCTCGCTCCCCGACTCGATGCGTTCTCTCTCGATCGACTTGAGCATCAATGGAGCCAATTTCGTCGTACCAAAACCCTGCTTCCCGTACCAACCATGTCCATCTGGCCATGGCGGCTGCTCTTGTGGCAAATGATTATTCTCTATGGGACATCGCTCTGGTACAAAAGTACGGGAACGATGTGGGCGGATGGAACCGCGGCGATCGCCGCTCTCCACCACCCGCAGTTTTCGCGGATCCCCGTCTCCTGGATGGATGAACTTGCCCCATTAAGCCCTCTTATCAGCGCCTATGTTCTTATCGAACATATTGGATGGGTCTTCCTTCTCGTCCCGGAGTGGATCACTCGCTGGTTCCTTGAACCCTTCCCCCGTATTCCTCTCCGCCGTTGCCTGATCGGGTTGGGCCTTCTCCTCCATGGCCTCATCTTCATCCTCATGGATGCGGGATCCTTCTCTCTCGCAATCTTTGTCGCCTACACTGGACTCCTCCTCGGCGAGGATTTCCAGTGGCTGCGTCAGGTAACCAGAAAGGTTTCCCCGCACAAAGTCACCGTTCTCTACGACGGCAAATGTGGTCTGTGTTTAAAAAGCATCTTCTTCCTTGAACTCCTCGATCATCTGAATATTCTTCGGTGCGTCAACTTTTGGAATGCGACTCACAAAAATAAATATGCACCGGATCTAAAGATAGAAGATTTAAATCGTGCGATGCATGTTCGTGTATTCAATGGAAAAACCTACAAAGGATTTGACGGCT
Organism: Candidatus Peregrinibacteria bacterium; assembly: GCA_016196225.1. Classification (GTDB taxonomy): domain Bacteria; phylum Patescibacteriota; class Gracilibacteria; order Peribacterales; family Peribacteraceae; genus JACPXZ01. The sequence goes on from JACPXZ010000010.1 coordinate 98,685, forward strand.
TCCGCGCGCTCTCTTGGGTCCTCCCTCCTCTCTGGCTCCTCACTCCACTCTTATACATCCCCGGGATTCCTCTCATGGGACGACGCATGTATGCCCGCATTGCCTCTCGTCGCCGGCGCTGTTCTCATAAGGGGTGCAATCTTTAAAGGAAGATTCATCCACCCCCTCTCCCTGACCCCTGCCTGCCGGCAGGCAGGCTCCCCCCGAGGGGGAGGGAAAAATGGAAAATACCACAAAAAACTCCCGAGTCAGTGACTCGGGAGCATGTATCCGTGCGGATCGCACAGTTAATCCTTTACGGCTTCGACGGAGACGATCCCTGTATAAACCACAACCATTCCCGTTCCAAGAGATTCCGACGCGTCCACGGTCACCACCCGAAAGACGTTGCCTGCGGGAAGGGTGGAACCGAAAAATTGGCCGGTCACGCGTTTTCCATTCGGTATCTCCATCGTGAGCAATCCTTTCTCAGTGTTATGTTCGATAAGCGTGCACCACGCATATCGTTCCCATCCCGCCATGACCGTTCGAAGTCCTCGCCGTTCACCGACTTTGCGTGCCACCTCATCGAGAAGATGACGGTCTGCAACGTCCTGCACGCGAAGTTCGATTCCTCGATGTTCTCTCCCCTCAATGATGTCGTACATGAGCATCTTGATGTAAACCTCCTGATCGACAAGAGCCTCCGCCCGCTCACGTACGAAAGAGGAAGCATAGGGAGCGACACCGCCCCGACTGATACTCAGTCCTCCGTCTCGAACATCCGTCTCTCGGAGAAACTGCACACTGATGAGAGGGTCAGGTCGTTGCTGCAGTTCCCGATCGTGCTGTGGTACCTCCGGTTCCCAGGACAGCCCGACAAAAAAACCAAACAACAGAAACAATGTCCCTGTGATCATGAAACAAAAACCAGCCACCTGTACTCGGGTCGGCATGCGACGTCTCCTTTGTTATCCAAGCCGTACGAATATTACTTTCTCCGACCATCGAAGAAAGGTTGTTCGTGATGTAAAGGAACTTATATATTTTAATATTTTACTAATAAAAGTCAATGCATGCTTTTTATTGGCATGGTAAACACTTTCGACTACCATGGGCGCACGTATGGCCAGTGGTAAGATCTCTCAAGTCATCGGTGCAGTGGTGGATTGCACTTTCCCGGAGGATGAGCATCCTCCCCTCTTTGCGGCGCTCACCACAAATATCGGTGACGAAGTCCTCACTCTTGAGGTCCAGCAACATATGGAGGGAGGAACGGTGCGCACTATCGCCATGGGTGCCACGGACGGTCTTCGTCGCGGGTCTCCCGTGGAAGATACTCACGCCCCGATTACGGTCCCCGTTGGTCCCCAAACCCTCGGTCGGATGCTTAATGTGCTCGGAGAACCCATCGACGGATTACCCCCCGTGAAGGCCAAAAAGCACTACCCGATTCATCGTCCTGCGCCACCCTTCACCGCGCAGTCCGTCAAGACCGAGGTATTGGAAACCGGCATCAAAGTGATTGATCTCATTTGTCCAATCCTCAAGGGGGGGAAGGTCGGTCTTTTTGGAGGAGCGGGGGTGGGCAAAACGGTCATCGTGAAAGAACTCATTCGTAACATTGCCGCCGAGCATGGAGGGTACTCGGTCTTTTGTGGTGTGGGCGAGCGGAGTCGCGAGGGCAACGACCTCTATTATGAAATGAAAGAATCCGGCGTACTCGAAAAAACCGCCCTCGTCTTTGGACAAATGAATGAACCCCCGGGACCTCGCCTCCGCGTCGCGCTTGCCGGACTGTCCATGGCGGAATACTTCCGCGATGAGGAACAGCGCGATGTCCTCGTTTTTATCGATAACATCTTCCGTTTTACACAAGCGGGTTCGGAGGTATCGGCACTCCTCGGACGCATCCCCTCAGCTGTGGGCTACCAGCCAACCCTTGCAACCGAAATGGGACAAATCCAGGAGCGCATTACCTCAACGGACAAAGGATCCATTACCTCCGTGCAGGCAGTATATGTTCCTGCGGATGACTTTACCGATCCTGCTCCTGCGACGACCTTCGGCCATCTCGATTCGACCCTCGTCCTCACGCGAAGTCTGGCGGAACTGGGTATCTATCCCGCGGTTGATCCTCTTGATTCGACCTCCACCATCCTCATACCGGATGTGGTCGGGACAGATCACTACGATACGACGCGCGCAGTGCAAAAAGTCCTTCAGCGGTACAAAGAGCTCCAGGACATTATTGCTATTCTTGGCATGGAGGAGCTTTCCGAAGAGGATAAGCTGACCGTCCAGCGCGCCCGCAAGATTCAAAAGTTTCTCAGTCAGCCATTCTTCGTTGCGGAAACGTTCACAGGAATACAGGGGAAATTTGTCCCCCGGGAAGAGACCGTTCGCGCCTTTAAGGCGATTCTCGACGGAGAGTATGACAGCGTTCCGGAACAAGCTTTCTACATGAAAGGGTCTATTGATGAAGTGAAAATGTAAGTATGCACATTGAGATCATCACCCCCGATCGTACGATCTACTCCGGAGAGGCGGACAAAATTTCGCTCCCCACTCCCGATGGGGAGATCACGATCCTCCCGCATCATATTCCGTTGATCAGCATCGTGACGCCAGGGACCGTGGAGATCCGTAAAAACCGGGAGGAGTATCTTTTCGCAGTTTCGCGCGGGGTAATTGAAGTCGATGGACAGACCGTCCGTCTCCTTGTCGACAGCGCTGACCGCGCTCAGGAACTTACGGAGGAGGCCGTACTGCGCGCAAAGGAGGCGGCACAAAAACTCATGACGGAAAAACGGCACGATACAGAAGGATTTGCGGAAGCGACTGCGATGTTGGAGAGGGAACTCGCCCGACTAAAGGTCGTTCGTCGCCACCGATCACGCCGATTGTGATGCTCTCCTCTCACCCTCCAGACGGCCAACGACGAACGGTCGTCGCTGATCTCTGGTTCACTGTTCAACTTGCCTGGCATTTAGGCTATATCATTGCGATCCCCGCCGTTCTCTTTGGTTTTGGCGGAGCCTTCCTCGATCGTATGTGGGGAACTTCTCCTCTCTTTATTCTGATGGGATTTGCTCTGGCTGCTCTCCTCTCGTCGTGGGGCGTCCTCAAAAAGATACGGCGGATCCTCCACAATGTTCACGACATCCCGTAGACTCTCTTTTGTGACCTCCCTGACAGCGCCAACATTGGCTTCGGAAACGATCGGATACCTCGGGGCGTTTGACGTTCGTAATACCATGCTCATGGCTTGGCTGGCAATGATCCTCCTCACGATCATTGCCCTCGCTCTCTGGAAGACAAAATACAAACAGATTCCCGGCAGGTTTCAATGTCTTATGGAGATCGTCGTCGAAGGACTCTTTGATTTTTTCGATTCCGTTGTGGGTGACCGAGAGCAGACGCGACGATTCTTTCCGCTTGTGGCAACAATATTCATCTTTCTTCTGATTGGTAACTGGATGGGGATCCTCCCCGGGGTCGGGAGCATTACCATTGAGGGGATTCACGAAGGGCATACCATCGCTATTCCCGTTTTTCGTTCGATGAATGCAGATGTCAATATGACCCTCGCAATCGCCATGATCTCTGTCACGATGACGCAGGTATTTGGGATGACAGCGCTCGGACTCTTCCCCTACGCCTCCAAATTCTTCGTCCCCCCATGGAGAGATCCAATTGGGAGTTTTGTCGGTATTCTTGAACTTATTGCGGAGTGTGCCAAAATCATTTCCTTTACCTTTCGGTTGTTTGGAAACATCTTTGCCGGTGAAGTGCTCCTTGTCGTTATTGCCTTCCTTATGCCATACATAGCACCTCTCCCGTTCCTTGGTCTCGAACTTTTTGTCGGACTGATCCAGGCATTGGTTTTCGCCCTCCTTACCCTTGTTTTTCTTCAAATGGCCACCGCTGCTCACTCTGGCGCAGAACACGATCAAAGCGCGCACTTTGTCCCTTGATTTGTCGTGATCTTCTCCCTAAAATCCCGCCACTTTTTCTCTTCATTTTCCCACTTATTCTATGGAGGTTACTGAAATACTGGAAACAGCGCAGGCGGTCTCAGGCGCCACAAGCGTACTCTGGGATAAAAATATCCTCGTTGCCGCAACAATGGCGATCGGCGCCATGATGCCGGCGTTCTCCATCGGTTGGGTCGGGAGCAAGGCCATGGAAGCCATTGGTCGCAATCCCGAGGCCGCGAGCCGCATTCAGACCCCTATGGTCTTGATCGTCGCCTTCACGGAAGCGATTGCCATCTACTCCCTGGTCGTCGCGCTGATCATTAAGTTCGTCTAGTACATTGGATGGAACTCCTTGCAAAACTCGGCGTTGATCTCAATTTAATCATTGCTCAGGTCGTCAACTTCGCCATTCTGTTGGGTATTCTCAGTTATTTTGTCTACCGCCCTCTTCTCAATCTTCTCGATACGCGCCGCGCACGTATTCAAAAGGCCATGGATGACGCCGCACGCATCGAACAACAAACGAGCGAGATGGAGCAGATTCGCCATAGAGAACTTAAAAAAATTGACAGTGAGTGTGGCGTCTACATGGAACGTATTCGCAAGCAGGCAGAAAGCGTCGAACAAGAAATATTACTACGTGCCAAGGGAGAAGCGCAGGCGATGATTGATGCAGCCCGGAAACAACTCAACGCCGATCGTGAGCAACTCTTTCAGGAGGCCTTCCAACGTACGGCATCTCTGGTGATGCACATGACGGAAAAACTCCTGCAAAGAGAGTTTGGCGCTGTGGACGAAAAACGTATTCTTGCTGCCATCGAACGGGATATTCCAACTCTCGTACGATGAAGGATGCTGTTAAAACCATTGCACGAGCCTTTGCCGACGTCGCCCGTACCACTTCGGAAGATCAATATCCAGCTCTCTGCACTGCCGCCCTGGCTCTCTTGGACAAATGCCAATCTCCAAAAAGTGCGTTGAAGAGATTCCGAAAACTCGCGGAGCGCGCGGTGTACAGACAGACAGACACAATGCTTTTGACCATCTCTTCTCCGTCAGGAACTCTTGGAGAAAAAACGAAAGACATTGTGGCCCTCTTTGAAAAATATTCCGGACGACGCATAGAACTGATCGAACAAAAAGACGCATCACTGATCGGAGGAATGCGCATTGCATTTGATGATGAGCGCATCGATGCCTCTCTGCACGGAAACCTTGCACAGGTCTCTGCTTTCCTGTGTAATCCCCTCTCTGTTTCACATTAATTTATGAGCTCCCACCAAACACTGATCAAAATCCTTGAGGAACGCATCGCATCCTATGTTCCTTCGGCAGAGCATGAACATGTTGGGACCATCACCGATGTCGGCGATGGCATCGCGAAGATCAGCGGTCTCTCCAAGATCGGTTCCTCGGAAATGATTGACTGCGGACAGGGCGTGAAAGGAAGCGTCCTCAATCTTGGAGAAGATTCGGTAGGCGCCATTATTTTTGGTGATTATACCCGCCTTAAAGAAGGCGATACCGTGAAATCATTGGGGCAGGTTCTCTCCGTCCCCGTTGGAGAATCCCTCATTGGTCGTGTCGTTTCTCCGTTGGGCGAAGCTAAGGACGGCGGCCCTGCCATTCACAGCAAAAAAAATTACCCTGTGGAAAAAATCGCCCCGCGCGTGATCGAACGTCAGTCGGTGAGCGTTCCCCTCCAAACGGGGATCAAAGCGGTCGATTCTATGATCCCCATCGGACGCGGACAACGGGAACTCATCATCGGCGACCGTCAAACCGGAAAGACCGCTCTTGTCGTTGACGCCATTATCAACCAGCGCGACACGCAACACACGGACCGTCCCGTCATCTGCATCTACGTGGCAATCGGTCAAAAGGAAGCAAAAGTCGCGAAGATTGTTGCGGAGCTCAAAAAACACAAGGCAATGGAGTACACCATTGTGGTGAGTGCATCCGCATCAGAACCGGCGGCACTCTCGTACATTGCTCCGTTTGCCGGAACAGCGATGGGAGAATACTTCCTTGACCAAGGGAAAGATGTCCTTTGCATTTATGACGATCTCAGCAAACACGCTTGGGCCTATCGGCAAATCGCTCTCCTCCTCCGCCGTCCTCCGGGACGGGAAGCCTATCCCGGAGATGTCTTCTACCTCCACTCCCGACTCCTTGAACGTGCGTGCTCTCTCGATAAAAAACACGGAGGCGGCTCACTCACGGCGCTGCCCATCATCGAAACACAGGAAGGGAATGTCGCGGCATATATCCCCACCAATGTTATTTCGATCACGGACGGTCAGATCTACCTCGAGGGTGATCTGTTCTATAAAGGCATTCGCCCGGCCCTCAATGTCGGTTTGTCCGTCTCTCGTGTAGGATCTGCGGCGCAGGTCAAAGCAATGAAGAAGGTTGCGGGGAAACTGCGCCTCGATCTTGCCCAATATCGGGAATTGGCGGTCTTCGCCCAATTTGGCTCAGATCTGGATGAAGCCACCAAAAAGCAGCTCGACCGGGGAGCTCGACTCACGGAGATCCTCAAGCAGGGACAATACGAACCGATGTCGGTTGGAGCGCAAGTGGTCATGCTCTTTGCGGGAGTGAATGGTGAGCTTGATGACATTCCTGTTACGGATGTAAAGCAGTTTGAAAACGATTTTCTTACGTTTCTCCGGGAAAAACATCCCCACGTCCTTGTGGATGCCGCGAAGGACATGAGCGCTGAACTCGAAGCGCAACTGCGCCGCCTCATTGAACTCTTTAAAAAGAAGTAAATGGCCAGTCTCCGAGAGATTCGGCGAAAAATGCGGGCAATACGGGCCACGCGTCAGGTCACGAAGGCTATGGAACTTGTTGCCGCCTCAAAAATGCGTCGCGCAACTCAGAGCGCGGTGACTCTCCGCCACTATGCTCTCTCCGCATGGAATCTCCTCGAGCATATTGCGGACGTCCATCCCGATATTCATCCGTATTTGATGAAACGCTCTGGCGAAAAAACCCTTGCCCTCCTCTTCATGTCCGATCGTGGTCTTTGTGGAAGTCTCAATGCTCTGATGTTTCGCACTGTTCTCAAATACATCAAAGAAGTGACGTCACTTCCTTCATTCGAGACACTCCACTTCGTTGCCGTTGGCAAAAAGGCTCAACAAATCCTCGCACGCAACCATCAAACGGTTATTGCGGCTTTCTCTGCACTCAGCAATCATCCGACATTCCGTGACGTCCTCCCTATGACGACCATCGCAACAGAGAGTTTTTTACAGGGAACATACGATCATATCGTCCTTATCTATCCCGATTTTGTGTCTGCCCTCGTGCAGGAACCCGTTGTAAAAGTTCTGCTCCCCTTCTCAAAAACGGATCTTAAAGAGATGATCGGGAGTCTCCTCCCCCGCAAACGAGGCTCAGAGCAGCGAGCAGCGAGCAGCTCCCAGCAAGCAGCTGTTAACGAGTATCTCTTTGAGCCTTCCCCAGAGGACATCGTCCGGACCATCCTTCCGCAACTCACCGAAATCCAGCTCTATCAGGCGGTTCTCGAAGCCGCCGCTTCCGAACATTCCGCCCGTATGGTGGCCATGCACAATGCCACCGACAATGCCTCGGATTTCCTTTCGGATTTGACCCTCACCTTCAACCAAACCAGGCAGGCAAATATCACCGCGGAACTTGCCGAGCTTTCCGCCAGTTCCGCCGCTCTCTAACTCACTTCCATGAACGTGAGCTTGAGGAGCCCTTTTGTGCTTCGAAGTTCATCCGGAAGATCGGCTTGTCGAAATGCTTCCTGAATTTCATCAGCGGCACTATCCTTGGTGTGCACAGGGTCTTTGGGGTCGTACCAGACCACTAATTCGAACGGAATTTTTTCTTCGATAAAAAGTTCGTTAAACCCATGATGGTACGCGATGTTCAACATAAGACGAATATTTGCCACACGTGCCGCTCGATCCGAGAGACACCACTGGGTTGCATCGAAATATCGCGGAGCATCCTCCACAAATCTAATATTCCTTACCTTCTTGGTGTACCGAAGATTGGATCCAAGAGCAACGTGATAATCGGGGCGCTGGAGCGTCTCGACATGCCCAAGATACGGCACCCTCAATGCTGCTGCGAGCTTATGGGCATGCGATACCGCAAGATCATCCTTCCCGTGACACGCTCCGCAATCCTTGTGACTCGTGACACCCATAATGTGCTCTGTTCCTACAAGGTTTCGCAGGTCCTCGGCAAATCCGGGATATTGGACCCCGGATCCCGGAACAGAGATGACATCAAAGTTCTTCGGGAGAGCGTGACCCGCTGTGGGGAGAAATTTATCCAGATCATCCCCCTCGTCAACGCACTCGATACCGTATATTTGAGGAGAGGATACCAAAAGTTGTTCGCGGTGTTCCTCCCACCATGCGTCGGGGTTTTCTCTAAACCGCTCTGCACGCTTAAGTGTTCTGTTGAATTCATCGCGGCGGGACTCGGTTCCTTCCATATGTTCTACATGATCATGATGATCCATACGATGAAAATGGGAAAGAAGTAATCCGGCAGCCCCTGCGGCCATTGCCATGATCGATCCTATCACAAACTGTCGTCGACCGATCGGACCCGATAATTGTTCATTGTGATTCGGGGTATTGGCCATCTGCGCGTTAAATTTTAACATCATTGTAAATATAAATCAAGGGATACAAAAACCGTCCTTGACAGAAAATGGCTTCGGCTCCACTCTTTATAAACATGGTAGAGACAACGAAGAACCAGACTCTCCCCCATAAAGATCTCGAGCTGTCTCCAGTCCTCTCTGAGTTGGACGGTCAAAACCGACGTACGTTTATCAAGCTTTTTGCCGGCGCCCTCCTTTTCGGCTCTCTGCCAACTGTCCGTGCGTGCGAATCCGCAAAAACCGCCCCAGCCGGATCGCTCATTATCGGGGGAGGCGGCGAACTCTCCCAAGAAATCCGCGACCATTTCGTAAAACTCGCCGGAGGAGATAAAGCCCGCATTGTGATCATTCCCACGGCGAGTGCAAATGCCGACTTTCCTGACCAGAGCGTTGACATGTATTGGGGAGAAGAAGATAAAGTGGCCTCTGCTCTGCTCCTGCATACCCGCAGTCGCATAGAGGCCAATCTCCCAAGTTTTGTGCAGCCACTCAACGAAGCAACAGGAGTCTGGTTTTCCGGCGGAGATCAATCCCGCATCGCGGATGCCTATGTGGGTACACTCGCCGAAGAAAGGTGCAATACTGTTCTTCGGCGCGGCGGCGTGGTCGGCGGAACCTCGGCGGGAGGTGCCGTGATGAGTCCGATCATGATTGCCGGCGGCAATCCTATCCCCACTCTTGGCAAGGGATTTCGTTTCCTCGAACAGTTCGTCAGACGAACATGCATCATCGACCAGCACTTCGACACGCGAAACCGTATCCAACGCCTTTTGCATGCTCTCAAATTACATCCCGAGTCCGTGGGTTTGGGAGTTGGCTGGGGAGCAGCCCTCCTCGTCAATGGCTCCGATATAACGGTGATGGGTAAAAATGTGTGGCTGTGCAATGCCGATGGAAAGTCAAAGGAATATTCGCCCGGCGAAAAGGTGGATGTTGATCTATAAAATTGTCCCCATGGTCGGATGACCATGAGGACATGTTGTACGCCCGCGCAGTTCAGATAGATTTGAGAAATGCCTGGACCACACCGACGATGGCGGTGATCCCACCCAGTATTGCCCAGAGACAATAGAGGGTGTTGTGCGGAAACACCGCGATTCCTCGGGGGATGGTGATGATACTCTTCCCGTTCTCACCGGAATCGATCAATGTTTCCATCAACTTCATCAGGATATTGGTCCGCTCCAAAGGGGTGGTCTCCGGCCTTACGCGTTTGAGCTCCTCCAACGCCGACTTGAGGTTTTGATACCAAAAGCCGACATCCTCATCCGGTGTACGGTACAGGATAGAGGTGTACCCACCGGTCATGTGATTGACCTCAAGATACGTTACCACAGCATCCATCTCCTGAATTGCCAGCTCTACGCTGTTGGCATCGGCAGCACGTTTCAGGCGCCCCTCGACATTGATGCCAAAAAGGATGTCCTGAACAACGCACGTCCCACCAAACAGTACGATGGGGAGACACAACACCACAGCCAAAACACTATGTCGTTTCATCTTAGAACTCCTTTCGTGTGAACGAGCGAGGGGAATACAACTAAAGGTCAATATACGATATAAACTTACTTATGTCAATCCCTGCACAATGGGCCGGTAGCTATATCTCCCGAATATTCTCTGATAGGGAAATAATGCGTTCGAGCTGTGCGATCGTGCTACGCATCAACATCATATATGTAGAGTATCCCTGTTGCTTTACTGCGCGCAGGGTATCGGCTGCCTGCATGATGCTGTTTTGCACAATCTCCGCGTCGCTATTCCCCTGCGGAAGATGATCGAATGGCACGTGATTTTGCTCATGCCAATAGCGACGGTTGCGCTCAGTCGTTATCCATGTAACACCCGCATATATTTGATCAGGTCTCAAAAGACCCGATGTGCGCCGGTCGATGTCTCCCAAAATAGAACCGTGGAAAATGGGTTGTGTAAAAACGGCATCAACTGTTTTCCCGATTGCGGGAACCTTTTTCTCCCATCGTCCCCAATTGGGCTGGTACAGGTCAGCCGCAACACCTATGCGCATTGGCTGCAATTGAATATCCGAATAAATGACTTCGTGTGCATGTGTACATTGGGCTTCTTGATCAGTTGGATCACCGGTGATGAGCAAAGCGATATTCACGTTATTTCTGGCAGCGAGGCACAAGCGGTCCAATGTTTGTCCCACTGTCCTTTCCCTTGTACGCAGATGTACTGCAAGTTGCTTTTGCGATGATATTTTCCCCTGCGACCGCAATTGCATAATATCCTCAGGACACAGATATGTTTGGCTTTTTTTGACTAACTCCGGGATGTTGTATCCATCAAATGGTATGCCGGATGCCTCCAAATCCATCATGGATTGATGGAGAGAGACATCAGAGCGGGGCACAAGCTCAAGAAAAACTTCGGGCATTATTGGAAAGGGAAGAGCGGACACGACGTGCGGCTTCGACAAGATGTTCCAGCGCTTCGCACACCTCTTCGGGTGTGCGTGTTTTCAAACCGCAATCCGGATTAATCCACAGGCGTTCATCCGGTACATATGTTCGCGCACGCTCGATCAGTTGAATCAGTTCATCTGTCGCGGGAACGCGAGGGGAATGTATATCCCAAACACCCGGTCCAATATCGCAAGGCAGTTCCCGTGATTGTAATGCATCGAGGAAAGCCAAACGTGACCGTGCTGCTTCTATCGAAATCACATCGATATCGAGATCGCGCAGTACCGGCAAAATGTCTCGCACATCTCCATAACACATATGCGTATGAATCTGCGTTTCGGGCTTGGCTTGACTCACCGTCAAACGGAATGCATCAGCGGCCCATTGCAGATATTCATCTCTCTGATCCGAACGCAGTGGTAAACCTTCGCGTAGTGCCGGTTCGTCAATCTGTATGATCCCGATACCGGCCTGTTCCAGTTCTTGTACCTCATGTCTCATCGCCAAAGCGATCTGACGGCATGTTTCTTTTTCGGGTATGTCACTGCGCACAAAACTCCAATGCAGGATCGTCACCGGACCCGTCAACATTCCCTTCACTGGTTTGTGCGTAAGCGATTGAGCATAGCGCGACCAGTCCACCGTGATGGGACCGGGACGTGATACGTCACCATAGATGATGGGCGGGCGGACATAGCGCGAACCGAAACTTTGCACCCATCCATGCTCCGTACAGACAATGCCATTAAGCTGTTCAGCGAAATATTGCACCATGTCATTGCGCTCTGATTCGCCATGAACAAGAATATCCAACCCTGCCTCTTCTTGCGTGCGGATGACATCCGCAATTTCTTTTCTCAAAAATGCGTCATACTCCGTATCGGAGAGCTGACCTTTGCGATGTCTTGCGCGTGCGCCACGAATAACATCGGTCTGCGGGAAAGATCCGATAGTGGTGGTTGGAAAAATCGGCAGTTGGAGTTTTTGATGTTGCATCTTTCGTCGTTCATCAATTGATACGCGGTAGGGCACGCCCTCTGCTTCGATTGTCGCACTCTGTTTCTGTACCGAATCATTATGAACCAGAGGATGATTTTTTTGTGCATCCAGCTCTTTGGTCCTGTCTGCGCAGAACACTCCTGCATCAGCATTGCCATCGAGAGCATGCTTCAGGGTCATGACTTCCTGAAGTTTTTCACGCGCAAAAGCCAACCAAGAGTGCACATCAGGCGGCAAACCAGTCTCACGCTGAACGGTATACGGTACATGCAAAAGCGAACTTGATGGAGCAATGATTAATCGATCTTCACCAAGGCGGTTCTTTGCAAAGCGCAAGAGTTCCAATGAACGCTGCAGATCGTTCTTCCAAATATTTCTGCCATCCACGACTCCCAACGATACGGTCTTATCGGATGAAATTCTTTCAACGGCGTGCGCGGTTTCTGCCTCTGCTTCTACCGCATCAAGATGGACCGCATCGACAGGCAATGATAATGCAACATCGAGATTGTCACGCAATGCACCGAAGTACGTCCCAAGAAGAATGTTCAAATCACCGGCATCCTGTCGGAGACGTTGATATGCGTGGACAAATGCCTGCTGTTGCTTTGGCTCCAGGTCCAACACCAGCGTCGGTTCATCAAGCTGGACCCACTCGGCACCTTGTGCATTCAATGTTTGCAACACTTCACCGAAGACCGGCAGAAGGCGATCCAAAAGTTCTAACCGATCAAACTCTTCACCGTCACATCGACCGAGAAGTAGATAGGAAACCGGACCAAGCAATACGGGCTTTGTGCGGATGTTTTGCTCTAATGCTTCAGAGAATTCGCGGAACGGTTTATCGGACGAAAGCTGAAATTGCTGATCTCTGCGTAATTCAGGAACTAAATAGTGATAGTTCGTATCAAACCATTTCCGCAAGCTCTGTGCGACCACTCCCGATATTGCATCATGTGTGCCATGACAGATATGCTCCGGTGCGTCTTTTCCTCTTGCCAACGCAAAATATGTATCGAGTGATACATGAGGATCGATATGGGCAAACCGATCCGGTATCGCACCTACCAAACATGTGGTATCCAAAACATGATCATAGAAACTGAAATCATTACTGGATATGAGATCTATCCCCGCATCCTTTTGAGTCTGCCAATTGCGTTGCCGAATGGACGCGGCAACGGATTCCAACTGATCAGAGGATCGCCCCCCCGACCAATACCCTTCGAGGGCAAATTTGAGTTCCCGATCTTCACCGATACGGGGATAACCAAGACTGGATGTGCGTACAGGCATAGGAATGGAGGAATATGAAAACATCCAGACCCTATTCGTTCGCCAATTGAATTTGAAATTTTTGATATATTTTGTATATAAAATTAAATATTGTATGAATTCATACAAATATGTAGAATCCCGTTATGATCACCATCGCACAAGCTGTTGAACAGACGGTCACCCATTCGCCTTTATACGGGGAGGCAATGCTTCACAGGATTGTAAATCACAGCGCAATCGCCCGAAAAATAAAACCAACAGTGGAAGAAGTACTTTTGGAGCCGGTCACTGAGGGGGCAATTACCATCGCACTAAAGCGTTATGCAGAAAAACTGCACAAAGAGCACAAACCAATATGCAGAAATTACTCCGTTCGTAGTATGAGCATTCGTAGTGATTTAACTGCCCTGATCTATCAGAATTCTCCCGTATTACAAACCATCCACCAAAAAATTCTTCCAATGAGTATCAGCAAAGATGCCTTCATGCACTTCGCCCAAGGCTCACACGAATCGTCATTTATTGTGAGTAATGCCTGTTTAGCCCTGTTAAAGAAATTAGCGGTAAAGGAAAAAATGGTCGCTGAATATCCCAATTTATCTGCGATCAGCGTACGAATGCCTCCGGAGGTCATGCACGTTACGGGTGTATTTGCGCCGTTTGTTCAGGCACTGGCTTGGCGACAAATCAGTGTGTATCAGATCGTTTCGCACTTCACCGAAATCACTTTTTTAGTCTCTGATAAAGATGCAGATCAGGCGTTTGATGCGATCAAAGGCTGTGGATCTGCCTAATGCTTACTCTGTAGCAGCAGATTGGAATTCTGCGATTGATTTCTCAATACCATCTGCGGTCATCTCCAACTTGTCCTGCTGCTCCTCCAAAGAGAAAATCTTCTCCTCCCAACGATCGATCTGGGCATGCGCTCGCTTGCTGACCGCCGCTTTTTTCAGTCGATCGATCAGTTGCAACTTCGCATCAATTTTCTTCTCAAGGGATGCGATTTTCTTCTCGATGTATTTTATTTTTGTGTTGGTCTCCTTTCGACGGTTTTTGAGAAGTTGAAGTTCTTTTTTTACTTTTGCCACATTCGGCTTTTTTTGCTCCTGTGGAGGAGTACGCATGTTCTCTTTAGTATCTATCTGTGGCAAGATTTTTTGACTCGCTGGCGGTGATGCACTTGGATGTTGGGCGGCCGGGATCGTGGTCAGGGTTGACGGGGTTGTTGATACATTCGGAGATTCCACAGATGGCGTTGTCGATGCTGACTGAGAAGGGATCACAGAGGATCCACTGGTCGATGTGGAGGGAGGAGGAGGGGTAGGATAGGTAGTAGTAGCAGTAGCATTGCAACGCACTTTTAGACAATCTCCCTCCCAATAACGTTCCCATTGGAAACCCGGTTGCATCGCGCAGCTTCCTTCCTGACTCCGCAGTTCTGCGTCTGTAGGACAGATTTGGGGACACGAATCCCATTGTGGCTCAGCGGATCCACCATAACGTTGGGAACAACAATACGTTGGCGTGTGGGATACGCGGTAATCGTAGGGGTAGTTCAACGTGGATTTCCCGCATGTACAAACGGAGGTAATCGGTGCGCCCCTGACACATTCGGTCGGCTGCGCAATACAGAGATTGACGCCATTTTGGCCATACGTACATACCTGTCCTGATGCACATTTTTGTTTAACCCGTGGCAAGCTTGCAGTATCGCAAATACCACCGGATTTACATGCACCGGCAACGCCATACTGCATAATGTTCGTCTCGAGACCACCGCCTTCGGATCCACAAAATGAAGCTCCTGCCCATTGGATATCACTCGTGCCGCAATCGGCATCTATGATGCAGACTGGCGCATCGAAATTCACCGTCTGCGTGGATACCTGGTCTGCACTATCTGTCGCGGTGACTGTCACGAACTGCGATCCGGGATTGGATGGAACGATGGTATAAACCTTTTCTTCACAAAATGTCTTTCCATCACACTGGAACATCGTAATCGTGGGACTGCTGTACATGGTTGGAGAAGTAGTGACCACAACACTCTTCAGTGCCTTATCGTCGCTAATCGTCGTTGTGAAGTACCCACGCCCGCCGGGACGCCAAGTCTGCGGCGACGTTGCGGTGACACTCAATGTAATGGTCGGTGGATTATCTATAATCGTCTGTGCAGACAAGCGCGTCAGGACAATCCCTGCCATTACCGTAATAGCAATAGCGAGTGTCATGGCGGAGAAGTAGAGGGGGTGTCTCACAAAACCAGAGATGAAGGATGTTGGTATTCAATAGATATTTTAGCATTATTTTTATAGTCTGCATAGTACAGAAATTGTTCCTGTGGCCACTTGGCCACAGGAACTTTAGCACTCCCCTTAGTCCACAAGGACATAATACGGCATCCCCCCCGGAAGGAGGGCCCACAAGTCCCGAGAGAGAAGGAACCTGAATTTGCCGATCCCCATGCCCAGCATGAGCAGCTCGTCCACGACGGTATGTTCCCCCGTCCAAAGACGGCCATATTTGTCCTGACAGGCTCTCAGAAAGGAGTCACCAGTCGATTTTCTGAATTCATCCGGCAGCTCCGAGAGCAATGCCTCGATCTCGGCCCGGTGATGCCCTAGGCGATCTGCGTTGAAGGAAACACGTCCTTGGACACCATCAACGACAACGGAGCCTCCTTCACAATCAGTGAAGATCTCCCTGACCCGATCGGGGTCAAGTACGACTCTGGTACTCATTGCTTTTGTCCTTTCTGATTTGTGGAAAAAATGAGCAAATCAGCAACCGTTGCTGACTGTAGATTATAATATAATTAAAATACTTTAAGTCAAGTATACGCAAGCGTGGGTCCCGTGGATTTTGACATATAAAATTGCCCCCATGATCGTAAAGACCATGGGGGCATTTTGACGAAGGTGATCAGGGGGCCGATTCATCCTTCGTGAATGGGAACATCTCCACTTTCTCCATTTCCATGACGGGTGGCGTTGTCCTGAGGTACCACTTGGGATAATCCTCTGCATGGTAGACAGGTTTCTCCCCGATGGCTCGCTGCACCAGAAGAGTGGACTCGATGTCCCTTCCATAACCGCCATAGGCCACGAAATCGTCGATGGGAATTGTACGGTAGCCACGTCGAGCGTATTCGCGCTCCCAGAACGCCCAGCGCTCGAGTCGTCGCTTGAATCCGATGCACTCCCCCATGTAGAGAAAACTGACCGCCATCCCAAACGCACCTCCTGCATCCTTGTAGAGAGCCACTACCTTCTCATCCGAGAGAAGTCGACGGAACCAACGCAGAGCATTCCACACGACACACCTCCTTTGAATACCTTCGTCTGAAAAAAAGATCGCTCAGGCATGTACCTGAGTTTGAGAAATAGTACAATATTACATGAGATGTTCAATAGCTTCGCAAAACCACACTACATATGTCTCCTCTTACTTGGATTTCCCCACAAAAGTGAGTGTCAGCATACCATGTTTATCTGGCGTCTCACTTTCACATATCCATCCATTTTTCTCAAAAAACAGTTTCGCTTTAGGATTCTTAATATCAACGAATACTTTCCAAGATTGCCCAGGCTGCAAAGCATGTAGCCTCATGAGTTCATGAAGAATTGCCGAGCCAATACCCTGATCTCTTAAATGCGGTTTTATCGCAAGATCCGTAACGATGTAGTACGGGTGTTCAATCGTCGGAAACGTAAGACCAGTAACAGCGACCAACTCCCGGTCACGAAATATACTGTACTCGCATCCATCCCTTTCGCTCATAATGTGCGAAAGCCACTCGTCATCCATCGGTCCCAGTCGCTTGTTGAGTTCTGCATCGTCGTACCAGCTTTTGTATTCTGGGAAGTCTTCGACCCTGAATGTGGAGAATTGCAGATTCATTTAGTACATCCTACCTCCAATCGGCACATCTCGTTCCGGATGCAAAAGAACAACATTCCCCTCTTCATCAGGAACTCCAAGAGTCAGAGTCTCCGATTGATGGGGGCCAATCTGCCGTGAAGGAAAATTCACCACACCGAGAACCAGTTTTCCTACGAGATCATCTCCGTAATGTGGAGTAAGGCGAGCGAGAGATTTCTTTATTCCAATCTCTTCTCCAAAATCGATCTCAAGTACGTGTGTTGAGAACTTCCCTTCGGGGAAGGGTGTTACTCTTTTGACTCTGCCAACACGGACATCGATCTTTTTAAAATCTTCAATCGTAGCCATAAGTATTAAAGGAATTAATCAGTTCTTCAAATGTTTCAGCATTACCATGACGGTTTCCTTGAGTGGAGGAAGGTTGTTCGTCACAGTGTCCCAGACAGTTCCCATGTCCGTTTCCGAATAATCATGAACAAGGATATCTCTCATCTTGGCAGCTTTTGCCCATTCAACTTCCGGATATTTTGATGTCAGACTCTTGGGTAACCTTTTCACTGCCTCTCCCACAATAGCAATGTTATAGATAACTGCATCTTGCGTTTTATGATCCGAAAGAAACGCGCGTTTTCCTATGCTTGTGTATTCTTGAATCTTTTCAATCGCCTCTCGAATATCCTGTATATATACCCGTACATTCTTCTTGGATATCATAGAGATCGAGCTTCTGAGAGAATACTGGAACGTAATGAAGGTTTAACACAATGATCCTGAACGATGTCTACCTTCCGCCTCAGCTCTTTCTCCAAATCAATTTTCAACCCTGCGAGATCGAACAGTGTCGTTCCTTTTGGCATCCTTACCAACAAGTCGACATCGCTCTTTTTTGTTTGTTCCCCCCGAGCAAACGAACCAAAAACACGGACATGTTTAGCACCGTATTTGTTTGCAATGCGGATAGTTGATGTTCGCATTTTCTTCCCCATTGATTTCTCCTTTGTAATCACAGACATATTATACTTATTTTTATAAGAACGTATAGCCACGCTGAGCGTGGCTCCCCGGGCTGGATTCGAACCAGCGACCCATCGGTTACACAGTTCTCAATGTTTCCAAAGAGTGTGGACTATATCATCACCCATCTTTCAGAATTATATTTCCAATTGAGAGGGTGCGAGGCGCTTCGGACCGCTTTAGCGGGCCTACTCCCATAAAGGGATAGTCTCTGAACCTCCCCTGCACCTTTTTTAAAAAAGTGCAGGGTTTGGCTGCTGATTACCCTTCCACTTTAGGTGTGGATGAAGGGCTTCCAGCAATTCACCTCGTTATTCGACCTAGGATTTCCCTAGGAAGCTGCTTAATACCGCCATGCAATTCTCGATGACAATTAGCACAAACCAGCACACACTTGTCAGCTTCTTTTTTAATCCTCTCCCACGACCGAGTGACTCCTCGTTCGGAAAGTCCAAATGCTTTTTGGGATCCATCGACATGATGGAGATCAAATGCACCAACATATCTGCTATAGCCACAAAAGACACATTGACCACCCTTGTATTCCACTACCATCTCTCGTAATCGTTTGCGTCGAGCGGATACTGCCTTCTTTATATATTCTGCACGGTCAGCATAGGTTCGCTTCTCCGACATACAAAAAGTATACCGCAAAAGCAGTGTCCACAGCCGATTGCTCTACCACTGAGCTACCGGGGAATAAAGCCAATACTAAAAAAGATCGATGCTCTTGATAGTCAAGAGATGTCCAGAGTATACGATAAGCGCCAGCTCTCCAAAACATCCTTTTCCCTACTCCATCAACGCACGATTCTTCCTTCCGGAAATTTCTTTAAGCGTAATTTTGTATACAATCGGTTCTTTGCCCTGCATTGCGCCGATCACCATATTCTCACGATGCTCAAGGGGAATAAACACATGCCTCCCTCTCTTTTGCAAATCCGTAATGCGTTTATAGAGCTTGGTCAGTACCTCTATTTTCTCATTCGCATCTTTTAATTCTTCAAACCTCCCCCATCCGATCACACTGTGCCACGTATCGGAGTCCATCACTTCCTCCACCTGAAAACAAACGTCCGGATTCTCCCGCATCATCCGGATCTTTGTCCCTTCTAATGTAAAACTATAAATAGATCCTTTATCGTAATAGTACGACGTCGGGACCACGTAGATTCGCCCATTACTATTGCAGCCAAGATGTCCGATGGATTGGGTTTTGAACAAACTCTCAATATCTTCATCAGATAACTCTTCAAGCATAGTACTCACACCATAGAGAATGTTGACATGGAGTCAAATGCTGGTGATACAATATAGTAGAACTGTCCGCTGTTTTACGGTTTTGACCAGCTCAAAAAAATGGTAATCCTCCCCGGACGTATATCTCACCTCTAACATCTATTATCAAGTATGAACGTCGCCTTCCACATGACCGCCATCGCGCAGATCATCATCCTGATCCAATTTTTGTCACTCTCCATCATGGCCGCATTCTTGTGGGAGTTTCATCACATCCATACGAAACGGGTGACATTCCTGCATGTACTCGGATATCAATCCGCGCATCGCGAATATATCAAGAAATACATCCTCATGGGGATATACCTCATTTCTACGATCGCCATCACACTGGGAACGCTCGCTTTTTTCTTCTCCCAAGCCCATGAACTCACATTTTGAAAAACATCCGGATGAGACAATCGTCGACGTGTTCAGTACACACTGGGTGAAATACATCGGTCCCATACTGCTATACCTCTTGCTCTTTACTACAGGAATCCTGCTCTTTTATCTCGCAATATTGAACGCGCATCACTCCATGTGGATCTCGCACTACACGTTTATATCCGCTCTCCTGATCGGTCTCCTCGGACACCACTGGTTCTTCCACCGCCTGATGAGTGAAGGAACAGTTGATATCATTATCACCAACCGCCGCTTCATTCACTTTAAAGATATACTTTGGTTTCAGGATGACATGAACGAAGTCCCCTTTGGGACAATCCGTGCAGTCGAAGCACATAAACGCGGCGTTATTCAAAATCTTTTTCGGTATGGATCACTGTCATTCGATCGTGGCAGCGCCATAGGACATGATCGCATCATTCCTTTCGTCCCCCACCCCCAACAGAAAGCCCGGGAGATTATGAGCATTCTCCACATGAAGTAGAATATACCCAATGCCTCCGATCACCTTCGTCGAAGTCGACCAAGAAGATATTGATGCTATCCGTGCAAAATTCCCCAAGAGCAAAATTTTTGCGGAGAAACTCCAGGATGTTCTTACCGAATGCAGAGACACCGAGATCCTCTCCTGCTTTATCTACTCCACTATTGGCAAAAAGGAGTTAAATTGCCTCCCCAATCTCAAGCTCCTCTGCACACGCTCCGTTGGGACCGACCATATTGATCTTAAAGAATGCGCCAAACGCGGGATCACGATATGCAATGTTCCTGACTATGGATCGCATGTGATTGCGGAGCATGTCTTTGCCCTTCTTCTCTCGGCTACCCGCCGTATCCGCGAGGCTGACGAACGTGTCGAACACGGGACCTTCGATTACCATGGCCTTCGGGGCATCGCGCTTAAATGGAAAACCATCGGCATCGTCGGCACAGGGAAAATCGGCAGACGTGTGTGCCAAATCGCCCATGGATTTGAGATGACTATCCTCGCATATGACGTCGTTCAAGCACCGGAACTCTCTGCGTTTGACGTAAGATATGTTCCCCTCCAAGAACTCCTCAAAAAAAGTGACATTATTACTCTGCACGCGCCCGCCACGCCAAAAACACAACATATGATCAACAAAAAAACGATTGCGACCATGCGGGCCGGCGTGATTATCGTCAATACCGCGCGCGGGTCACTCATCGAGACCGATGCCCTCGTCCATGGACTCAAATCAGGAAAAATCCGCTATGCCCTCCTCGATGTGCTGGAGCATGAACAAAACTTTGAAGAAAATAAAGAACTCATTGCCCTCCCACAGGTCATCACGACTCCCCATATCGCATTCCTTGCCAACGACAGCATGCGACAGATTTACCACGAAACATTTGAATCGATTGACCGGTATCTCAAGTGAGATATATCAAATAATAGTGGAGAGGTGGCGCGCCACGGGGGGTGAAGGGGGAAGGCCCTATTTGCGATAGCGCCGACGAGGCGACTCCGAATCCTTGGAGGAGTCGGCGAAGTCGGCATAGGGCCGCTAAGTGGGTTCTGGCGCGCCGGCGTTTTTGCGCCACTTTTGTCGCCGGACAAAAGTGGCAAACTCTCATTTCTGCTATTCTAACAATAGAAATATGGCTCAAAAACCGCTCTACGAAGCACAGGCAAAGAAGCTCATTGATGAACAATGGGGGAAGATGCCGGGGAAACCGATTATCCAATACGTGAGTGTGATCCCCCACGCCCCCCTCCCTACGCCCCCCTCCTTTATCCTCCCCCACGGGGGGAGGTGCCCCGTCGGGGGGAAATATGTAGCGAAGGTGGATGAACTCTTTGGCAAACGCGGGAAGCTTGGGTATGTAAAAATTGCAAAAGATTTTGCGGAAGCAAAAGCATGGATCCAGAAATTGCGAAGAAAGGAAGTAAAGATCGGCGAGCGTCGCGGAGTCCTCAATCACTTTTTGATCGAACCGTTTATCGAACATAAAAAAGAATATTACGTTTCCTGTGTGGGAGAACGCGAGACCGATGTGATCTTTTTCTCTGTAGCAGGGGGTATCGATATTGAGGAGCAGGGCGACTCTGTCCAAAGGATCAAAGTCCCACTCGATCAAGAACCAGATCTAAAAAGCATTCCCAAAGAACTCCGTGATACCGTGCTCGGACTTTTCACGCTCTTTCGCAAACTTGACCTTGGATTTTTAGAAATCAATCCCCTCGTATTCGAAGACGGAAAATCCTATCTCCTCGATGCCGTGGTCCGCGTCGACACGGCAGCCGCTTTCCGGGAGCAGCGCACTTGGGGGACATGGGAGATCCCCGATGGGTTTGGGAACGCACCCGTCGAAGAAGAACTGACTATCCGTGATCTTGATGCCAAGACCGGGAGTTCTCTTAAATTTGTATTACTGAATCCCCACGGTCGCATCTGGACGATGGTCGCGGGAG
Source organism: Candidatus Peregrinibacteria bacterium (assembly GCA_016196225.1). Classification (GTDB taxonomy): domain Bacteria; phylum Patescibacteriota; class Gracilibacteria; order Peribacterales; family Peribacteraceae; genus JACPXZ01. The sequence goes on from JACPXZ010000010.1 coordinate 121,023, forward strand.
GAGGCGCCTCCATTATTTATGCCGATGCTATTACCAATCAAGTCGATGCAAAGGAGCTTGCGAATTATGGGGAATGGTCAGGAAATCCCTCCACTGATGAAATGGAAGAATATACGAAGAATATTTTGAAATTGATGACTTCCCCTCTCCCTGGCCCTCCCCCGCGGGGGGAGGGAAAAAAGTGGAAGGCGCTTATTATTGGCGGCGGCATTGCCAACTTTACCGATATTGCCAAAACGTTTGCCGGAGTCATCAAAGCATTACGGATATATGCAAAAAAACTCAAGAATGTGCATATCTTTGTCCGTCGTGCGGGACCCAATGACAAAAAGGGGCTCACGATGCTTCAACAGGCATGCGATGAAATGGGGATCCCCTGCGTTACGTATGGCGCACAGCGGCCGATGACGGAGGTGGTGGGAATTGCTATCAAAGATTTGAATATTAAAAAAAGGAACTCATGAACACTCTCTTCACCCGCCAAACCACGGCCATCATCTACGGACGAAAATCCGTCTCCATCCAACGCATGCTTGATTTTGATTATATTGCCGCGCGTTCGCCAAGCGTGGTCGCAATCGTTGATCCCACAAACGGAAGTCCTGAGCGCGTTTTTTTTGGAACCAAAGAATTTCTCCTTCCCGTTTACCGATCCCTCTCCGAAGCCAAAAGTTCACATCCTAATACCGATGTCCTCGTAAACTTTGCATCCTTGCGGAGTGCGGGCGCTGTGGTACTGGAAGGTATCGATCTCAAATTTCGTGTTATTGCCACGATTGCCGAAGGGGTCCCGGAGAGAGATGTACGAATATGGATCACCAAAGCAAAGAACAAAACTATTCTCATCGGTCCCGCCACCGTTGGCGCAGTCACCGCGGGAGCCTTTCGTATCGGCGATACCGGCGGGAGCAACGACCATCTTACCGAGAGCAAACTCCATCAAGCAGGATGTGTCGGGTACGTGGGGAAATCCGGAGGCCTCAGTAATGAGATGTACCGAATGATTGCCGAACATTCGTCAGGTATTGTTGAGGGAGTAGCAATTGGTGGCGACCGGTTTCCTGGTTCGCACCTCATGGATCACCTTTCGCGGTTTGAAAAAAATCCCGCGATTACTTTTCATGTCGTTCTCTCCGAGATCGGTGGACGCGAAGAGGAAGAAATTGCACATGCCCTCAAAGAGAAACACATCAAAAAACCCCTCATTGCATGGGTCTCCGGCACATCCGCCTCCTTCTTCCCCAAAAACGTACAGTTTGGACATGCCGGCGCATGGGCGGCGAATCTCGCCGAGACGGCAGAAGCCAAAAACATACTCCTCAAAAAAGCAGGGGCATTGGTACCTGACACCTTTGAAGAATTACCACAACTCATCCAAAAAACCTTCCGGAAAACTGGGACATCCTCTATCCTCAAACTGATGCGTAAAAAGGACACGCCGTATATCCCGGAGAACCGTATCCACTCCCATCTCCAATGCACCATCAGCGATGATCGGGGCGATGATGCGCTCTACGGAAAAAAGTCTATTGCATCATTTATTAATAATGGCTCGGTCCTGCCGGTCCTCGCACAACTCTGGTGGAAGACAACTCTCTCTAAAAAAACGCTTCAATACCTTGAAATGATTCTCTGTGCCGTTGCCGACCACGGTCCAGCGGTCGCCGGAGCTCATAATGCGATTGTCGCGGCGACTGCAGGCAAAGACCCGATCGATGCCTTATGTTCCGGGCTCCTCACTATCGGCCCGCGCTTTGGCGGAGCAGTGGATGCCGCAGCGTGTTCTTTTGGCGATGCCGTCGCACGCGGACGCTTACCTCAAGAGTTTGTGGACGACATGAAAGAGAAAGGCGAACGTATTCCCGGTATTGGTCACAAAGTAAAAACCATTCATCACCCGGACACACGGGTCAAAGCGCTCCTCGCTTATGCAAAAAAAAATTGGAGGCAGCTTCCACATACCACATATGCTTTGCAGGTTGAAAAAATAACAACTAGTAAAAAACCAAATCTTATCCTTAACGTCGATGGCACGATAGCAGTCACCCTTCTCGATATTCTTTTGCCAGAGCTTCCAAAAGATATCCAAAAAACATTCTTCGAGACCGGATACTTGAACGGCCTTTTTGCACTGGGGCGATCCATTGGAATCCTCGGGCACGTATTTGATCAAAAACGTCTCAATGCCCCTCTCTATCGGCATCCGACCGAGGATATTTTATATGGGGAGGGGCGACTAAGCGATTAGGCTCGTAGGCAACTCGGCCGTATTTTGCTATAATAACTATAATGACGATGGATAATGAGACCAAAATCAACGCCGTCATTCATAAAGTCGATGAACTCGATCACCGTATTGATGGACTTGAAGCACATGACAAAAAATCGTGGGTCTTTAGCCGCAACATTCTTAAGAGAGGGTTTGGCATTATTTGGGATATCCTCTTCTTCCTCCTCGTACTCTCAGTCATTGGTGGGATCGGCTTCCTCGGTTTTATCGGTCTCTCCACGCTTATACCGGGAATATCATAGTTTTGAGTTTTTAGTTACACTTACGCCTACGCCGCCCTAGCTCAGTGGTAGAGCATCGGTATCGTAAACCGAGGGTCGTGGGTTCAAATCCCATGGGCGGCTCCAACCTGCGTAGCAGGTTGTCGGCCGAAGCTCGTCGCAAGCGAGCGTAGGCTGACACTCGTCGCACGTCCTGCTACTTCGGTTGGCAGGCCATCCACCCCTATGAATCTCCAAACAATGCTCACATGGTCGTGGCTTAACTTCCTCACCAAAAAACGTTATGACGTTTTATTGAAGAAGTACGGTTCACTGGATCTCGCTCTCCCCCACCTCACTCCAGAGCTCCTGACCGCTCTTGGTTGCCGGGAAGAGACCCTCTTCATTATTCTCAATAGATTGGAAGAGTTTGACGCCGAAGCATATCAAAAAGAACTTGAGCGGCGGGGAATCCGTTGTATCGGTTTTGACGATCCCGACTATCCTTCGGCATTGCAAAAAATTCCCGATCCACCCATCTTCCTCTACGTTAAAGGAGACCTGTCTATTCTTCAGCAACCCTGCATCGGACTCGTCGGCACACGGGCGATGAGTCCCTATGGCAAACGTATTACCGAACACTTTGTCCCGGCCTTTGTTCATGCCCAGATGACAACGGTGAGCGGTCTTGCCGAAGGGATTGATGCAACTGTCGCACACGAAACGATCTGCATCGAAGGAAAAACCGTCGCCATCCTCGGCTATGGCCCCTCTCAAATCCTTCCACGAAGCAACACCCGCCTTGCACAAGAGATTATCCAATCCGGGGGGCTCATCCTGAGCGAATTCCCCATCGACATCCCTCCGGGCAAACACACCTTCCCGGCTCGTAATCGCATTATCGCAGGACTTTGTCTTGGCACAGTAATACTCGAAGCACCAGAGAAAAGCGGGGCTCTCATTACGGCAGAACTTGCTCTCGACTACGGACGTGACGTGTTTGCTGTTCCTGGAAATATCTTTGATCCAAACTTCGCAGGATGTCACAAGATTATTGGGAGCGGCCAGGCAAAGTTGGTCTCAACACCGGAAGAGGTTTTGGAAGAACTTGGGATTGTGTCTCCTACGACAACAACGCACATTTCTCTCTACAATCCTCAAAACACTATAGAATCAACAATTCTTTCTACACTTACCACGATGCCCCAACCGCTCGATGATATCGTTCAAAAAGCGCAAATCTCTGCTGCAGAGACGAATGCCACACTGACGATGATGGAACTCGCAGGGGTCGTAAAAGATACGGGAGGGGGACAATGGGTCAAGACTTAGAAAAAAATACAAACACATGTCATCCTGAGGTGCGACGAATGCAATGAGGAGCCTCGAAGGATCATGATAATGAATTTTCTTTTATGATGTTTCGAGGCTCCCCTTCGACAAGCTCAGGGTCGCACCTCAACATGACATGTATGTTTTGTGTGTATTACAACTGCTGCTTCAGTCCCAATTCCTCCGCAATCTTCACAATCTCCCCAAACTTTTTTGGATCCAACGATGCCCCTCCAATGAGACCACCATCGATATCCTCCTGACTCAATAATTCGCGCGCATTCTCCGGCTTCATGGATCCTCCGTACAAAATGCGCGTAGGCCCCTGTCGATCTTTCGGCAGCAGAGATCGAATAAATGAATGCATCTGCTGTGCATCCTCCGCCGTCGCAGCAGGTTTATCAGGATCCCCTCCACTGATCGCCCAGACCGGTTCGTACGCAATAGTGACATCGGACTCGAGAGGAAGTACTGATAATTGATATTTTACTTTTGATTTTTCTTTCTTCTTTTTGCGATCGTCCCATGTCTCGCCGATACATACGATCGGATGGAGACCGACTTCAAGGGCAGCAGCAACCTGCTCGGCGACATATTCATCCGTTTCGCCATGGTTCTCCCGTCGTTCGCTATGGCCACAGAGCACATAACTGCACCCGAATTCCTTCAATAATTTTATACTCACATCTCCCGTAAAAGCGCCGTTTTGCTCAGGACGTCCACACTGTGCACCGACAATGAGTTGGCCGGATCGAATACAGTTCTGCAGATCAATAAATGTGGGGAACACCACCACCTCCGGATCACCGCTCGAAAAATATGGACTGCCGCTCTGGAGAGCCCCCTGCGGGGGCGGATTCATCTTCCAATTGGCTGCAATGAGCAAACGACGACTCATACTTTTTATTATATCACTCACTGACTTCGCTCGTTCGGGTACGGAATGGCACCTAGAATCCACCCTTCTCCGATCTCTTCCCGTTCAATCGTTCCAAACGGAACCTCCACTGCAACCTTCGCCGGCCCTTGTGAGGGATACATTGGACAGGGATCCTCTGTACATGGAATCATCGTATCCCCCGACACAAACTTCCCCCCCTTATCAAAAAAGATAATATCAAGGGGGATCAGTGTATTCTTCATCCAGAAACTCAGCGGCTGCTCGTCTTCGAATACAAACAACATCCCCTCACCGTCGGGGAGATCCTCCCGGAACATAAGACCCTGTGCACGCTCTTCGGGAGAATCTGCAACTTCAACTCGGAACGATACTGTTTCACCATCCGGACTTATGAGATTTATTGTGTGAAGATTGGTAGAGATCGTGGTGCAAGCACCGAGAAGGATACTCAGTCCGAATATTCCAATATTCGAATATTCCAATATTCCTCTCATAATCCTCCCCGTAACTCTCTAATCACCTCCCCCCTTTTCCCTTTTGGTACTCCGAAAATCGCACTGGCCGCAACAAGATTATTCGCTCCCGCTTTAATACACTGTACTGCGGTCACCGTATCAATACCGCCATCCATTTGGATCATGAGATGAGGGAATCGCTCTCGAAGGAGCTTCACTTTTTCGAGAACTGCCGGAATAAATTTCTGCCCGGCAAACCCCGGATGCACCGACATCACAAGAACCAAATCGATATCTTCAACAACATCGTCAATCGCAGATACTGACGTATCGGGATTGATAGCTATACCTGCCTTTGTCGGACCCCCCCTCCTTAATCCTCCCCCGCCGGGGGAGGTACCTCCTCTAATCCTCTGGATCAATTCTTTCCGTTCTCTTGTATCTGCTACCGCTTCGGCATGGAAGGTGATGATACTTGCATCAACATCCAAAAATTCCTGAATACGGTCTGCAGGATTAGAAACCATGAGATGAATATCCAACGGAAGTTTTGTTTTGAGAGTTCTGAGCACCGGTGCACCGAAACTTAAGTTTGGCACAAAGTGCCCATCCATGACATCCACCTGAAGAGCATCGGCATACGATTCGATCGAATCCACCTCATCCTGCAAATGCACAAGATCAGCGGATAGGATTGATGGTGTAATGAGAACACCCACACCCCAATGCTACTGCTCCACTTCCAAATCATCAACACGCCTCTTATGTCGTCCGCCTTCAAATGCGGTACCCAAAAAGATATCCACCAGTTTCTTCGCGAGCTCCGGATTGGTCACTCGGCCCCCCAGACTCATGACGTTCGCATCATTATGTGCACGGGCAAGACGTGCTACCTCTTCGTTGTAACAAACTGCACACCGGATCCCCCGGACCTTATTTGCTGCCATCGCCTCTCCGTTGCCGCTCCCTCCAAAAATAATCCCCATAGCCTCCTCCTCGAGGATCTTCGCACATGCTTCACGAATAATCGGAGGATAGTCATCCTCTTCTTCGAACACCGTTTTGATATCGAGAACCTCGATACTTTTCCTCTCCAAATACGCTTTGATCACCTCCTTCAGTTCAAAACCTGCGTGATCCGAAGCCAAGATAATCTTTAAGGGGTCATTCATTCTTAGGCATAGTATCATATACCCATGCTGGATATCGACGCCCTTCGCCCCTTCCTCAATACCACATTGGAGTCCACCGATTTTAAAAATCTTGGACAAAAATACACCGGCAAAGTCCGCGATGTTTATATACAAAGTAAAAAATGTCATCCTGAGCTCGACGAAGGACGTCGCATCCTGATTGCCACCGATCGTCAGTCCGCCTTCGACCGACTCTGGTGTACGATCCCTCTTAAAGGCCAAGTCCTGACACAAATAAGTGCATGGTGGTTCGAGAAAGTAAAAGACATTATGCCCACACATATCCTTGCTGTCCCCGATCCCAATGTCATGGTGGTGAAAGACCTCCACATGATTCCCATCGAAATCGTGGTCCGCGGGTATCTCACCGGATCGACCAAAACCTCCGCATGGGTGAATTACGAAAAAGGAATCCGCAATTTTTGCGGGAATCCTCTCCCGGATGGAATGGTCAAAAACCAACCATTCGATGCCCCCATCATTACCCCCACCACAAAATCGGAGGACGATGAATTGATCGACCCGACACAAATCATCGAACGGGGTCTTGCCACCAAACAACAATGGGAAGAAATAACCGAAAAAGCATTCGCTCTCTTTGCTCACGGACAACAAATTGCCGCCAAACATGGATTGATTCTGGTAGATACCAAATACGAAATGGGACTGGATGAACATGGGATTCTTACCCTTGCCGACGAAGTCCACACTCCCGATTCGTCCCGATATTGGATACAAGATACAACCGACAGTCTCGACAAAGAGTTCTTTCGGTTATGGTTAAAAGAACAGGGATTCGAATACGGGAAACCTCCTCCAAAAGTCACAGATGAAATACGCCTGGAACTTGCTCAAAAATACATCGATCTTTTTGAACGCATCACCGGCAAAACCTTCGTTCTCCCTCCTCCCACTGACCCTACCGCGCGCATCAAGAAAAACCTCGCCAAATGGCAAGTTTCGTGAGGCTCATCTTCATTGTCAGAGAGGCTCATATTTGGTATAATAAATACAGAATTTTGGCACCAATAGCCAAATGAGCCTCAGGCTCGTTCACACAAAAACCAATAATGCTCCCCGATCCAAAACAAACACTATCTCTCGATGAGGTCCGATCCCTCCTCCAAAAAGGGAACACCATCCCAGAAATCGATTTTTCCTCGCGGGAAGAAAAGATCCAATGGGTACAAGAATTTCTTGGCGGTGTCGGATACGAAAAACTCTCCCGTGAAGACAAAGGTTTAACAAGAGAATACCTCCAAAAGGTGACGGGGTATTCCCGGGCTCAAGTCGCCCGGCATATCACGAATTTTGTCCGCCAACCCCTACGTGTCATCGAAAGCGAAGCTCAGACACGTAACGTATTCCCCCGCCTCACCACCGCCAGTCTCATCACCCTGATTACTCTCAGCATTGCTGGTTCCCATTTTAATCCAAAAGGAGCACTCGTTTTTCATAGTGGCGAACTCCAAACAACAGTCGAGGAATTCACCCCGAGAACATTACAGCCAAGTGGAGAATTCAGTATCAGCACCACCGAAGGCACAACCCATCTCAAGATCGGTAAAAACGGCAAGATCCTCCTCCCTGATTTTATTCAAAATCTTTTAAGTGCATCTCTGCCACGACCCGTCATCCAGCAAACCATTATCACCAGTGCCATCCCCACAGAGAATGGTCCGCCCCAACTCCAACCGCTCTTTACACAAGAAGACACATTTATCAATCAGCAACCTGGCTCTGTGTCTGTTCAACGCACATTGAAACCATCCACACAAGAACGTAGCTGGAAACGACGGCTGACGCGCTTTCTGAACAATGAGTTCACCCAACCCATAGATAACAACAATATTCCACAGAAAGAACCCGTTATTCAAGACACTCCATCACAACATACTGATACGAAACAAAAGATCATCGCACAAAAATCACTCATCGCATCCCTCCTCGAAAACCGTTGGACACGGCGCCTTGATCGGATCTTCTCCTGGCGTATCAAAGAAAACCAGCCGCAAAGTTCAGTCGCACAGAACCAACCATCCAAATCCTCTTCGGAGCCCCAAAGTGAACCCTCAATAAATACTATCGTGTACTCCCCATCACCCTCCGCGGAAACGACTGTTCATCATGAGTATTCCCTCGAAGGACTGGGAATGGGGCGGGAGGGGCAAATCCTGATGGTGGAAGATGGAAAACTCATTTGGAAATATCTCCCACCCATGGTCGTCCGGGTCCACTCGTCCGCCGATGAACGCGATACCGGCACCGGTCGACTCCCTCCGGAGAGGAGAAGTGGGGGTGGAGATGAACGCCGTTATGGCGGAGACGGCGGCACTCCACAAAACGCCGATGGAAAAATCGAAACCCACAGTCATGATACAGACGTCGAAGGAGGAGCAATTAGTATTCTCAATGCCACCAACGGCATACTGACTGCAGAACGAGGGGGAACTGGCTTTGATAGGTATTCGACAGGAGCGCTCCTCGTCGGGACGGCACTCGGCAAACTCACGACGCTCAGCGTCGGGGGTGCCGGTCAAGTCCTGACCGTCTCCAATGGAACCGCTGCTTGGGCGGATGCGGGTGGCGGAATGAATTTCGCGGAGTCCTCGAGTTATTTTATTGATGACACGGGCGACACGATGACCGGGGCACTGATTATTACCGCGACAAATGTTGGTCTCGAAATAACAAACACCGCCTCCGGCCGCATCCTCCACGCTCAAGACCTCCTTACTTCATCGGGGTTTCTCATCGTAGATGAGGACGTCCGGTTTAATTCCGGCGTGATCCTCAACAATGTGAAGTACGTCTTTCCGTACTCGGACGGATCTGCGACCGGAAAAGTTTTAAAAACAGATGGAAATGGAAATCTGGTATGGAGCACTGACAACAACGACGGGGGTTCTGGTTTAAGCTTCGCACAGGCATCCAGCTACTTCGTCGATGACACCGGGGACACCATGACGGGAGCGCTGATCATCAACGTCGGGGGTGCGACAACCATGGGCTTCAAGACCGACGGGACCATCAGCGCCTCGGGGACGATCCTCTCTCAGGGTGCCCTCTCGGGAGAAACATTGAAA
>JACPXZ010000015.1 GCA_016196225.1 Candidatus Peregrinibacteria bacterium
AGTTGGCGCCGGATATCCTTGCGGATTGGCAAGCGTGGGCGGCGGAGCGTGCCAAGACCTTTCAGCGGGCCTCATCGGCGGTCGAAGGGCGCAACGGCTATTTGTCTCAGATGCATCACAATCATCGTGGCTTGCCCAAACGTCGCTACAAGGTGTGGACAGTATTGCATAACTTCGATTGTCGTGCCTCAGATGGGACAACACCAGCCTCGCGGTTTTTCAGACAATCGTTTCCCGATCTCTTTGAGACCGTGTTAGCGCAAGTTGGTGACTTGCCCCAGCCTCGCAAACGACATCAGGCCATGGTGCTAAGTGATTGACGCCATAGGGTGTCCCGCCTTAAGTGGATACCCCGGGACTGCAGAGCAAGTCCCGAAGGCCAAGCGTCATGATCATCTTCCAGGAGAGAAGGCGTACTTCAACGCTGCTGCGCTGCAGGCCGGTGATGGCCCGTTGTGGGTGTGCGAGGGCGCCCGCGCCGCGTAAGTAGTTAGGAGGACCAGCGTTAGTCGCCTCTGGCAACAGAGCAACGCCCGAAAGGGAGCGGCGAACAGAGCATCGCTGGAAAATGCAGCCCCAAGCGAAATTGTCTAGCGTAGGGCCGTAAGGGTAATGATGCACATGGTGAAGGCTACACTGCCTAAACTCCAGCCCGATGACGGAATCGCAAACCCGGCTCACACGACAATGCACGTGAGTCGTCGGGAAGTGGGTATGGTCTAGGCGCCTGACCAGAGGAATCCTCCAGGTTCACCCCAGTCAGCCTTCCCGAGCAGCCACAGATGACTGGTGGAAAAGGGCGAAAAGAGCACCTACATGCATCGCAACTTTGCCTAGCTAAAAACGCGGGATTGCCTAAACAGGATACGCAGAACTTCTGAGGTCCTGCATGGTAACGGAGTCACCATAGTACCCAAGGTGCATGCTGTAATGGCATGGGCAGCCAGAAAGACATTGGCCGCCAACGAGAGATAAGCAGCGAGGACCTGCGAAACTCTCCAGAAGCGGGGGAAGGGTGACAGCCCTACTACCGGAAGAGCCAGGATAAGGGGATAACAAGTGTTATCAGAAAGTACCCTCATCAAGCTCCAAGGAATCAGGAAATGCTCCATGAACGGGTACAAGGTCAAGAATCTGTTTCAGATCATCTTGAATGCACCTGATCTTTGGGAACAAGCCTATGGCAACATCTACAACAACAAAGGAGGAATGACCCCAGGTGTTGATGGGCTGACCCTGGATGGATACTCACATGAACGCGCAGCAAACCTGCGCGCACTCCTGAGAGAAAACAGGTATGTGCCATCGCCAGTAGAAAGAGTGTACATCCCAAAACCCAATGGAAAGCAACGACCTCTTGGGAAGCCAACCGCTCACGATAAACACGTGCAAGAAGTGTGGCGCATGATCCTAGAGTCCATCTATGAGCCAGTGTTTAAGGATAGCTCACACGGGTTCAGGATGAAGAGATCATGCCACACCGCACTCAAAAGAATCGTCAGTACCTGGTCAGGTACAAAGTGGTTGATAGAGTTCGACATTGAAGGCTTCTTTGACAATATCGACCATAAGATTCTCATGGGACTGTTGGAGAAGAAGATTGATGACATCAAATTCCTGAATGTCATCAGCAGGATGCTCAAAGCTGGCTATATGGAAGATTGGCAGTATAACGAAACATATAGCGGTACGCCCCAAGGAGGAATCATTTCCCCCATACTGGCAAACATCTACCTTCACGAGCTCGACTGCTTTGTGGAATCACTCCTTACCAGCTTCGAAAGAGGAAATGTAAGGAAAGAGACCACAGAGTATCGTCTGCTTCAAAACCAGACAAAAAGGCTAACCAAGAAAATTGATCAGGAAAAAGACGCAACACAGCGTCTCATACTGCTCAATGAAAAGAAGGCACTGCAACGGCATAAGATGGCAATACCGAGCGTAGACCAACATGATCCAGACTTTCGGAGATTGAGCTACTGCCGGTATGCCGATGACTTCGTGCTTGGCGCCACATGCCCAAAAAGTGAGGCAGAGGAAATCTACAGAAAAATTGAAGTATTTCTGAATGATGCACTCAAACTAAAAGTCTCACAAAGTAAAAGTGGTATCAAACACAATACAGAGGTCATGCGGTTCCTCGGATACGATATAGTGGTCAGACATACAGAAAAGACCATGAAAGTCGCAGGAAGAGGCCGTCGATATAAGAAACGGACCATGAAAGGCATCATAAGGCTCATGGTACCTGACGCAAAACTGCAAAGCTTTGCGGATAAACACGGGTATGGAAATTGGGGAACCTTAGTGGCCAATCATAACACGTTTCTGACAAACGCGAGTGACACAGAAATTGCCATGCGTTACTCGGCAGAGATGCGAGGCATAGCGCAGTATTACACGCTAGCCAAAAACTTCACCACGGCATTAAGCAAGCTGAGAATCCTCTGGATACGAAGCTTTCTAAAAACCATGGCGAACAAGCATCAAACGTCGGTGCAGAAAATTGCTACCATGCTCAACCGTGGCACATATATGGCGGTTCGAGAAACGGGCAGTAACGGGAAGGTAAGGGAAACAAAGCTCTTTCAGTTAAAAGAGGTGAAACGAGAAGCCATTCTCTACGGAGAAGTTGACCATCCCCCACTCACCTTCAATTACACAAGCGGAAGCGAAATCCTGAAAAGGCTGGACGCTAACAAATGTGAATATTGCGGGAAAGAAGGAGGATACTTTGAGATTCACCATATCAGAAAACTGGCGGATATAAAGGACGGTAAGCAAGCCTGGGAAAAGTTAATGATAGCACGAAAACGTAAAACCCTGGTTTTATGCGTAGACTGCCATCAGAAGCTTACAGCAGGAAAGCTGCCCGACCGGAGATATTTGCTGAAGTAGGGGGGGGAGCCGTGTGCGGTGAAAGTCGCAAGCACGGCTCTGCGGGGGGGCAAGGGCTCTTACGAGATCGCCTGCCCTACCCGGCCTTTGACGCGCTGGCGCTGCTCGCTGCAGGCGTGCCACGCGTGGTA
>JACPXZ010000018.1 GCA_016196225.1 Candidatus Peregrinibacteria bacterium
TCAAAGACGAGCAGCGTGGGGTCAAGTTCACCGACGATAACTCCCGTCATTACTCCGACCGTCGTTATTCCTCCCGTAGTCACACCAACGATTACACCAGTGGTGACTCCAACTGTGGTAACGCCGGCAGTAACACCGGTGATCACACCGACGATCTCTCCGATTGTTACACCGACAGTCGTGACTCCCGCGGTGACACCAACAGTGACGCCGACGATCACACCGACTTCTTCAATGAGAAGTATTTCTTCTCTTTCTGTGTGGATGTGCGGGAACGAGGTTGTGGATCCCGGAGAACAATGTGATCACGGCGGGTTTTGTGATGGAGGCACGCTTACAGGACTGGAAATCCTCTCGAAGGATGATGTTCAGGTATGTATCGAAGAGGGGGGGCGCCCCATCCCCGCCGCGGGAGACGGCTGCAGCGAGTTCTGCCGCATCGAATATTGCGGCGATGGGATTGTTCAAATCTTAGGTTCTGATGGGATCGAGGGGACTGAAGATGACGAGCAATGCGATACTGGCGGTCGCTACGATCCCGAATGTGATGCAAAGACCTGCACCTTCATTCGTTGTGGAGACGGGATCAAGCAGGGATCCGAAGAATGCGATGATGGCAATGATGAGATCTATGATGCTTGTATGCCCAATTGCCGATTGCCCGTCTGTGGCAATCGCGTTGTCGAAGGATTTGAAGAATGTGATGATGGCAACCGTCTTGATGGAGATGGGTGTTTTGATAACTGCGCCCTCATGATCCCTCCGGAGAGGTTGCCATAAAAATTTCCCTCCCCCTTGGGGAGCACCTCCCCCATTGGGGGAGGGCAGGGAGGGGGGAGTGTAGGGAGAGGGAATGTTAAAAAGGAACCCGAAACCGAACGCTTGCGTTGGCCTGCCAACCGTAGTCCCCGCGAAGCGAAGAGCGAAGTGTGGTGGACAGCACAGGATTCGAACCTGTGACCTCCTCGGTGTAAGCGAGGCGCTCTAACCAACTGAGCTAGCTGTCCTTATATTTCCATTTTACATTCTTCATCCACCATTCTACATTCTATTTATGTCCTTCATCACTCTCCTCCAAGTGATCTCAGCAATCCTCCTGACTTTTTCTATCCTCCTGCAACACCGATCCTCGGGGCTCTAAACTACTCCGGTGTCCCGAATACTCCTCATCATCATTGATGTCTTTGTCAAATGGGAATACCGCATTGTTGCGATTCTTTTGCTCCTCGCATGCGGAAGCCTCACGATTCTTCTTTTCTTCTTCTACCGGGATTCTACCATCCTCATCCCCGCTATCGGCGGGACCTATATTGAAGGATCAGTCGGAGAATTCCGTCCGGTAAGTCCCTGGCTCAACATCACCAACGACGTCAACCGCGATATTGTCTCCCTCGTTTTTGCCGGCCTTCTCAAATATAACCCGGCTACGCGCCATATCGAGGATGATCTTGCCACGCTCAAAGTATCCAAAGACGGTCGCATCTATGCGGTCACGCTAAAACCGGATTTGTACTGGCATGATTCCACTCCTGCATCCCCTCATCCCGTCACCGCAGATGACATTATTTTTACATTCAAAACACTGCAAGATCCGCAGTTCCCGATCAGTCTCCTCACACAGAACTTTCAGGGTATCGATATCCAAAAGATTGATGAACGGACGGTACAGTTTCGCCTCGAAGAGCCCTACAGCTTCTTCCCCAGTAATCTGACATTAGGACTCCTCCCTGCGCGCGCATTCGAAGGTATCCCGATCCAAAAGCTCGATCAGGCATTGGAATTTGGCTTAAGTCCGATCGGAGCGGGACCATATCGCGTGAGAAGTATCGTCCAGACGGATCTCTCGACCGAAGTGACTCTCGAACGGTTTGCCCGTCCCATCCCTCCGGTATTCCGCTTGGAACAGGTGGTTTTTCGGATCTTCCCCAACTACGCAACCCTCCTCTCTGATATTCAAAATCTCGACGGCATTCGTCTTGTCCCCCATGACGATCAGGGGTCCCCGATCGTCCCGCGGAGACTGCGCACACGCAACTATACCCTCCCGCAGTATGTTGCGCTCTTCCTCAATACGGATCACCCTGCGTTGCAGGACTCGCACCTTCGCCTTGGATTGCAGCTTGGAACCAATAAACAATCGATCGTCGAACAAATCGGCGAATCCGTAATTGTGGATACCCCTCTCCTCGAAATCGATGTTGCGGACTGGCATTATCAATTTGACGAACGTTCCGCTCAGGGGGCGCTCTTCGAGTCGAGGTGGTACCTCCCCGAAAAGGTACGTCTGCAGAGACTGCTCGAATACCGCGAAGCAAACAGCGTCGGCCCTCTCCGGATCGATCCGATCGTTCTTCTGGATACCGGCGCCATCCTCACCATCACCGGATCTCTTCATTCTGCGCCGCTCGGAAGCACAGTGTATGGCCTCCCCGTCGAAATCCATCCAACACTTACCGGCGCGTGGATTGTGGCCCTCCCGACTCACAGAGGCACAGGAAGCATCAATGTCGGCGAAAACCTCATTCGTTTAAACGGGCCCAAAGAGAACATCCTTGATTCGTTCTACCTCTGGCGAACCACCAAAATAGATGAATTCAAACGTGCGGCAGAGGAACAGCGCCTGTTGGATCTCTTCCTTGCGTCCCGGGCAGGATCGATTCCACCGGAAGAGCAAATCACTGCCGGATCGCTCAAAATTGATCACGGGTTTTTGCGCCTTCGATCCGATAAGGACATTCTCGACATTCGTATCAACGAAGACGGCAATCCTCTCACCCTCACACTGCTCACCAGCCCCTCTCCTCGAAGCTACAGCATCGTCGCCGAACACATCAAAAAACAATGGCGCACCTTGGGGATCGACATTCGTATTGATATTCCCGAGACTTTAGATGCATTCCAAAAACGAATGCTCACGCGCGACTATGATATCCTCCTCTTCGGTCAGTCTCTTTTGGATAACCTGGATAGCTATCCCTATTGGCACAGTAGCAATATCCAGAAAAATGGAATCAGCGAAAAAGATCTTAAACTCGATGCCTACAACCTATCGCAATATACGTCCTTCGCGGCCGATGCACTCCTCGAACAAATCCGCAAAACGATGAATGAAGAAGAACGACAAGCGGCGTTAGGGGAACTCCGCGATGTGATCCGACAGGAGGTTCCCGCAATATTCCTTTACTCTCCTCTCTATACTTTTGCCCATCAGCAGGACTTTTTGGGGATAGAACTCAAAAATCTTTCCCTCCACTCGGATCGCTTCCTGACGCTCTTTGACTGGTATCTTAAGCAGGAACGCGTCTTCAAAACGGGCTTCTCCTGGCTGTCCTTTCCAAAATGGCTCTTTGAGAGCATTTTCACATCCCATTGACGCCCTTTTGCCCTTCCCCTAGCATCCTTGCGCTCTATGCACTCTTTGCATCCTGCATTCCTATGGAAGTTCTTCTCCTCGACGATGTCACCGGCATTGGTAAAAAAAACGATCTGCTGGTCGTTGGGGATGGTTTTGCCTTGAATTTTCTCCTCCCTCACCGCCGAGCCATCGTTGCAACCCCGACCGTTCGCAAACGATATGCGGAACAAATCCGTCACCGGGCGGAGGAACGAGAACAAGAAAAAGCACTCCGTGCCGGTGCAGCGGCGGCCGTCGCAGGCAAATTGGTTCACTTTGTCCGCAAAGTCACCAAGACCGGAAAGCTCTATGGAGCAATTTCCGAAAAAGCAATCGCAGAGGCGCTCAAAAAAGAACACGGATTGGATGTGCCTCTCGATACAATCGATATTCCCTCTCCCATCAAGAGCACGGGGACGTTCCAAGTGGGAGTAAAAATGGGGGAACGCAGGGGGAATGTGCAAGTGGTAGTGACCGCCGATGTGTCATCCTGAGGTGCGACGAATGAAATGAGGAGCCTCGAAGGATCATAAAAGAATAAAAAATCCCGGGAGCCGGCAAAGGCTCCCGGAAACGCACTGCAATGGCTCCTTGACTACCGGTCGAGTTTCTCCACTTTCGGCTTTGGTTTGGGGTCGACCGGAAGTTTGCGGATCAGATCCGACGATTTGGTGCTCGGTCTTGGCCGAAACACCACTTGCGATTCGGCATCCGGACTCACATGAAGACTCTCTTCCACCGGCGGTGACTCTGGCAGAGGTGGCGTCTTCTTTTGTGAGAGTGATACGGCGTAGACAAAAATCCCCACCAACACAGCGATCATCGCCGCCACCGCCACCCATTGGAGCTGAAGTTCGTTCTCTCGTTTTCCCCTGTCGCACGACGTAGGCATGGTCTTCTCCTCTCAAAGGATTTCCACAGTGCAAAAGATCAATCACCTGAGGGAACTTCCCACAAGCAGGGCATTCTTGTGAGTCCATGAATAAGTGTCAACGCATTTCTGCTAATATTCATTGGGAATTGTTCTTTTTATTCGGGCCAGTAGCTTCAGCCGTCGCTCTTCTAAAGCAGAGCTATGGCCGACAGGCAGTTGATACCGCCTCACGGCGGCAGCCAACATCGCTACTGTCCTCGTTCGTCCTTCACTCGGGCCAGTAGCTCAGTTGGTTAGAGCACCGGACTTATAAACCGGCGGTCGATGGTTCAACTCCATCCTGGCCCACCAACTTCAATAATTTACAAAGCGAAGCGTGCCCCGCATAGCTCGAAGCGCAAGCGAAGAGCGACGTGGGGCTTTATAATAGGAATTTTGAGACGACAGATTTAAAAAAGCCCCGTGACGAATCGCGGGGCGGGCACAGACGATGGCTGTCTTAGGTTTTCGCTTTGCGAGGCCAGTAGAGAAGGAACATCATGATCGTCTCTACGATCGTGAAGGCAACGGGTTGGGCGGCATCGGCAG
Source organism: Candidatus Peregrinibacteria bacterium (assembly GCA_016196225.1). GTDB lineage: Bacteria > Patescibacteriota > Gracilibacteria > Peribacterales > Peribacteraceae > JACPXZ01. The sequence goes on from JACPXZ010000018.1 coordinate 4,857, forward strand.
GTGTCCATTCGGGAATGGCAATAAGCGCCAAGACGCATGAGATGAACATCAATGTCCATGCCGTGCGGTTTTCCCGAGTGGGGTCCTTCCACGCGGAGACGAACGTGGGGATTGATCCCAGAACAATAACAGTGTTGTTCGTGATGATCCCCATTGTCGCTTCGCCGAAGACCCACCAGAGGAAAATCCCTAATACCGCTCCAAAGAGACAAAACTTGTCTACCTTGGACCAACCGGGGATGCCATATCGGAATGCGAGGACAACGACGATCCACCCACCCAAGATGGCACCGATGATTTGCCCATTGAGCGTTCCTTTCGTCCACATTCCTACAAGGGTGATGGTGTCCAGGATTGACCAGATCAACCATGAAGCCTTTGCGGGCTTCGTCGTACATTTGCAGACCGCTCGAATATAGGGGACATACGCTGCCAAAAAGAGCAGACCCGAAACCGTCGAGAGAATAGACTGCATTGTTTCACTCCTGTTTTGATTGTTTGCCTATAAGACAACGCATCCATGCTGTGAATGAGCATCAACGAACCTTCCATTGATTAAAATCATAATACAATATTTTTATTAAAAATCAAGTTATAAAATGTTCTGATTTACCTAATGGAAGTATTTTATGACAGTTCAACCATCACTACCCTTTCCCCCCCACCAATAAGGAACTCCAAAAGAACATTCATCCATCCCGCGACGGATACCCGTCAAGCAGGACCCAAATATAGCGTCGAACCACGAGCTTGATCGCTTCATCATCTTCGTTATCCGCTCGTTCGATCAACGCTCGCAGCGTCTGGCCATTACGACACCTTCTGCCGAGCTCATTGACCGTTCCATCCATTGATTCGTAGAGTATCCCGCATTGTTCTTTTCATGGTGTTCCTATAACATTTCGTCCCTGCTTTTTCACACATTCCCTGACAGAAAAGGAGAGATCATGCAACGATTTGCTGGCGTGTGGTTCGTGGTTATAGTGGTTCTCGTGCTCGGATACTTCGGGTATCAGGCACATCAACACACGTACAAACCACACACGATTCGCCATCGAGATGGACGAGTGTTTCATCTCAAAGGAGCTCCGTTCGGACATGGCCTCAACGGTTGCCTGCCATTTCATGATGGAGGGTGCTACCACTTCTTGGATACAAATGGGTTTCGAATGAAATTGAAAAAGGAGGATTGCATCCTGACTTGCGAAGAGTGACAACCAGTGTGCGGAATGTACTGAAACTTGCAGTCCAGGGTCTCAGGAATGTATTCTTGAGACCCTCTTCACTCATTACACGTGGATCTCAAATCCCACATTGCCCGTGTGCCGGACTTCCCCCACAAAGGCGTTACGTTTTGGGATGTCAGTACACTCCTGCAGAATGCCGATGCCCTTGCATACACCATCTCTGCTCTTGCAGATCATTATCGGTCACAAGCGATCGACAAAATCATCGCTCCCGAGTCCCGCGGATTTCTCATTGGCGGGGCGATCGCCAAAGAATTGCATGCCGGCTTTGTCCTCGCCCGTAAACCCGGTAAGCTTCCCCGCAAGACTATTCGCGAAGAATATGCGCTTGAATACGGGATCGCCGCGCTCGAGGTCCATGCGGACAGCATCCAACCCGGCGAACACGTCCTCCTCTTCGACGATGTCCTCGCAACGGGAGGGACCGCGAATGCGTGTGCGCGGCTCGTCGAACGTCAGGGGGGGGAAATCGATGATATGTGCTTCCTGATGGACCTCCAATACCTCCCCAAGACCGCGGACTTAAGCCGCTTCAATATCTTCAGTCTGCTCCAATATACCGAGAAGGATCTGCGACATCCCTTCGATACAAAACCCTCTCTCTTTACAGAGATTGCAAAGTAATCATATTCCCTCTCCCAGCGGGAGAGGGTGAAGCGAGTGAAACGAGCGAGGGTGAGGGGATATGAGATTCATCTCTATAAAAATCACATCAGACCCCCTCCCCTGGGCACGTCGGTCACGACCGACGTGCCCTTCCCCTCCCTCCAAGGAGGGGTACCCCCTCTTTGTTGTGCCCTCTTCCACAACTCCGGGAGTGTTTGAAGTACCGCCCGATGAGCCGCGATTCTTTTTTCTAAGGGGATCCCCGACATATCTCCGTGAATATTCAACGTCATCTGAGGAGGGTGAGTATCGGATCGTCGCAAAACATACTCCTTCAAGACATCCTCATTTTGCTGCAATCTGCTTTGCGAATCGGAGTTTCGGCGATACCCCTTGGGATTATAGAGCGGGACCACCACCATCGGGATGGTATTCCCCAATGCTCCGATACGATCCAGTACTTCGACTAAGGCCATCGGTCCTTCAGGTTCGTCACCGTGAATCCCTGACACAATCCACAACGCGGGACCATGACGTTTTGTCCTAAATGAAAATACCGGGAGGATTAATGCTCCGTCTTCGATGTCATCTCTCTGGCAAAAAACCGTCTCCATCTCCCATCCGTGTTCATCGGCAAGACGAAGATACTCTGTATAGAGCTCATCAAGACTGCCCCGTCCATCCTCGCTATAGGTCTTGACTTCCACGCTGGGCGCCCCACCATACTCGCCCGCCTCTTCATCATCAAAGTACTCAATAGCCATAAGAACCTTCACTGTACTCTCTCACGGAGAATCAGATCAAGTGCCGTGCGGATCCATGTCCGATGGACTTCGATCCGCTTCTCCATCGACCAAAGCATCGATGTCTCCATCGTGAGCGAATGATCCGTCCAATGATCCAAAAGGTATGCATCAAAACTGGTTCCTTTGGCATAGAAAGGATTGCCGTTCGCTTCGGGATACGCGATCACCCCCTGATCATTGGTATCGCCATAAACGATCGGCGCCGTACACACCTCAACCGAGGGCGGAAGTGCATGAATCAGAGCGCGACCAATACGTCTCTTGGTATCCACCATGTTTTCGTACACATAGCACCCAGGAGGCACGTCTGCACCCGTCACGCCTTCTTCTGCCATTTCATCCGTCGGACCGTCTTCATGACAATCAAGTGTTATACGAAAACGCATCTGCAAACGGGCAAGATACTCTTCAGCCGATCGAATCTCCGGCTGATCGCTCCCTGTCCCAAATAGCCGATTAAGATCTTTGCCGTTCATAGTTTTGCGCTTATTTGCTTCGAACCCGCTCGGATTAATGCAGGGGAGAACAATCATATTCATTCGATCCGTATATTGATCGGCTTCTTCTCTCAAAAAATCCAGCACCGCATACACGCCCGCCGGCTCATCACCATGGACCCCGCCGGAGATCAACACCGTCGAGTTCTTTGGAACAAATACGTTGAGATACTCCATGGCAAGTAGTGGATACACATGCGATCCATACGTTACGTTATTGAATTCCGTCACCAAACCCCCGTTCCATTTTTTGAGCGGCTGCACAACGTCCCGTTCGTACGAACGACGGATGGGGATGGAGTCTGCGTCTATCCCTGACATAGGAGAAGCAATCTAACATACGTCGTCATTATATTGCTACTTTTGTTTCTACTTTGTCCGGTTCTGCTGCTGGCGTCGTTCCATGATATTCACCATGTGGATACGTAACTCTTCGGTGCCATACTCATTCCTCACGAGCTCTGCGGGGAGAGAAACCGTATCGACATCGCTTGTTGCAATCACATCGGCAGTTGCCTCCTTCCCGGTCAGAGCCGAAATTTCTCCCAGAAGGCTTCCCGGCCCCGCCGAGAAAATCCGGCCATCCGAAAGGGTGATAGAAACGGTTCCGCTCATAATAATGAACACGCGACCGGGTGTTGTGTCTTTTTTGATAATCGACTGTCCGTTCAAAAAAGGCTCCCGTTTGAAACTTTCGGGAGTCATATCGGCAAGTTCCAATGCACTCATAAGAACCGGCTGTTGCTCTCCGTCACACGCACGCTCGATCTCTCGGAGCCGCTCTGCGATCCCCTCCTGCTCGGATCCGAGTGACGCATTGGGTGCAAAGATCCGATTTATAAGACCCGGTGTCATCTCCGGTATCGTCTGCTCCTGATAACGAGGATCCTTGAGGAGCGGATACCTGCTCAAATCAATATCCAACACGGTGATCTCTTCTTTTTTGAGGATTGTCTTCGCCCGATCGATGCGCTTGGGATCTTGTGCAAGGTTTTCGAGACGACCCTGTACATCCTTGAGCGGCAATTGAAGAAAATTCTCTCCCTTTGCCACCGCTTCGCCGATGAGCACAAACATCGCTGTAAGCATGGGGCCATGATCCGTCATCAGCTTTTCAAAACGTTGACTCTCACTCACCAGCTGCTGCTTGCCATACTCAATAAGCGCTGCCGCATTCCCCTGACCCTCCGGCAGATACAAAGGAGATCCCGCGCGTGCAATCTCTACGGCTTCAGTGACCGCTCCCTTATGGAAGGTGGCTCCAAGAAACCCGATAAAACCCTTGTGATAGCCAACGGGACCGATATCCGCGGCCATATTACGTAGGACGTCTTCTCCTCGATTAGTGAGATTATTCACCAAAACTCCCGGCGTGTATGTCGATCCTGCAATGTCTGCGTCTCTTGCGATCCACGCAGGGCCGCTCTCCATCAGTTGTGTGAAACGCTTGACGTCGCGAAAAGGAAGAAAATCAGGATCGGTCCCGTGGACCTGCTCTAAGATCGTTCCCACATATTCCTGAAACGCCAAAGATGTCGCCGGCGCAAACCGATCACGGAAGACCGTTGCCCCGATACAGGCCGCGACCACTTCGTGCTGGGGGACCGATTCACCGTTGATCTTCACTCCACGGAGCTTAATCAGTGCCGAGAGAGACCCTACTGCTTCTCCGGTCTTTACACGCCGTCTGGCTTCTCGCACATCACGCATGAATATGGTCACGGCTTGGGCTTCGTCGGCATCTTTAGTTGCCGGTGTCGGGTGGATCCCGTTCCCGGCATCGTGATAGAGACCCTGAATAACGAGTACGCGCAAGATCTCCGGATCGGTGATCCCCGCTATCTCCGCAAGATGCAACGACTCGCGCGTCATGCTCAGCGCATGAACAGCATTGTGATATTGATGGGTATTGAGGTAGAGACCCATTGTGTGCTTAGCGAGTTCTTTCAGTTCCTGCGCATCGTCTTCGTCAAAATGTTTAATGAGCGAAGCGTTAAGACGCGCAAGTGCGCTCCCGGCCGATTCCATATGCTGATAAATTTCCCGCGTGTACCCTTCGAGTGTTTCCATCTCCTTCGGAGTCAATCCTTCGGCAAGCGTATTGATCTTCTGTCCCGGCTTCGCTGCTTTAATCTTTTGAAGAAGATCTCGCGCGGATTCAACATCGCTGTGCTGCATATCAGAATATACGTCCCCCCGTATACCGATGCTGATCTCTTCGGCAAGAGAAGGGGGACCAGATTCTCCATGAATCGGCGCAGGTGCCGGTGCATCCGAATCCGCTCTGATCATCAATGAATATTATACAATATATATTGATATATATCAATTTTGCTTTCGCACAAACTCCATCGCCTCCTTCTTCGACTGCACTCTTCCTTTTATCTGCGCTTCATGAAGCAACTTCAATACACGTCCGACTTCTTCTCCCGGCGGTAATCCCAACATTTCCATAACGGCGTTGCCATCGAGGAGTGGCCGAGCCGGACGCGGATGGGCATCGAGATAATGATTATAATCATTGATGATCGCATCATAGAGAGAAAAATTCGGCGGATCCGTCGCCGCGATATCGAGCCAAAAGAGCTGCAGGAGTTCAATAAACCACGGATGGTAGTACCAATGAGCTTTTCGCTCATCATCAATCTCAAAGAAGGTACTCATCATCATGTGGTGCTGTACCAGCCAGCAGATTTTATCGCGCCGGACCGCAGTGCACTGCAATCGATCAAGAACGATTCGCGCGATCTCTCCGCCCTTCGCAGCGTGCTCATTAAAATGAATACGATCATCTTCGATCGAGAAAGTCACAGGCTTCCCAATATCATGAAAGAGCGCCGCCCATCGGGTATCGGCCCCGTGATCGGCGGTGAACGATCCGATGATCCGCATGATATGGTTCCATACATCGCCTTCCCCATGGGGCGGGATCGGTTGTGCCACGCCTTTACACGCATGGAGTTCAGGAATGAGATATTCGAGAATGTCGGTCTCCCAGAGATCCTCAAAAGCAATACTGGGATGAGGGCCGAGGAGCATCTTCTCGACCTCTTGGAATCGACGCATACCCGAAAGAATCGCAATATCCTTTGCGCGTTTATGAATCGTTTGGAAGGTACGTGGTTCGTATTGCCCATTGATCGCTGCCCGAAAACGTACCACTCGAAGCAACCGTAGTGCATCATGCTTGATCCGCTCCTCCGGATCCCCGATGATCCGGATCAGTCGCTCGTTCAAGTCCTTCTCCCCATCAAAAGGATCAAAGAGCTCAGATGAGATCGGGTTCCAGTAAAACGCATTGATCGTAATATCCCGACGGAGCGCATCGCGTTCTTTCTTGTTGGTAAATGTTACCGACTCGGGGTGCCTCCCATCGGATGCCGCATCATCCTCGCGCAGGGTCGTGACTTCGAATCGGCAGCCCCCGTGACTCACGATCATACTCCCGAATTCCGCCCCCGTTTCATCGCACTTGGGGAAGAGTTTTCTCACCGTCTCCGAGAGAGCACTGGTGGTGATATCAATATCCTTTGGGGGTTGTCCCAGCATCATATCCCGCACCCCTCCCCCCACCCACCACGCCTCCTCTCCGGCATCGGTCAACAGTTCCACGACTTTGTATGCGCCCTCACCGTGCTTGGTGGCAAGTGTTCGATCAATGATCTCGCGAGAGAGGGGCATCAACGTTATTCTACTCGATGCATGTTAATATTCGCAGTCCCCGGTACCCCACGTTCTACTCCGCTCCCCGGAGGAACGATTGAAGGGCTTAAGCGGACAAAAGAATTGGGTTTTTCTGCGATGGAGATCGAATGGGTCCAGAGGGTACCGAGTAATGTCGACCACATCGAAGAGATCGGGGGTATCGCAAAATCACTCGATATCACCCTCACTATCCACGCTCCATACTTTGTAAACTTCAATGCGACAGATCCTGAAAAAAAAGAGGCGAGTATCAAACGCGTCCTCACTTGCCTCATGATGGCAGAGATTGTGGGTGCGATATCCGTATGCGTGCATCCCGCGTTTTACCTCGGGATGGATCCAAAAAAAGCAATGGATAATGTCCGCCGCTGCATGGATCGGATCATGAAACACCGCGATCGCATCTTCCCCCACGTTAATCTCGCCCTCGAGACCATGGGAAAACCCACCCAATTTGGGACACTCGAGGAGGTTCTCGCGTTAAGTAAAGAATTCGATTGTTACCCCTGCGTCGATCCCGCCCATCTCCACGCCCGATCAAACGGTGCGATCAATACCGAAGCAGAATGGAACACGATGTTTAATCAATATGCGGATACCCTTGGAAAAGAATCATTGAAAACAATGCACCTCCATTACTCCGGCATCGCCTATGGCCCTAAGGGGGAACGCAAGCACTTGCCCTTGAAAGACTCCGATGCCAATTGGAAAGGATTCATCCGCGTGCTCAAAGAGCGCAGAATCGGCGGTATCTGTGTCTGTGAATCGCCACTGCAGGAAGAGGATACGTTGCTGATGAAGAAAACTTTTCTTAACATAATGAGTCTAAAAAACAATTAATATATTATTTCAACACAACTCATTGTACAAAGGAACGAGCCTTTCGTAGCATTCGCAAACTGACTGTTTTTATAATAGTCAGCGTTCTTTGACAGGAACGGCAGAGGTAGAAAAAATCGGGTGAACGGAGTCAGCCTCGTTGGCTTTCACCTTTCCGAACACCCAACCCCTTCGCTTAACTGCGAAAGAAAGGAAAACAGCTTATGTCTCACAACAAGCACATGGGCTGGGGCATCATGACGTTGGCTTTCGCCACCGCCATGGTGATGGGTACGGCCCTTCGTGCTCAAGAGAGCACGACGACCGCGGCCAAACCGGAAGGTGAGGCCAAGGTACAGGTCGTGAAACCCGCCCTCCCCACCAAAGCAGAGCTTCCCAGTTACCTTCAGAACATCAGCGTGACGATTAGCGCTGGGTTCGCGCAAGGGTCCGGGACGCTCTACAGTCGGGATGGTTACTCGTTCGTCTGGACCGCCGGTCATGTGGTGGATGGTCTTCGCCGTACGCGCGAAGTCATCGATCCCGTATCGGGGACCAGGCGAACCCTCGTGGAGTTCGACGATGCGAAGATCCTCACGGAACTTCGCGAAGACGGCCGCACGGTGGGACGTGTCGAGATGGATGCACGTGTGCTCCGGTTCTCGGACTCCAACCACGGTGATGACCTGGCCGTTCTGCAGGTCCGCAAGAAGGATTTCGTCAGGGCAACGGCGGTGTTCTACACCGACGGGAAGATCCCGGAGATCGGGACCGATGTTTACCACGTCGGTTCACTGCTGGGGCAACTCGGCAGTAACTCGATGACCAAGGGGATCGTCAGTCAGCTTGGCCGCGTGCACGAAAACGTGGTCTACGATCAAACCACGGCGACTGCCTTCCCGGGCAGTAGCGGTGGTGGCGTCTACCTCGAAGACGGCCGCTATGTGGGGATGATCGTTCGCGGAGCCGGTGAGGGCTTCAACCTTATGGTCCCTGTCCGCCGCATGTCTACCTGGGCCAAGAGCGCCAAGGTGGAATGGGCCATGGATCCCAATGTCCCCTTGCCATCCCAAGACGAGCTTAAAAAGCTCCCCGTCGAGGACGTCGGTGCAGTGTTCCCGGGTCATACCACCCAAGTCAAGGCCCAAGGAAACGGCACCAACGAGTTCAAGTTTTGGATCCGCGACATTCGGCCAATGGAAGGGTCGTCCTCCTCAACCGGTACGTAGATCAAGAAGATCTTCGATGCCGAAGTAATAAACCCCTAAGGTGCCCCTGCGTATTCCTGTCAATCCCTTCTCCTGTCGTGATCACACGACAGGAGAAATTTTCGATGTGAAATTTACCATTTACAATTTACAATTGGATCCTATGGTCTCTGTCGCCATCAACGGATTCGGACGTATCGGGAGACAAGCACTCCGTATCATTCAGGAACAAAAACGAGACATCAATGTTGTCCTCATTAATGACCTCAATGACGGCGAGACTCTCGCGCATCTTTTTGAGTGGGATTCGACCTACGGCCATTACGATTGTGGAGGCTCGTGTTTTAAGGACGGCATGCTCGCAACCAAGTACGGGAAAATCCGCACGACCGCAAGCAAAGACCTATCCTCCCTCCCCTACAAAGATCTTCATGTGGACATCGTCCTCGAGTGTACTGGCGTCTACCGTACGCGCGAGGCGGCGTCAGGACACCTAAAAGCCGGCGCCAAGAAGGTCATCATCTCCGCTCCTGCAAAAGATGAAGTGGACGGGACCTTCGTCATTGGCGTAAACGAAAAAGAATATAACAGTAAAACAATGCACGTGATCAGTAATGCCTCCTGTACCACGAACTGTCTTGCACCGATGGTAAAAGTACTCGACGAAAATTTTGGGGTCGTTCACGGACTGATGACCACCGTCCATAGTTACACCAACGATCAACGCCTCCTTGATCTCCCTCATAAAGATTGGCGACGAGCACGGAGCGCCGCCGAGAATATTATCCCCACCGATACGGGTGCGGCCAAAGCGGTCGGACTGGTGTATCCCCGTCTCAAAGGAAAACTCCACGGCATCTCCATCCGCGTTCCTCATCCCACCGTCTCCATCACCGATTTTGTCTGCGTTGTTAAAAAAGCAACAACTTCGGAGGCTATCAATGCGGCCTTCAAAAAAGCGGAAAATGGTCCTCTTAAAGGAATTCTCGGCGTCGAGGATCGTCCGCTCGTCTCCTCGGACTTTAAAGGAGACTCCCGCTCCTGCATCATTGATAGTGAAAACACACTGGTTGTTGATGGTACTCTCGTAAAGACTCTCGGGTGGTACGACAACGAATGGGGCTATGCGAGTCGGTTGGTGGATTTGGCAGAACTGGTCGGTAAGCAATTAAAAAAATAGGAATCTTCGCATCAAAAAACTTCATGTCGACCCCCTCCCCTTAATCCTCGCACCCCTTGGGAGGGGTACCTATCTCACAATCAGGGGAGCGAGCAGAGACGGAGGGGCGGCGC
>JACPXZ010000011.1 GCA_016196225.1 Candidatus Peregrinibacteria bacterium
TGAATCTCGCCTATACTCACCATATGTGAGTCGTTCATATTGAGATACACCATTTCTCAAGCATGACGGCTCGCGTCCGACGCATGCAATGGGCCTTTTCAGGCTCATGGTGCGTTAGAATGGGGTTTCATTTGAGTATCATATTGTGTTGGAGAAGACTAAAAGTTGACAAGTGTACTAACAGACCTATACTGAAATCATATGACCAACAAAATGACCATAGAGCAGTTGGCAGACATCGTGCAGACGATGGCGTCAAAGGAAGATTTGAAAGCATTGGCGACCAAAGACGACCTGAAAGGCCTGGCAACCCAAGCAGCGCTAGATATCGTAATGGAGGCGGTGGCAGAGACGAAGGAAAGCGTCACCGGGATCAAGGACGTGATGCAGGACATGCTGGAAGAACTGAACGCGACTCATGCAGACGTGCGCTACATTCGCAGCACCACTGATAAGCTGGTGCAGAGCGACATTAGCCACGACGTCGCCATGGAAGACCTCACGTCCCGCGTCCATCGGCTGGAGCAGAAAGTAGGGCTGGCAAAGTAACTTCCCGCATCAATACTATGACCGTGAACAAATGCGATTTGTGCCATAAGGAGATACGGAAAGGAACCGGCGTCAGAGTAGGCGCTGGAGAAAACCCGTTTTCGGGCTATGAACTATGCGCCGCTTGTGGCAAACCAGCAAAAGCGTTTTGGGAGAAATTGGAAAAGAAACTCAATGCGCGAGGAAAGTAAAAAGCCGGACTTGCGAAATAGCGGTGCAAGCACATGAAAACCCCCGCCGTATGGCGGGGGTTTTCATTTTCAATGCGGGCGGGCGGGCGAGAGAACCCCCACCCCAAACCTCTCCCCCTCCTGCGGTAAACCTCCCCAGGGGGAGAGGAATCCCCCCTATCCCGACTTCGTCGGGACAGCCCCTCCCCTGCGTCCCCTCCCCCACACCCGGAGGGGCAATGCCATGCAACCCGCTCCCTTCTTGACGCATTTCCTCTGAGGACTACGCTGGACATGCATAGTCCTTTTGCCTCTACAAGAGGAGAGAGCTCTTGCGACAAAACACCAACCGCCGCTCTGACGTGGAGCATGATCAATTGCCCCTGTTCGAAAAGCAAGGGTACCCCCCGGCATATCGTGAAGAGACCGAAGCAGTGGTACCCAAGAGTGCAGTGGGGATACCCGTATACCGCATTACGCTGGTCAGGGAAAGCGCTCTGCCCTACCACGAAGTGCCCCAGATGCGTAGCTCCAAAGATGTGAACGCTCTCTTGCATACGTACCTCCAAGGCACGGACCGTGAACACTTTGTGGTGTTCTTTCTGGACCAGAGGAATCGCGTCGTTGGTGTCCACACGGTCTCTATGGGCAGCTTGACCGCGTCAGTAGTTCACCCGCGCGAGGTGTTTAAAGCAGCGATCCTGGCCAATGCCGCAGCCATTGTCTGTGGCCACAATCACCCCAGCGGCGATCCACAACCCAGCAGGGAGGATAGAGCTCTCACCACCCGACTTTACCAGGCAGGCAAGCTCCTGGGGATTCAAGTCCTGGATCACGTTATAGCAGGTGATCAGAACCGATATTTCTCATTCGCAGACGAGGGGTTGCTCGATGCAAAGGAGGGCTAATGGACCCGGACGCAACATGGCAGAGCCACGGTACTGTGCAAAGCGGGCATATTGACGAATCCCAATAGCATGGTACGCTTGCAACATGCAACGACATCCTACAACAATTTCAGGAGGAGTCATCGCGGTGAAGTCCTACCTCTTCCGTATTGTACTGACCAAGGAGGATGACGGCCGCTGGAGTGCCGAGGTCCCGACGCTCCAAGGATGCGCAGCCTGTGGCGACACCCAGGAAGAAGCCCTCACCAATATCCATGATGCAGTTGAGGCGTATATCCGCGATATGCAAAAAGCTGGGGAGGAGATTCCTACAGATATCACGCTCCCCGTCCCTACTGAGCCGGTCGTGGCCGTCACCGTATGACCCCCGAGCACCCACCTCTTGCACTCCTTCGCAATGTCGCCATGCGGCGTATCATCCGAGCCCTCGAACACGAGGGCTTTTAATTCACGGAACGCAAAGGCAGTCAACGCGTCTATCGTCATGCGGACCGCGCCGCCGCGTCGTGATCCACTACCATCGAGGGAACCTCCCCCTGACCTCAACGGAAATTCGAAGTCTCTTCGCCGGGACCCGCTGGACCGAGGAGGACCTCAGACGCCTGGGCCTCATCAGCTAACATACGCGCGTGAGTATTGACGCCCTCCAGCGTTGCGCTACACTGGGAGCATATGCCCAACACCCCCACCTATATCCTCTACCACGGCAAGGCAACTGGCAAAGACAGGAGCGGCAAAAAAATCTGGACCCGCATTGGCGCTGCCTGGCCGATCAAGAGCGGTACCGGATTTTCCATCACCCTGGAATACCAGCCGCTTGCCGATGGCATTATTAGACCTATACGCACAATTACCCGATCCTATGCTATCATAGAACCAGTACGGGCATAAAGAGTACTGATTCTATGAAAACACGGGAATATGTAGATACGTTCTTTCGCAAACCGTATCTGTTTCGGCGTCTGACCACGCTTCGGCGTCTGACCACGCTTTCTGTTGAAGAGTTTGAGATTCTTCGGGAAAAACGGGAGCCTGAATGGCGGGCATCAGAGAAGAAACGCCTTGAAGCGAGGAAGAGTCGGACACGCAAAGTGGAACAGGGCAGGCCGTACGAGCTGGGCAATTTCAAGAATCTGCTTTTTGTCACCGTCATCTATTTGAGGACACATGCCAGTGTTGAACTGCTGTCCCTCCTGATGCGGGTGGATAAGGACGCGATACGCCGTCCGGTAACACGGATTTTACCACTCATCCAGGATCGATTCATTCCCGATACTCCACTCTCAAAGGGCAGGAAGCGCATCAATACGCTTGATGAACTCCTGAAGGATTTCCCCGAACTCGAAGATGTGATCTTTGACGGCTCCGAGTTTCCGATTCAGCGTCCCAAACATCGGCAGAAACAAAGCTACTCAGGCAAGAAGAAGCGCCATACCAAGAAGTCTCAGATCGCACTCGACAAAAGGACGCGGCTCATTATCGGAGTGAGTCCTCCCCGCAGGGGAAAAATCCATGACAAGAAGCAACGGGAAAAGACGGGGTGGGATCGCGAGCTTCCGCCATCAATCGGACGATACAGTGATCTTGGCTATTACGGCATGAAGGGATGGCATCTGCCGCACAAAAAACCAAAAGGCGGTCTTCTTACCCGATGGCAGAAAACCCTCAACAAACGATTTGCTAAAGAACGCATCGTGGTCGAACATGGCATTCGGGGCATCAAAATCTTCCGCAGGATCGGTGAGATCATCACCATCAAATCAGACGAACTCTTTTCAACCACACTCCTTGCAGCAACGAATCTCTCAAACTTTAAGAGACTGGTGCGTCAGGGACTGGGGTAGAAATCAAACAGACTCAGGGGTCATTATGCGTTGGTAAAAGTAATTGTGCGTACAGGTCTAATGAACAATTTTTCAGAAAACAAGATATTACGTTAAGGGCTCTAAGGGATCATGAAGCAGGAGTCGCAGATTATACGGCACTCATGCAGGCTGTCCAGCAGTGGCTGGCCGATCATGGTGCCGTGATGATAGGTGATCTACCACGGGAGGTAGAACACAGGCTAGCAAATGGAGAATTTAATGATAAAAAATTCCGTCACATCATTGTTGATGAATTTCAGGATTTAACAGAATCTGAGGCCAGAATTGTATCCTGGCTAAGAACCGATGGTGGGGGATTAGTTGGATTGGGTGATAAGAAGCAGTCGATTTATTCTTTTCGGGGGAATATGAAACGAGCACTTGATGTTATTCAAGAATTAGTTTCAGAAGAGGTGGCTGATCACACTATGAATCTTTGCCAGAGATGTCCTCGCGAGATTGTCAGCCTTGCAAATGCAGTTATGGCCCTAGAGAATGAACCCTTAGTCAGCGCGCGTCAAGAGAATGGACAGTCACATAATATACATTTTAAAACCCCAAGCGAAGAAACGAGTGGTATGGCCGCAGAGATTCATCGGGTTTACCGCTCTAACCAGGAGGCAAAGCACCTTATTCTTGTAACGAGACGTCAATGGGGGTATGACTTGAAAAATGAAATCAAACGAATAGATCCTGATGCTATCGTCCATACCATGTTTGCGGAGGACGTACTGGAAACCTGGGCAGCAAGAGAGGCTTTCATTTTTCTCTCTATTATTGGTGACCCCGAAGATTCTGCTTCTTTGCGAGATTGGATTAGCTATCAAAAACCCAAAAAGGATAATTCCGCATTTAGAGCGCCCGAGCGGAATTCTGATGCATATCTGAGATTCAGAGAGACTCATGGAACTTTGACGATGGACAAGGTAAGAAAGATCGTCTCCGGATCAATTAATCTATCAGGTAGAGGTTCAAAAAATATAATTTTGAGACTTACTCGTTTATATGAATTATTGGGGAAGATCCCAGATCAAGGAACTCTCAAAGAAAAATTCTCTGCTGCACTTAATGAAAACCTTTGGATAAATCCTCAGAGTGCAAGAATTGAGCTTGAAAAAGACGATTTGTCTAGAATGAAACGAGAGGTGGAGCGGCTGATTACGGAGGCTGGTGACAACCCTAATGCCTTAAAAATAATAGAAGGCTTAAGGTTCCAAATCGCAACAAAACAACCAGTTGGTGAAGAGATGACTGCAGAGCAGGGAACAAGGATTGTAACACTTTGGGGTGCGAAAGGTCTTACAGCTGATTACGTTTATATAATCAGTCTTTGCGATGAGTCACTTCCTGGTTTTTGGAATACTGGTTCGTCTGGACTTAGTCAAGCAGAATATCTTGATGAACAGCGGCGACTTCTTTATGTATCACTAACTCGTGGGAAGAAGTCCTTGGTAATTACGCGTGCACAAACCATACATAAGGGTGATATGCTTGCTCTTGGTTTAGCCATTCCAAAAGGTACAACTTGGCATAGAGTTAATCTTTCGGTTTGTCGTTTCTTTAGAGAGATTCCGCGGGAAATATTACAACCGTCAACTGCATTTGAAAATTGGGAACACATTCTAACATAGAAGAATATAAGCATCCTCAGTTTTTATGTCCTAACCTTCTAAGCTTAATCTTTTATCCTTCAGCATCAGCCTACTCCTCAAACATGATAACAACTCCCGCTTCTCAACTATCGAGCCATCTTTGAGGATATATTTCGCATAATTCCTGATGTCCAAGTCCTTTGCTTTCTGATCGTCTTGATCGTTGATTCCCAGTACTCCTGATCTGAATTTATGATACCGGTTAATCTCGCTTTCAAGTTTCTCCCGTATGCCGGTCCTGTCCAGCTTGATCGTATCAAGGATTCCAATAAGTTGCTCGATAAGCTCCTCCTCTTTGATGAATCCGCACTTGCAGTTTTTCTCCCAGCGCTTGCTGCAGCCATAGTAGACGTGCCGACTCAAACCTCCGTCCTTGAGCTTCTTGAACTTCTCATCTGCCGTGATCCCCTGCTCCGCAGAGCCCGCAGGATATGAGCTTGGTGAAGGCGAATTCCTTGGTGCCATACCCGCTCACTATCTCGCTTCGTTTCAGTTGCTCATGCACTTTCTCAAAGAGCTTCTTGGTAATGAGCGGTTCATGGATGCCGGTATACCAGTTATTGCTGCCCCGAGGATATTCGAACATCCCGTAGTAGAGCGTATTCTTGAATATCAGGTACACATTGCTCAATGTGAGCGGTTTGTTGTTGATAGAAGTCAATTTCACCTCATTCCGCAGCCATTGATATACCTTCTTCCCGCTCCAATTCTCATACGCTACTTTTTCAAACATCTGTTTGATGACTGGAGCCCGTTTCGGATCCACCAGAATGTGGCACTTCTTATCCACATTCTTCTCATTGAGATATCCGGTAGGCGCCGGTGCCGGCCAGAGCCCCATCTCGCATCGGGTACGTAAACCTCTTTTTACATTCAGTCCTTTCTGATCGTTTTCGAGTTTTGCCTGTGACCCTAGAATCATCAGCAGAAATTTCTCATTGGGGGAGTTGATAAATCGCTGTCCATACGTTCGGATCTCGACAATGAGCTTCTGATCCATGAGGTCCACGATTGCGCCCAAATCCCCGGCGTTACGCGAGAGTCGATCCGGGGCCCAAGCCATGATGCCGTTGTATTTGCCCGTCTTTATATCTGCGATCATCTCATTGAACACCGGCCGCTGTCCTGCTTCCTTTGACGAGTGCGCTTCGCGCTTTATGTCTACGATTTCAATATGATCGCGTTCGGCAATCGCAGTCATCTCTGATCTGCGAGTCAATAGAGAGCGCCTGCTTCTCATCCTGCTCGGTCGACTTCCGAGCATACAGGCAGTAACGGACTGGCGGTGCCTGGATGGATTGCTCCGTTTTTACCCCGGCACCCTGCGGGGTTGGTGCATTTTGTCTCATAATCCCTTGTATTAGTTGATAATTCCTCACTATCACAAGGGATGAGGCAATCCTCCTTGGGAGTCCAGACCCCCTCAAGTTGACAAGCTGTTGGTAACTAAATCTCAAAAAAGCCCTCAACTGCCTTCCGAAATTGCCAGAAACGATCAACTTTCTGCCATCCGTTTCCACCCCGCAAGACTTCCCGGGGAAAGCTGGTTTTTCGTATGTGTTTCGTATTGCTCCTTCATGAATTCATACATTCCCATGCTTGGCATCTGACTCCCATTCGTCACCTCAATGATGAGTTGCGAAAACGCGTCCGCAAGATCTTTGCGTTCCATCTGGTCAAACCATACGATCTGATCAATCAATGGTTGTGTTGTGTGCGGGAAGAACACCTTTTTTGCTTGAACCGGTCCCGCTGCCACAATCAAACGATCTTTTTTGCTGCCACGAGGTTTTACTCCCCGTGCCGGATAGCCGACTGCGAGATCTTGGGCAAGGTAACTTTGCGCGCCGACATATTCCACAATGATTTTTGCCAGCGACCCTCTGCCAAAAGTTCGTGAAAGCAGCATGGCCCTCTCTTTCATCTCTACATAACTGAGATGCTCGTTTATCATTGTTGGGAGAATGTAAATTGACATATCTTCGCCGTGGCCATATACATGCGCAGCAACCATAGCGGTGCACGCTGCCGCATCGTCCTTGGACACTGCAGGATCAATTGAAATAATGGTGTAGCGATATTTTGCATCAAGTTCTTTTGGTGCGGAATCATAGTATTGGATCCAATCCGGATGCACGATCTGGATATCTTCGCTCATGGTTTCCAGCAGGAATTCAAGTCTCCATGCAATCTCGTTCGGAATGGTCTTTCTTAATGTGTCCACGGCTTCCTGACTCGCGAACTTCCCCGGCCAGAGCGGTACTCCGTTTCCATCGAAGAACTGATACTTCCTAAACATGCCAGCAAACCTTCCTTCATCAATCGCGGTTTTGAGCCGCATGAAGAATGAATCAGAATGAAGCGGCGTGCCAAGAAGGAAGAATCGTGTGCCCAGGTCTCCTGTAGGGAAGAGATCATTGGTGACCCATTCCTCGATTTTGTCCCGCGTGTCTTTTGATCTTACAGATTCAATGCTTTCAATGTCGTCGAGGATGATGATATCCGGCCTGTGCTCGTTATGTCTGATGCCGCGAACGCGCTGGCCGACTGAACGCGCCGCGATTCTTGCGCCATACCGAGGAAGAATGAGCGATTCGGCACCCCACCGATTCCGTTCTTCTTTGAATGGTCCAAGGTCTTGTCTGAGAAGAGTATTCTCCTCGAACTGCCGCTTGATGTTTCCCAGATGTTCCTGCGCCTTTTCTGCGGTCTGTCCGACAATCAAGACAAACTTCTTTTGCGGTCTGCCAAGGATTGACCAGATGGCATATGAGGTGGTGATAATAGTTGATTTTGACGATCCCCGGAATCCCGCAACAAGGAGACTTTTGATACTGTCATCCTCGGTCAGATAGAGCATCTCTTTCTGGAAATCCGCAGTCCGGTATTGCAGGTACTTATGAAAGTAGAAATGGAAAAACCAATAGTGGCTTGGCACCACAATGGCAAGCCGGGCGGTTCTGTTTTTTATCATGAGATCAATGATTCTGTCGTGTGTCTCATTCATGGGTTTGATCCGAAAGATCGCCTTGCCTTTGCGGCAGTGCAAGGCGCAAAGCTTCTCTCACGAGTTCTTGTTCCTCCGGGGTTAATGATGTCTCGACGTGCGTGATTCTTCCGCTGAGTTCAACCCTTGTGGTGTATGCAGGGTGATGATTCTTGAGCCAGAAGACGATAGCGCTTAAGTTTTGACTCTTGATTGCCGAGAGAAGTGCAGCCTCGGCAACGTCGTTCATGAGGTAAGATCCTTCCCGTATGGCTTCGTCCGCTTTCTTTGCGAATTCAGGGTCTTCCAGAAATCGATAATAGGTCGCACGCGCAATGCCGATTTTCTCGCAGGCGATTTGTACGATCGGCGTTCGTCTCAACTGTTCAAGCAACAGTTCTTTATTTTTGTCTTGCCGCACTTCTGTTTTTGATTTTTTGTCAGTAGGAATTTTCATACGATTTGTGCTTTTAGACCGGTAAGATGTTCCCATTGCCGTATGGACGTCAGGCAGTACTCAAGATCAATCTCGACCGCGAAGCATCTCCGCTTTGTTTGTTCACACGCCAAGATGCATGTGCCGGATCCGACAAATCCATCGTAGACCGCGTCGTTGATTTCAGTGCTGTTCAGGATCAGACGGCGGATAAGACCGATGGGCTTGGTCGTCGGATGGAGCTTGCTTTTTGACGGGCGCGGATAGAAGAGGACATTTTTGTCTTTTGAGTGCCTGAAGACATGCGTCCCACGCCACGCGTACAAAATGAGTTCAGTTTGAGGGTTGTAATCAAGGCGGGAAATGACCGCTTGCGACTTCACCCACACCAGAAGTTGTGCCACTTTGAATCCCGCGTCAATCATTCCTTCCCGCAACGGCCAGATCATTTTGTCGGAATTAAAGATATAGGAGGAATTTTTCTTGGCGCGAAACGGCGAGATTGCTTCCAGCCACTCTCTGTTGAATCTTTGATATTCTTCATCCGATTGGAGATGGTCATTCGCGATCACTTTATTCTTCGAGAATATCTTGAATCCATCTTTTGATTCTGCAACCGCGACCCCATACGGGACATCGCAGCAGATGAGATTGATCTTCTCCTTGCCGATGAGTCGTTTCAGAAGCTCCGCGTCCCGGCAATCGCCGTATGCGAGGCGGTGTTCTCCGAGTCGCCAGATTGTTCCCGCCTTAACTAAGTTTTTTGACTTTGACATTTGTCGCGTGCTCATACCGTGCTATGATTAAATCAATAAAGATAGGTTCCACTTCTGCCATGTAACAGACCCGCTTCATGGCATCTGCGGCAAGGAGCGTCGATCCGCTCCCGCCGAATAAATCCGGGATTGCATCGCCCGGCTTGGTGCACCGCTTGATCGGGCGCTCATGCAGGGTCACGGGCTTCTGCGTTGCATGCTGGTACTCTTGACCGGAGATCCGTTTTGCAAGCCAGATATCCATCAAGTCCATTACATCATCGAGGAGTTTATTACCCGACGGTCCCAGTTCCTTATTGAGCACTTCAGCAAAGTTGAGCGATACTGGCGAGAGATACGGCTTGCCTTGTGTTGCGTATACGACCGGCTCGTAACATTTATTGAAGGCAATCCCCGGGGTCGGGTTCGCCGCTCCCTTGATCCACAAACATACGCGCCGGTTATCGAGGCCGAGTTCAGAGAACAAATCCTGTACCATGCCGATGTATCGCTGGTCGCACCAGTAATACATATGGCAATTCGGCTTTGCGACTGAGAGCGCGTTCTCCATTGAATGTCTGAGGAAATCTCGGTACTCGTCATCCGGTTTGAGATCCTGCACCGTGCCGCCGTATGATGCTTTCCCGCCCACGCCGGAGTTATAATCAAGAGCAATATTATAGATCGGATCGCAGTACACTATGTCAATTCTTGTTTTGCCGACGAGTTTTTGCACTGTTGCAGGATCGAGCGAATCTCCGCAGATCAAGCGGTGCGGTCCCAGAGCGTGGATGTCGCCGAGTTTTGATTTGGGCTCCTTGATCTTTTTCAGTTCTGCTTCGACATCGAACTCGTCGTCGGTCGCTTCAAGCGAGTCAGCGAAGATGACTGACAAGTCATTGTCGTCGAAGCCGGAAACAAGGATGGTGTCGAGATCAAAGTATTGCGAGAGTGCTTCGTAGTCCCAATCTGCGTGCACACGATTACTTGCAAGCAAATATGTTTTGTACTCTGATTCAGTGAGCGCCCTGTTCGGCACTCGCACGTCAATGAGTTCTTCGCCACGGCCAAGCAGTTGAAGTACGGCAATGCGTTGATGTCCTGCCAGTATTCTGCCATCGAGGTCGACGGCTGGAATCTCGACGAGGCCGAATTTCTTGATCGATCTGACGAGGTCAGTACGCTGTTTTTCCGAGAGCGACCGTGGGTTATGTTTGAACGGGAGCAAACTATCCACTTTTCTTTTTTCCGTGTGCCAAAGTAATTTTTGCATATATTTTTTCTCCTTAATGAATAATTAATTTTTCGCCTCGTTCGATTTCGAAGCGCGGGCAGTTTATATTCTTTGATATCGACCATTACACCAAAAAGAAAAACCGTCCGAAGTCCCAACAGCAACACAAAAAGTATCACTGCTGAAACCCTGGGCGGTCTGGCCGACACACTTCGCCAAAGATCATGTAACCGTTGGACGAAGTGCCAGAATCTCAATTGCTCTTAATGCTAGCAGGTTTGGGAATATTTTCAAGCGGATACTTATCAACAGATTCTCGATCTTGTCAAATCCGAACAAATCTGAACAAATGCACTGTTGATAACCGCCCCCTTCGCAATCTTCTCTGAGTATGTTAGAAGGGTGGACTAGTGGACTAAAGGTCGTAATTATCGTATTATTTCATTAACAATTTAATCGCCTAAACCAGTCGGATTTCCGCTTGGCATGGCGCAAAGACCCATCGAAGATACTGAACCATGCGTTCAGCAACTCTTCGATGGGCTATGTCTCGAAAGGGACATAGGGGCGAAAGCCCTAAGCTGGCGCATGGTTTTCTGTTTCCTGCGCCACGCATATCCTATGAAAATAATGTTCAAAGCCGGTTCAAGCGGAAAATGGCTGAAAGTGAACGAGCGGGGATACGCAAAAGAATCCGAATTACAGGAGATGCTCGGAGCATCTCCCGACCTTATTCCCGTGAACGAACTGGGAGGCGGAAGAAAGACCATCAAAGTCGCCATCCGTGAGGGAGGACTTCCGGGTTCAGGCAGCACCGATCTCATCGGCGTTGACGAAGACGGCAACATCACCGTTGTCGAGACCAAGCTTGCCGCGAACGAAGAGATCAAACGCAAAGTCATCGGCCAGATTCTCGAGTACGCAGCCTATCTCTGGCAGAAATCATACGAAGACTTTGACCAGATCTTCTACCGCAAGCTCGGCGGACACCTCGTCGACCTGATGGAGCAAGCCGAGAAAGAGAACGATGAATGGTCCAGAGAGGGATTCCGCAATGCGGTTGAGGCGAACCTGAAGAACGGAACCTTCGCGCTCTTCATCGTGGTGGATACGATCAATGAGGAACTGCGCCGGATCATCGATTTCCTCAACTCAAAGAATTTCACCGATTTCGCTCATCTGCTTTACCAGCTAACTCCATGCGCTGCTCTGCATGTTGAGCTATGCGCTGTGCTTCATCCTCAAATTGTTCTCCTTCCCTCATATATTCATGGTGAAATTATCTGCTCCTACAAGCCCTTCTGCCGCTTCCCCTGCACAAAAAATGCTCCTTGTAATATATCCGCCACCGGTGCTGGTCAAACCCCGCAGGCATGAACGACCGCCCGCAGTGTAGACACACCAGCTCGTTATTCTCACGATGCAGATCACGTTTGTATTCCTCGCACGCCTCACAATACGGCTCCTCACCCCTATACTGCCGGCGGCAATGCGTACATGTTTGCATGTTCTTCTTGGCTTGATCCTATACCCCGCTCTCAATACCAAGTTTGCGCTCAAGATATTTGATACGACTAAGCGCGTCCTCAAACTCATGCCTATATACAATCTCTCCCTGCAACTCGTTTATATCCGCTTCAATCCGTCCCACCCGTGCGTCAAGATGATCTAGGCGCGTATTGACCTCGCTAAATCGGGTATTCATTTCTTGGCGCAGTTCCTTAACATCTTCCTTTGTGGCAAGACCCTTTAAGTCCTCCTTTGACGCCATCGTGTTTTGAATCAGCGCCGCCAGTCCCTCAATGGTTGTTATTTGTTTCTCCATACACCCCACCCTACCACATCCCCGTGATCCGACAAGAGCACCAACTTTCTTGGTGTACTACATGTACACCTATGGTATACTCACCCTGCAACAATCAGCCAGGCCACCCACATCCAAGGAGTGCCAACCATGCCACGAGACATTAACGAGCGCCAGGTACAGGAACTGCTTGACCAAGGACTTTCCGAGCGTGCCATTGCCCAGCAACTCAACATCCCCCGCACCACCCTCAAACGCCACCTGGCAAAACGAGGTACACAAAACGTACACCAAAGTGTACCTAATACGCATGAGCTTCCCACAACACCAGGTATACACGAAGTATACCAAGGTATACCTCAACGGACGGCCTTTGCTCCATAAACTTGTTGGCCGCCATTGCAAGCGCTGCTCGCCCCTCTTCCTCGCTGATGCGAGTCTGGCAACACAGCCCTTGCAGAAGCCACTCAAACATTCCGGCAAGCTGTACGTCGGTGCCGTAGGGCTTCTGGTTCGTAGCCATACTGTGGGCGCTTTTCATCCCCTCAACCAATCAGTGTACCAGATCATCACTTGCCTGTTGCTCTACATCTGCCATGACTCTTTTCCTCCAAGGTTATGGGCATGACCATCAAGCGCGCTCGCATAGACGCACGCTGGTATGCACACAACCCCGACAGGAAAAGAGTGTATTGGAGAAATCTCAAGAAACTCCACCATGCCGCACGGGAGCGGGTACAGGCACAGGACAATCTGATCAAGGAGCAGGCAGAGCACATACGATTGTTGCTGCAGGAGAACGCACTCCAGAAAAAACTCATTGAAACCCTGACCCTGCGCGTTGAAGAATTGGAGACGATGGTATTGGGAAGAAAGAGGAAGGATCACAATCAACATGATGATCCTTCCTCTTTTTCTTCACCACCAAAGTCAAGAATGCCCAGAGACGCATCATCCTACCATCGTACAATTCCTTCCCCAGAAGACATCACCAAAGAGGAAACCCACACCATTGATTCCTGCCCTGACGGTAACACTCCACTCACCAAGATCAAAACGATCGTATACTATGAGGAAGACATCGTGCTTCCTCAAGAACCAAGCCAATGCAAAACGGTCATCAAGCGCCATGTCGAGAAAGGATACTGTACCACCTGCACAAAATGGCGACCAGCACTTCCCCTGCCTCCCACCTCGGTAGTAATCGGCTCTCGTGTTCGCGCATTCGTCTCCTACGCCTCAATCATCCTCCGGCTCTCGTACGATCAGATACAACACCTCCTCAATGATCTCTATGCCTTCAGTATCTCCCAAGGAGAGATCGCGAATATCCTTGATCGGGAAGCAGTCAAACTTACCTCACCGTATGAACAACGCAAAACTATGATCAGAGAGCAGATAGGGGTACATTATGACGAGACCGGCTGGAAGGTACCATGTGAAGATCAAGGCAATCATGCATGGGTGATGACTGGCACCAAAACACCCGATGCCGTGTTTCTTATGGGAAGGAGTAGAGGCAAAGGCAATGCAGAGGAATGGATGGGGGGAAACAACGCCCAACATATCGGGATCAGTGATGACTATGGGGCGTATCGCACTTTGTTGGAAACACACCAACTCTGCTTTGTGCATCCCTTGAGGAAATTGCGCGATCTTGCCCAATCTGATACGCTGGATCACGCAATGCGGGAACAATGCAGGGGAACATATGCGCAATTCTCGTCTCTGTACGCAGACCTTCGCGCGATACTTGCCACTCCATTTGATCTTGAAGAACGCATCAGGGTACGAGATCAACTGATCACGCGCCTCCAGACCATCACCCTCCCGCACCCTAATGATCCACAAAAACTCAAAACTATCAA
>JACPXZ010000009.1 GCA_016196225.1 Candidatus Peregrinibacteria bacterium
GGAAGGTCCAATGCCCACGGCTTTGATCGAGACTTGGGGCTCTATTTGGAAATATTTTTCAGATCCAACGAGGAGCCAGTATCGACGGGCATACACCACTGATTTCGAACTCTATCAGAGTCACAAGAATTCTGAGGCCGACATCTTTATTGCTCTCAAATAAGTAGAGTAAGCCTATTGGGACCGAGGTTATGCATCGCATGTGTCGCGAGGTGATGTAAAAGTTTATGTGTAAAAGCGAAGGGGGTGTAAGTTGGTTTAGCCAAGATAAGGGTTAAACCTGAGATTGAAAGGAGCTTACACCCCGATGAGGAAAGTAACACGAGTGACGGAGGAGTTCCAGCATTTTGTAAGGGAGATCAAGGAGAACTTTTTTGGGGATCTGTACAAAGAAACGAAGCAACTATGGAAGGAGTTTTTGTCAGCGGATTCGATGAGACAACGGGATCTTTACATGGGGTTGGATAGGTATGAGCGAGGAGATGGTGGTGAGAGAGACTACCGGAATGGATTTTATGAACGGGACTTCCCTCTGTGCCAACATGAGTGAGACACCTGGCCCTTCTGAAATTAAGGAAGAAGAGGGCGAGAAGGAATTGACTGTATGAAGACTGAAAGGATGTTGGGAATCGAGGCAGGATTGGGGGTTGCAGGAATGGAAGGAGCCCGTAGGGCGACTGGAATTCTTGCAACCGGAGCGCCGAGCTCTCCCTTAACTGTTCCCGAATCAGAGGTACTCGAAAAGCCAGAACGCCGTCGATTTACGGCGGAATACAAGGCTCGTGTAATGGAAGAGGTAAGCCGGTGCAAGCCGATGTCGGGTGAGCTTGGAGCATTGCTCAGGAGAGAAGGACTGCATCATTCAACCCTTGTGCGCTGGCGCCAGGAAAGGGAGAGAGGGGTCCTTCATGGGCTTACTCCGAAGAAGAGGGGCCGGAAGGGAGAGCCTACAAATCCCTTGGCCCACCGAATGGCTGAGCTTCTAAAAGAGAACGAACGTCTTCAAAGGCGTCTCAAGCAGGCAGAGACCATCATCGAAGTTCAAAAAAAAGTATCAGAGATCCTGGGGATCCCGCTCCCGAGCGAAAAACTCGAAGAGATCGATTGATGACGGCCACCTTAGGACTGGCTCGAGATGTGGGTGTTCTTCACGCTTGTCGAGCTCTGGGATTTCCTCGGGCCACCCTTTATCGCCATCAACGAGAAAAACCCACGGTCATTCAGAAACACACCTCGAAGCGAGCCTTGAGCCCAAGGGAACGGCAGACAGTTTTGGATACCCTTCATTCCGAGACCTTCATGGACAAAGCGCCTGCCGAGGTCTATGCCACTCTCCTCGACCACGGGACCTACCATTGCTCTATTCGCACCATGTATCGAATCTTGGAATCTCATAACGAGGTCCGGGAACGCCGAAATCAGCTCCGACATCCGCAGTACAAAAAACCTGAGCTCTTAGCCACGGCCCCCAACCAGGTCTGGTCTTGGGACATAACCAAACTCCTAGGACCAGAAAAATGGACCTACTTCTACCTCTATGTGATCCTCGACATCTTCAGCCGCTACGCGGTGGGATGGATGGTTGCTCTCGTGGAAAGTGCGGCTCTCGCACAGCACCTCATTCGAGAGACTTGCCTCAAACAGCATATCTCTCAAGGACAGCTCACCATCCATTCCGACCGTGGCCCTTCCATGGCTTCCAAACCAGTCGCTTTACTCCTGGCCGATCTCGGGGTCACCAAAACCCATTCCAGACCTCATGTCTCTAACGATAATCCGTACTCCGAAGCACAATTCAAGACGCTTAAGTATCGTCCCGATTTCCCAGACCGCTTCGGCTCTCACGAAGACGCTCGAGGTTTTTGTAGAACCTTCTTCAACTGGTACAACACAGAACATCGACACTTTGGTATCGGCCTCATGACCCCTGAGAATGTCCACACAGGCCACTCTCAAGAAATCTGGCACCAGAGACAGGCAGTGCTTCACCTTGCCTATTCGGCGAATCCAGAAAGATTCGTTCGATCTGTCCCAAAACCCATGCAGCTGCCACAGGCTGTCTGGATCAACCCACCCAAGATGGGAGGCTCTATCGATATTTCACTACCCTAAATTCTTTCGGCCACTGTCTCATTATCATTGACACGTTCCGCTTCGAGACGAGATTTGGAACGATCCGTCTGCCTATTGCAAGGACTCGAAAGAGGAACTTTCTCCCTACGGGATTGAGACGATTTCAAAAGCGAGCGGAGGATGTCGCGTTGCTCATTCGGGAGGCGTTTTTGAAGGGCATCAGCACGAGGCAAGTTGGGCGAGTTGTGTCCATCCTTACCGGGGAAGTAGTGAGCCCACAGACCGTGTCGAAGTTAACAAGGAGCCTGGACTGTTTAGTGAAGAAATTCCATGAGGCAAGGATACAGGACGAATGGGCGTACCTGTTTTTGGATGGAGTGAGTTTACGTGTGAGGAGACCCAGCGGCCGCAAGCGGGTCCAGATGTTGGTTGCGTATGGTGTGAGAGCGGATGGTCATCGCCAGTTGCTTGCGTTCATGAGGAGTCAAGGGGAGAGTCAGTATTCCTGGGAAGGCTTACTTCAAGACCTCTACAATCGAGGCCTCGTGGGTGAAAACCTTAAGCTCATCATCACCGATGGCTGTCCTGGATTGGCTGCTGCCATTCAAACGGTCTATCCACGAGTGCTCCATCAGAGGTGTTGGGTGCATAAGATGAGAAACATCTTAGGGAAGGTGAGAAGGCGCGATCATGATGCAGTAAAGGCCGATGCTCAAGCCATTTATCTAGCCCAGGATAAAAAGCTGGCTCAAGCTGCATTTCATCGCTTCCAAAGGCGATGGCAGGATCATTACCCGACCATAGTGCGACAGCTTATGAAGGATCTACCAGATCTCCTCTCCTTCTTTAGCTTCCCTCGTTTTCTATGGAGAAAACTAAGAACCACCAACATCATCGAGCGATGCTTCGTTGAGGTTCGTCGAAGAACACGACCTATGGTTTGTTTCGTCAATGTACACAGTGTGGATCGAATCATTTATGCCATCTTCAATCGTTTCAATGAAGACTGGAAAAATCACACCCCTAAAGTTTTTACACAAGCAGCTTGACAGCACCCTTCACCGTTGGCGTTTGACAAAGTGGCTACTAGTAGCTACTTTATTTATATGCGAGCTGTAGGTCTGAAGATCCTTAAGGACCGCTTGAGTGAATATGTGCGTATGGCCGCAAGGG
Source organism: Candidatus Peregrinibacteria bacterium (assembly GCA_016196225.1). Classification (GTDB taxonomy): domain Bacteria; phylum Patescibacteriota; class Gracilibacteria; order Peribacterales; family Peribacteraceae; genus JACPXZ01. The sequence goes on from JACPXZ010000009.1 coordinate 3,247, forward strand.
GAGAGACAATTCTTGTCACGGATCGAGACCGCGTTGTTGCGGAAATGGTCCCTCCTCGAGAGGGTCGTAGCCCGCTCCTTGCGGATGCTCTTCTTGCCGACACTGTGAGAAAGGGATGGATCACGCCGCCTGCTGGTGGGCTCGTTGGCCCCCCACCACGTGCTCCCGTGGCTCCCTTTCAAGACCTCC
>JACPXZ010000017.1 GCA_016196225.1 Candidatus Peregrinibacteria bacterium
CATTTTTTCTCCCCGCGCCAGACTACGGCTAATTTCTTCTCGTTCTTCATGAGTAAGTCGTTGATAGGTTGTGATATGCATACGGATCCATCATATGATCCGTTGCGTTAGATTATTGAATCCAAGTTACAAAAAGAACATACGGTTTATTGTTAGACAAAGGTGGCAAAAATGGATACAGCTCTATGAACGATTCAGATTTTTACCTCGCATCCATGCTGCTCCACTCATGACTCTTTTTCCCGGTTCTTGCACTTGGACAAGATGGATGGTTGATCCATTCACACATTTGAGCGCATACGCATCCGAAAACTCCTCGAGACTTGTTTCGATAAGCTTGAGTGATACCCCATGTATATCACAGATAACTCCCGGCCATGGGTTGAACGCACGCACTTTGGTGTCAATTTCTTCTGCAGACAGATGCCCAAGATCAACAATCCCATCTGACCGGGAAAGCTTGGTACACATGGTGACCAATCGTGGATCCTGCGGAACGGGTCGCAAGGGACACCTAAGAACATCAGTAAGAAGATCCGCACCAATTAATTTGAGACGATCATAAAGATCCAAAAATGTCGCACGGGACCCGACTGGAGTGATCTTTTGACCCAGAACCGGCCCGGCATCCAGCTCTCGAACCATCTGCTGGAGTGTCACACCGGTTTCCTTGTCTCCCGCAAGGATGGCATGCTGAATCGGCGAAGCTCCCCGCCACCTCGGCAAAAGCGATGCGTGGAGATTCACTGCTGCGATTTTAGGAATGGCTAAAAGTTCTTGTGAAAAAATTTGCCCGTACGCAACAATGACAAAAAAATCGACCTCCCGTAACTCTTTTTGTTTCTCCAATTCTCGTATATGTACGGGTTGCAGAACTTTTATTCCATGCTTCTCTGCAACAATTTTCACCGGTGGTTCCGTCAGGATTTTTTTTCTCCCCACCCTCTTATCCGGTTGCGTGACTACCAACCGAACATCAAATGCCGGGTCTTTTACCAATGCTTCGAGAGACGGCACCGCAAAATCGGGTGTGCCGAAGAAAACAACCGAGTGAATCGAAGTCATAAAAGCAGTATAATGAATCCCGTGCACTCTTTCCTCTTTCTTCTTGCGGTTTTGGTGGGATTGCCCGGATATGTATACGCTACGGATCTGGATGGGGACGGACTTCTCGATACTGTGGAAGACGGTAATCAAAACGGCATTGTTGATGACGGAGAAACGGATTATCGGAATGCCGATACCGATGGCGGCGGCGAGGCCGACGGCGCCGAAGTCAATGCCGGCCGCAATCCTCTGGATCGGCAAGATGACCTTACTTTTGATCGTGACAACGATGGACTCAGTAATGGAACCGAAGAGTCGTTTGGCACCGATCTGATGAACCCCGATAGCGACGATGACGGCATTCTTGATGGCAGCGATCCTTTCCCGTTGGATACGGCGTTTACCAGCGATGCGGACGAAGACGGCATTGCCGACGAATGGGAAGAACGGTATAACCTCACTTCCAACCGCAAAATGGACGCGCTCCTCGATGAAGACGGGGATGGATTAAGCAACGTGGAAGAATTCATCGAAGGGACAGATCCCCTCAACCCGGATAGCGATCGAGACGGCATCGTCGATGGTATGGAAAAGGATCGGGGTTCTGACCCTGCAGAGAATCCTTGTCTGATCTTTACTCCGCCGCGCGTGAGCTTTGATGATACGTTGCACCACTGGGCAGAAACATTTGTTCTACGGCTTCATCGCACAAAAATCCTCCCGGATCATCCGCGAATCATTGATGGATATGCAGAAAACAATCGTACGCTCTTCCATCCCGATCAACCCATTTCACGATTCGAACTCCTGAAAATCGCACTCCTCGGGAGTTGTATTCCCCTCGCCGAAGATCGAGAACGACTCTCTTTGAGCTTTGTTGACCTTCCGTCCACTCCCCGCCCCTTTGAAAGCGCCGACCGGATTCTCCGTCGCCGTGTCGTATATACAGCCGTCCGACATGGGATCGTCCAGGGATACACGGATGGCTCCCTCCGCCCCGACGATCCCATTAATCGCGCAGAGGCATTGAAAATTCTTCTCAAGTCCTCCAACCTTCCCGCTCCATACACAACGCAGTCCATCACCTTTACCGATATCCAATCATCGGACTGGTTTGTGCCATTCGTCGAGCGGGCACTCTGGTATCGCCTCGTCACGGGATATGAGGATTTGACCTTCCGACCCGGGGAGTTCATCACTCGTGCCGAAGCCGCCAAACTCCTCTACTTGATCATGCTGATCAATCCATGGATTAATGGATATGTGTTACCAGCGGAAGGCCTATAAAAACAATATCGAAGAACAATATACAGAATACACACATGTCACCCTGAGGTGCGAGTCCTGAGCTTCACGAAGGACGAGCCTCGAAGGGTCATCATAATGAATATTCCTTTTACGATGCTTCGAGGCTCTCTACGCTTCGCTTCGTTCGCACCTCAGCATGACAAACAATCGCCTTTACATCTTCGTCTTCATCTCCTGCAATGCCTCGATAAATTTATCGAGATCTTCCGAGTCAAACATGATCGTCGTCTTTTGGCCGCCACGGGACTTCTCGGAGACCTTGAAAAACCGTCCGTTATTCGATTCTTTAAGATCGATGTAGAACGTCCGCTGACGACCGTGGATCGTGACAGAATGAACATCCGATGCATACGATCGTCCGCCACCGGACGTAGCTGTACGACTGGTCGAATCTCCATTCGATGAAGAACCTGACAACTCTGACATGGGATCAAACATATAAAATAAGGTAAAGAATTAAATGTTGCCCACACCCAACCTCCAGTATCGTTTCGTCTTTCGGTTTAAGCGTTGAGCATGGTTAGATTAGCATTCTTACAAGACCGGCGCAAAGAGAATTTTTGGCTCACCGATGCGCTTCCAATCTTTGCATGCCCCCCACTCCTTGAGATCCCCAAGAACAAAATCCTTATCGAGCATCCGATCGGCATAGGGAACATTCAATTGTCTCGAAATTTCCTGTGCGGTTCCAGGCACGAAAGGTAAAAGAAGCAAAGCAATATGCCGAAGACGCTCCGCTAAAAAAGAAAGTTCTTCTTTTTTTTCTTTACCCTTTAGTGCCCAAACTTTACGAGCATCAATATAGCGGTTACTCAAGTTCGCCAATATAAGTGGATCTTGAATGGCATTAAAAAGATCGAGATCATTCATTTTTTTCTCATACTGACCCCATCCTTCCCATTCTTCCTCTTTCTTCATCGACCCCAGATATCCATCTTCTTTGTTCATCAGCACAAGAACCCGGTTCAAAAGATTTCCAATATCATTCCGCAACTTCGCATCATAAAGTTTCGTAAACCTCTCCCACGAAAAATCCCCGTCATTCCCAACGGGGATTTCGTGCAGTAAGTAAAATCTCAACGCATCGACCCCATACTTTTCAATCACATTCGTCGGATCCACGGTGTTCCCGATACTCTTGCTCATTTTTTGCCCATCGCTCGTGATAAATCCATGAATGAGAAGTCTGTCCGGTATGCGCACTCCTGCATGTTTCAACATCGCTGGCCAGATCAACGCATGGAACCGCGCAATGTCCTTCCCGATCACATGAGTCACTTCCGCGGGACTATCCCAATACGAGCGATCTTCGTGATCGGTAAAAAAACCCAAACTGGAAATATAGTTTGTGAGTGCATCACACCACACATACATCACTTGCGATTCGTCTCCCGGAACAGGGATCCCCCACTCCAGACTCTCTTTGGGACGAGAGAAGGACACATCCTCCAACCCCTGCTCAATGAGCGACAATGTTTCCGGTGCACGGAAGTCTGGAACAATCTTGTAATCGTTCTTCAATAATTTTTTAAGCCATGCAGCTTCTTTTGATAGAAGGAAAAACCAGTTCTCTTCGGTCACTTCTTCCGGAACACGCTGATGATTGGGGCACTTCCCATCTATGAGATCTTTCTTGGTCATAAACCGCTCGCAGCCGGTGCAGTAGAGACCTTTATACTTTTTCTTTTCCAGTACTCCTGCCTTGGCAAGACGTATCCACAGTTCTCTGACGGTCGGCCAGTGTTCCTCTTGATCGGTCGTCCGAATAAAATGATCGGAGGAAATATTCAAATCATGATAGAGATCCTTAAAGAGAGGGACATTGCGATCCACCAGCTCCTTTGGCGTTATTCCTTCCCTATCTGCCGTCTGCTCAATTTTCACCCCATGTTCATCCGTCCCGATTTGGAATCTCACTTCATCTCCACTGAGTCTCCACCAACGCGCAATCGCATCCGCTAGTACCTTCTCCAACACATGCCCCATATGCGGAGGCGCATTGGGGTAATCAATGGCCGTCGTGATGTAGCGACGCATATACGCTAGCTTAGCGTGAAGCAACAGATACAAACAACACACATACATGTCATCCTGAGGTGCATTGCGGATTCTTTTATGATGCTTCGAGGCTCGTCCTGCCGGACTCGCACCTCAGCATGACAAGCAATGCCTCGAAGGATCATTAAAAATTCCATTCCTCGTAGTCTTCCTATTTTTTTCTCTCCAGAATTAATTAGTTGCCGCTGTGATCGCCCCCTCCACCCAGTTCATCACCGCCGGTGCCACAATGGCAATCGCAACTCCCAAAAGCGCCCACATCGCAATCTTCTTCCCTTCATTTAATCCTTCGGCATTCCCCCGGGACATCGAGATCTTTATACCTGCATAAACAAGCACCGCCACAGCCGTTCCTCCAATGATCGACGAGATGAAAAGGGTAATGGCTCTTACCACCGCAAAAACAGACTGACTTCCGCTACCGGAACCGAGTTGGCAAAATGCATTGTTACAAATCGTTGTAAACATCCCGCCCACTCCCGGTCCGCTCCCCATGAGTGTCCTCAGCACATCCGCATGTGCCGCTTGCGGTACGGAGAGAAGCCGAAAAATAGTGTCCAGTATCTGCATACGCTATACGCCAAAGAAGGACGTCACCGCCTGAATCGCTGCATTGGCGATATTGACGACAATAGCACCACCAATTGACCACGCAATCATAAATCGTGCACGATTGAATTCTTCGGGCTTTCCCCGTGCAAAAACAGCTCGCATCCCTCCAAATACAATGATGATGGTGAAGAGTCCGTTAAAGATCGTCACAAGCATGGTGAGAGCCGCCCCCATAAGACTCACTTCATCCGTTACCGCGACGAGTGACCCTTCGGTCACGACCACATTGACGATCATGCGCGCCATGATGGCAACGCCCAATCCCGCAAGAGCATAGATCATGCCCCACCGCGCTTCGGTCGTTTTACCCTCATCCCCCCAACTGAACATCATATTAAATCCTGCAACCACTAAAAAAATAAGAGAAATACCGGTTGCAATTCGAAGGAGCATATCCACAATCGCCGGGATCGCTTCATCCGCAATGACATTCGACGCACCACCAACCATACCGGGCACCGGCGGGGGGGCAAGTGCAAAAACGGTATCGGGAAAACTCGTCAATATCGCTATGATATCCATATCAATTGTAGAAAACGGGATTAAGGAACTTCATAAAGGAACTCACAACCGCAAGAAGAAGCAAACCGGCAATGGACCACAGCGCTTTGGATACCCCTTCGCTGCGCTTACTCGGATCACCACCCGAATTGAGAATCATAAACCCTCCAATAAGTACATTAAGAATACAAAACCCCGCAGCCACGCCAAAGATCCATTGTTGTGCGATCCTAAAGTAATCATAGACAATCTGAATCGTTCCAACAGGCGATGGATTCAACGTGGTTGTCGAATCGTCCAATGACTGCAGGAGCCGTACGCCCTTCCGCGGGGGGAGCATCCCGGGTGCTGCTGCCCACACCGACCCCTCGATCCACCATCGTAAAAGAAGCTTAAAAAACATTTCCATTCATTATAGCAGATCTAATACCCAAAAGCGATAGTTTTACGTATGCGTTGCGACCATTTCTTCTTTTGCTTCTTCCTTCACCGCCTTGAGTTCTTTGGCAAGATACACGGTGAGGAATGTTCGGAGTGCAATGATTGCAGCGAGCTTCCCCAAATCATCCCAAGTCGGTTCGACCAACGACTCAATGATGTCCTTCCCGACGAGGAACTCGAGTCCGAGTGCCAAATGTTGTCCGAGTTCAATCCGGATATCCGAGAGAAGATTCTTCTTTTGGAAAAACTGCCAGAGGAACAAGCTCACTCCTTTGATACATCCAAACATCATGATCCCGATCCCGATGTATCCAATAATTGCCGCAACGGCATTACTGATCATACTTAACGCCTCAACCGATTCGAAGAGAAGGAGATCCATTTAATACGTGTATTTCTCTTCTATTATAACAAAAAAAAGCCTATCAATCTACTGGAGAATGGAGCTCTAAACTAGAGGCTATTAGAACTGCGATACTCTCGGGGATGACGGTGGCGTGAGGTACGATGCCGCACACATGGCCGTTCCGTTCTTCACACTCAAAGGCAAGACGCTCGTCCTCATCGACTGGGCAAACGTCTTCCACGCGCAGCACAAGAACGGGTGGAACGTCGATACCCGCAGACTTTTCACCCTCTTCAAGAATCATCAGGAGGTGCAGGACATCGTCCTGTTCCACGGCACCGATCAACACGCCAAGTCGGAGTCGTTCCTCAATGAGCAAGTCGCCATCGGCTATCGCATCGTGACAAAGGCTGTGAAGAAGGTGCCGGTGACCACGGATCATGAAGGAAATCAACTCTCAAAGCTCATCCTACGGCGCAAATGCGATTTTGATGTGGAGATCTCTAAGGAAATTCTCCTCAATCTCGATCAATTCCAGGGCTTCATCCTCGTGAGCGGCGACGGCGACTACGCTCCGATCTTCGATGTGCTCCGAGAGCGTCACAAACAAGCGATCCTCGTCTTCCCAAAGGGAGGGCTTGGACGTGAGTACATCGAACATGAACAGCGGAAGAGAGCGATCTTCCTCTGTTCACTCGAACGTCTACGACCGTTCATCGAGACAATAGTTCGACGTGGCCTGTCCTGAGTGAAGCCGAAAGGGCTCACCGTAAAAAATATCCCGGCGGGACCGAAATCCCGTCGGGCGTGATTGGCTCCATTATAGCAACGGGATGATTTTAGTCAAAGGCTTTTTGCAGATTGGGTTTCTCTTTATGCCGCTCCTCCTGCTATGGCCGCTATCCCAACAGCAGAAATATCTGGGCCGTATCCGTCGGATTTGGAAAGGAGCAGAGAAAATCCCCTCTCATGAAACAATCGGACTACTTCCTCTTTCACTGCCTCCGTTGCCTCAAAGACAATATAGTTGGCGGAAGCTTCCAGTACCTGTACTCCCTCTTTCCCTTGAAGCACGCCCCGCATCACCTGTATACCAGATGTGGGGACGGCTTCCCGCCACTTTCTCACCTAACATCTGTGCTGTCCACTTTGCCATGCCGGCATGCTGGCCTCACCAGGGCCTGTTGTCAACAGTGCAGCCATCTTTTGTTCAACTGCCCCAGTAGCAGATGCTCTCTGTTCGTCGCATCGCTACAGGGCACTCAGTACATGTGGCCTGCCACGAAGTCATGGAGCAGTTTTGGCATTTTTCAAAATGCCAAGCCGAAGGCTCCTGCGACATGTACTTCGTGGAGCTCCAAACTCGAGGCTATTAGAACTGCGATGTGCCTGAGAATGAAATCCGCATGATATGCTGCAATCGTTATGTCACAGAGTAACGATGCAATTATATGGGTTAAGAAGAATAAAAAGCTCATCCTAGAGCGATTTACCGACCTTAAGAAATTTCCGAAGGAAGAGAACCCACTCACCATCTTCATGGCAGGCTCACCAGGGGCTGGAAAGACAGAGACGGCAAGGTCATGGGTAAAGAATATTGCTACCCCCATCGTCCATATTGATGCCGATGCTGTTCGATCACTGATTCCTGGATATGATGGAAAGAACGCATCTCTTTTTCAGAGGGCCGCCACTATAGGAGTAGAAAAGCTCTTCGATCACATTATCGAACATCATCAGAGTGTGATTTTAGACACCACCTTTACTCCATACGAGAAAGCAAAGAAGAATGTGGTACGCGCACTGCAGAAGGAGCGCTCGATTCTTATCATCTATGTCTATCAAGATCCGTTACAAGCATGGAATTTTGCAAAAGCGAGAGAAATAGTTGAAGGGAGGGTTGTTCCCAAAGAGTCATTCATTCGTCAGTTTTTAGAAGCACCGAAGTGTGTACAGAGCATCATTGATGAGTTTGATAGCGCCGTTCAGATTGACGTAGTACGTAAGGACATTCAAAAGGGCTCACAGCAGCAATATTTTGAGCGAATATCAAAAGTTGATGATGTGGTATCAGCAGCGTATACTAGAGACAATCTTGAACGTATTATTTTTTGATCTGCACCCATGATTCTCCATGCCGCTGCCGACTTCTTCAAACTTCCGACTGCAAAGCGGCGTGCCGTCATGCTTAAAGTGGCTAAAGATGCGACCGAGATGCAGCGCGATGTCTTAAAGAAGGCTGAGAGAATGAAGAGAACTGGGAAGAAAGGCAGATAACTCCTGCCTCTGTAGGTTAATGGTGCACTTTATGAAAGAAACCCAGCGGCAGATGCCGCTGGGTCTCATGGGGTCTTTCTACATGACCTCAATACGGGCTATCCCGTCGACAAACCGAGCTCCCACCACGTCGCCGTCCTGCCGGAGGTCCATGCCAGCAGTCACAGTGATGATACGGAATGTCTTCCCCTCAGGAATCTTCTCCCCGAAGAAAAGAACCGCCAGTTCCTCACTATGATTACCTACACGGAACACGAGGAGGTGCTTCGCGGGATCCCTCCGAATGATGGTGCAGCCACAATGGGTCTCCCAGCCCGCAAATGATGCGGAAAGACCGCAGTAGTTTCCTACCTTCTTCGCAGTTTCATCGAGAAGCTCCCTCTCTTCGATATCGCGAAGAACATTGTCACCGATGGTCATCTTCAGATACACCTCCTGGCCACAGAGGTTCTCAGCCTTCGCCACGAGAGAGAGTTTGGCATAGGCGAGAACATCCCCGCGAGCCGAGTATTGGAGTCCCCCCGGAACCATCAACTCCTCCCGCATGAATACGGAGCAGACAGCAATGGCCGGCCCCTCTGCGGCAGGTTTCGCGGTTGCTGCGGGCTTCTCGGAAACACAGCCACTCACTAACAGAGCGAGGAACGACACGGAAAAAATGAAATCGTGCATCGGATCTCCTTTCGTCATTGTGCGTACTGAAACCACCATTCCACCGTGGAATTGGCTAGTGCTGTGAAAGACCTGATTTACATTTTGAGTGTATTTTTATAAAATGTCAATACAGTAAATTACGGCTTCTTCCTGAGTTGGAAGAACAACGGGGATCTTCTACTAACACTCCGATTGAGGAAAAGGTACACCATACCCACTAAAGTTAGAACTTTTCCTTGGCTTCTATGAGAGCTGCAAGAGGTGTTTGTAGGTGGCTGTGCCAGCCCCAGTAGCAGATGCTCTCTGTTCGTCGCATCGCTACAGGGCACTCAGTACATGTGGCCTGCCACGAAGTCATGGAGCAGTTTTGGCATTTTTCAAAATGCCAAGCCGAAGGCTCCTGCGACATGTATTTCGTGGAGCGGGATACGGGAATCGAACCCGCATCTCGAGCTTGGGAAGCTCGCATACTGCCACTGTACTAATCCCGCTTTAAAAAAACCGTCCGAACCATTGGGTCTCGTGGGTCCCAATGGTGCAGGACTCATTGTAAGGGAAAGGGGTACTGGGGGAAACCGTAGGTTTCCCTCAGAAGGTGGAGCGGATGACGGGGGTCGAACCCGCGACCTTCGCCTTGGCAAGGCGACGCTCTAGCCAACTGAGCTACATCCGCAATAATAGATACGCTTAGGCAAATCCTACGCATTTTTCTCCTTCACGCAACCACCCACTCTTCATTGTGAGCTTTCCCAAAAAATGATATAATGGCGTGTTACCTCCATGAAAACAAAAATTGTTCTCCTTGGCTTCACATTCCTCATCAGTGCCAGTGTTGTACGGCTAGTGGAACCATTCTTCCCTGCCCTCAATATCCCCCTCCTTACCGCACAAACGGATTCCTCCCACCGCTCCCGCAGGGCCGCCGCGGAGCAGTCGCGCATGTGGCAAATCGGAGCCGGAGAGACGACATGGATCGATGGAGAAGATATTCGGTATTACAGCACGTTGCGTGGATACCGCTTTGAGCGTCCCTATCGTTGGCAAGCACGATCGATGGTCGAATACTCGGCTCTCCAAAGTGCCGGGTTCACTCCCTTCCCTCTCGATGAATTTGGGAGTCTTAAACACACCGACAAACCGAGTGAAGAGATTGTTATCATTGTCCGGTCAGCTCTCGGGAAAACCCTCTCTGCTATTGTGGATCCCATTGCCGCAACAACGCCGGTGTCGATCACTTTGGGAGATCGACCGGCACTGCGCTACCAAACGGGAGATAGCCGGGAGATCGTGACCGCGGTCTTCAACAACATGCAGTATGACCTCGTCCTCATGCCAGTAAACGCAAGCGAGCGTCTTAAAAACACTTACGAACGTGCGATTGCATCGTTCAAATTCATTGACCACAAATTGCGGGTGCTCTAGCATTCCTCGGCTATGGCTTGGTCACCCGCCGTACAAGATTTTTTCAAGAAAGAGGCTGATGATGCGGTCGGTTCTTTTGGAGATGATCTCAACACTCTTGTTAGTCAATACTGCATGGACCCCGGTCTCGCTCGGACAAGCGTGGACGGATTCCTTTCGGATCTCCCTCGGCATTCCGATCCACACGTTGATGGGTACATCGCCTGGACGATGATCCAACAAAGCGCGGAGATCCTTGCCAGATATGCAAGGGAAGCACAATTGCTTCTCGAAGGGAAAGATCCGATCGCGCACGATAGCCTTACGCCGGAGGATAAAACGCCAGCAGTGGATGACAACGCCATCCGTGAGAGTGCCGGCCTTGATAAAGATGACGAAGTTGCGGATAGTTCTCTCACCGATAAGGCGCAAGAATTCGACATCACGGATGATGATATCGGCCGGAGTGCCCGCGGTGAGAACTTTGTCTACAAAGACCCAATATTTAATGTACCTGATCCCGCAACCGTGTATCGACGGGCGACCCGACATCTCTTCTCCACAATCATTACTCAGTGTCTCGGTACTCCCCCTCCCCAACGTTTGGAAGTACTCATACAACATCAGGTCCTGACAAAGGATCAAGTGATGACCATCGTGAGTGAAATGCGCAGAAAACTCGACAGGGGCCTCAAGATCCCCAAGATCGATGATCAGATGTCGTAATTCCGCCCGTTTGCTCCTGCATCACTCGAATCATAGTGTCCCCATCGTCATCCGGTGCCGATTTGTTGCGGCGCAAAATTCCGCACGTTGTACACCGGTGACAGATCATAAATTCCTGTCCCTTCTGTTCAATACCGATCGGTTCCATGAGTCCATGACATATTGATGCCCGATCCCCCGGCCCCACCTCATCCACATGTTTGGAATAGAGACACTGCGGACAGTGATTGCGGCATGAACCCTTTTTGAGCGGCTGCACATCCGCTCCACAGTGTCCGCACTGGAACGATTCTTGGCGGGGAATAAAAATCATTCGATAAAATAATATAGAATAATAAGTATAGAATCGCTGCCATGCCCTCGTAGGTCAACGGATAGACCGTCAGCCTCCGAAGCTGGAGATACAGGTTCGATTCCTGTCGGGGGCACCAGCCTACGCCAAGGCTTCGGCCGGCAGGCCATAAAACCCTACCGTATTTGCAGTTGTCACGCGATCGACTTCTTCCAGAGATACCCCTTTCACTTCGGCGATCATCTTGGCGACTTCGACAACATAGGCAGGCTCGTTGCGCTTCCCGCGGAATTTTTTTGGCGCCAAATACGGCGCGTCAGTCTCGATCATGATCTGATCCAAGGAACACATTTGTACCGTCCGCCGGAGTTCCTCCGCTTTGGGATAGGTGATCAATCCCGTAAACGACGCCAGATATCCCCTCTCCAAAAACCGCACGATATCTTCGAATTTTTCACAGCAACAGTGAATCACGATCTTCTCCGGCCGAATATCATCGACGATCGCCCATGTATCCTCAATGGCCTCACGCGTGTGCACAACAACGGGGAGTCCTAATTCTTTACCGAGTTGTAATTGTTCTCTAAACACCTTCTTCTGAATATCCTTAGGAGAATGCATGTAATGATAATCGAGTCCGATCTCTCCAATACCTACTACTTTTTTAGAAGATTGAACGAGTTTTTTTAATATAGCGGGATTGGTGACTTGCCATTCTTTGGCGTTATGCGGATGCACTCCTACGGTCGCAAAAACATTCTCATACTTCTTCGAAATCTCTATGCACTTTGTCCCTTCTTCCAATCGATCCGAAATCGTCACCATCCTCTCCACTCCCGCTTCCTTTGCCCGCACAAGAACGTCGTTCAAATCACCTTCGAATATTTTATCCGTCAGATGGCAATGGCTATCAATCACTACTCTGATACTACATGCATGCCGACGTGTTTTCGGATTTTTACCGTGTCTTGTATGGTAGCAACAAGATCTTCGTCCAATGCATCGATACGCTCCGTAAGATGGGCAATGCTCTTGGTATTCACATCGATGCTCTTGGTATTCGCATCAATCTTTTTCGACAATCGTTGTTCTATGCCCTGCATGTGCTCGAGTAGGACGGTATTGGTGATGTCCTTGGGTTTCTTAGTCATGCTTGGCATGGTAGCAAACGCATATGGAGAGTAAAGGATCTACTTCCCCCTACACCATTCTTCATCATCGTCCCCCACATTCATCTCTCGGAATCCAATACGGACGTAGAGTTGACAAGATGCTCTTCGACGCATTTTTTCAATGACCGTCTCAACATGGTATTCTTGCTGCGACTGACGCTGCAGATCTTCGAGAAATGCCTGTATTCTATTGGCACCCATACACGATTCGAAGGTGCAATGCATCTTGGTCACGATGCCAGGATCCCGTTGATCGTGTTCAAGCCGGATTGTGAAGTCGGACATAACAAACGTAAACGATACCACTTCGCACCATATTGCGATAATGGTGGGTCGGGCGGGATTCGAACCCGCGGCCAATGCCTTAAAAGGGCACTGCTCTACCAACTGAGCTACCGACCCAAAGAGGCAGGAGATGATTATAGAGAGAAAAATCGAGCAGTGATATTCTTTCTCTCGTCTTGAACAACTATTGACATTAAGTAATAAAATGATACATTTGCAATGTTGGTTCCGGATGGTCCGGAACCTCCATCGATCCTTGGAATAGCGAAAGGAAGGTTTGTATGAACAACGCAACGAAGCTCGCCTTGTTTGCAGTCGGTGTCAGTCTCCTCTCTTTGATTTTTGTGCTTTGGGTGAACCAAGAAATATCGCAACTGAAGCCCCAAGCATCGCCGCAGGAACCCACCCGGCAGGAGACGCAGACATCGGAAGGCCCAAACGTGGTGGAACTCCCCGAGAACCTCCGTCACCTCTCGGCTCTCACAGTCCAGGTGAAGACACCGTTTGGGGAAGGAAGCGGTCTTCTCGTGAAGAGTGGGGACACTCCCTACTGCTGGACTGCGGGATACCTCGTCGAGCATCTCTACTATGAGGAGAAGGAAGCAGGCCGCAAATGGAACTCTGCCTCCATTATCATCCCGAAGGGTGATGGCTTCTGCCTCATCCCCGCGGATGTCATCCGGTACAGCGACCCTCTTGCGCCGGCACTCCTACGTCTCCGAGAAAGCCTCCCCCTCCCCGTGTCCACGGTCTTCGCCGAGAGCACTCCCGCAGTGGATACACAGGTGTACCACGTTGGGTGTTTTCCACCGTCTTCCCCCTCCTTCACCACAAAAGGTACGGTGACGACCATTGGAGAAGTCTATGGTGGACACACCTATGACGCAGTGTCGCAGATGGGTCTTTCCGGAAGCGGTGGCGGTGGCGTCTTCACGAAAGATGGGACATGCCTCGGCATGATGATGTTGGGACGGAACGCTGGTGATTTAATCCTCCCCGCACGAGAAATCCGCCAGTGGGCAAAGGACAAGAATGTCCTCTGGGCACTCGACTCAACTGCCCCGATGCCCTCGGAGGAGGAACTCAAAACTATCCCGATCGAGGGATAAGGAAAGGAGCTATTCCAAACTGTTACGACCACTCTCCGAACATTCGGAGAGTGGTTTTCTTTAACGGTATACTCTTCTCATGAAGATTGCCCTCGTCCATGAGCTCCTCACGATGAAAGGCGGAGCGGAACGCGTCCTGCGCATCCTCACCGAGATGTTTCCCGATGCCCCGATCTATACGCTCCTCTACGATGAAAAAAAACTAGGCGACTGGTTCCCAAAAGAACGCATTCGAACAAGCACGCTGCAAAAATTCGCACGGTTTTCTTCAAATCATCATTATTATTTGCCCTGGTTCCCTCAAGCCATTGAACAATGGGACTTCTCCGAATTCGACCTCGTGATCTCCTCTTCCTCCGCCTTTGCCCATGGCATCATCACCAATGGAAAACCCAAACATCTTTGCTATGTTCATTCCCCTGCCCGGTATTTGTGGGATCGGACGCATGATGTTCTCCAACAAAACTCAAAAGGATTTTTAGGACCACTCAAGAGATGGTACCTCTCACATCTTTTCCATAGGTTGCGAATTTGGGATGCGGAGTCCGCCGATCGCCCGGATATGTTGCTCGCGGCATCCCGTGAAGTGGAGCGGCGCATTGAACTTTACTGGAGAAGAGAGAGTACGGTCGTCTATCCACCGGTCGAAAATTATTGGTTCGAAAGTTCTCCTTGTCATGATAAAAATTACTTCCTCATCGTCTCCACTCTCGTTCCTTATAAGAGGATCGAAATCGCAATCAAGGCGTGTAATCAACTAAAACTCCCCCTCAAGATCGCCGGAGAAGGGCCTCATCGAAAAAAATTAGAACGATTGTCTGGACCTACGATCGAATTCCTCGGATACAAAGAACACCCAGAACTTAAAAATTTATATACTCATGCAACAGCGACCATTGTCCCCGGTGAAGAAGATTTTGGATTAGTCCCGCTCGAATCGATGGCCTGTGGCACGCCGGTCATCGCCTATCGCAAAGGCGGTGTCCTCGAAACCATCCTCGAAGGAAAAACCGGAACATTCTTTGATGACCAAAACTCATTGATGAATGTCCTCCGGTCATTTGATAGAACACACTTCCAACCCGCATCCTGCAAAGAGCATGCGAAGTCATTCTCTCGATCCCACTTTGAACATGCTATTCAGAGCGCCATTGACGCACTGCAATAAACCATCGGGTCCTCTACGAGAATGCACGCATCTGTATATCTTCAGGTGCCTGCATTCCTAATTTTTCATATGCCTTCGGGAGTGCCATCCGTCCTTTGGATGTCCGTTGAAGGTATCCCTGTTGAAGAAGATACGGTTCGTACACATCTTCAATCGTCTCTTCTTCTTCCGAGAGGAACGCTGCAAGTGTTGCAAGTCCCACCGGCCCCCCGCTAAATGTCTCCACAATGGCAGAAAGAATGGAGCGGTCCGTTGCGTCCAAACCGTCACGATCAATGCCGAGCAAATCGAGTGTCTTAAGTGCCTCTGTTTCGGTAATACGCATCTGTCCCTGAACTTGGGCAAAGTCCCGCACTGCCCGCATAAGACGATTACCGATACGCGGTGTCGCCCGACTGGAGCGGGCAATGTGATGAGCGGCACGTTCTTCGAACTGTAGCGAGAGGATTTTCCCCGCACGCTCCGCAATCGCCTGCATCTCCGGGAGAGTATAAAAATCCAACTTGAACGTATGGATAAAACGATCCCGAAGCGGAGCACTCATGGCCCCCGCCTTCGTCGTCGCCCCTACGAGCGTAAACGGTTGCAAATTAAGCCGGACCGAACGAGCGGTCGGACCTTTCCCGATCATAATGTCGAGCACATACTCTTCCATGGCAGAATAGAGCACCTCCTCGATCTGCGGACGCAGACGATGGATTTCATCAATAAAAAGAACATCACCCGATTGGAGATTGGTAAGGAGCGATGCCAGGTCTCCCGTCTTTTCGATCGCGGGACCGCTGGTTACGCGCACCTGCGCTTCCATTTCGCGCGCCATAATAAACGCAAGTGTGGTTTTTCCCAATCCCGGAGGACCATGGAGCAACGTGTGTCCAAGAGGTTCCTTGCGAGAGCGCGCAGCAGCAATATGAACAAGGAGATGTTCTTTGATACGACATTGACCGATGTATTCCTTAAGATGCTGCGGCCGCAGTGTCATGTCGCTCGTATCGCGTGCATCTCCCCGGAGGCCGATAACGGTGTGCGGTAACGATGTTGTACGCTTAAGAACCATTGTTCATTGGGAAGAAGCGACAATCGCCGCGAGTAACGCGCGGATACGATCCAACATGGGCAATGGCACTCTCAACTCCAATAATTGATCCGCAAGATGCATAAAGATAAACCATTCTTCACTCAATTCCGGATCATGAAAAGTGAGCACGCCCGTCGACGCATTCCATTCCTCATCGTCCACCCCTTCCACATCCTCCGAAAAATTCTGATGAAGCACCGTCTTGAGGATAAGGAAGTACCGCTCTGAATGTTCGGATTGAATCCACTCAAGGAACGCCGCCCGGTCACCCTCGTACAGGAGAATCGCACGCTCCCGAGAGAGATCATCCGGTAATACATCGTTTAAAAAACCCGTATCGGGAGTAGAAATAACCGAAAACCCCTCCTGACGGATAATGTCCATTATATGATCAAAAGAAGCAACATGCGGAGGAGGAGCAGCATTCTCCCATCCAAGGAGATTGCCGGTCAGCGATCTCTCGATCGTCAATGCATCCAGCGCAGCCACACTTCCAAGCACGATAAGAGAGCTGATCGTTATGCCAATTTTTGCTTGTAGGGTCACTGAGAGTCAGTATACTTGAGCTCTTATGGCGAAGAAAGTCACCAAAGTGATTAAAACACAGGCTCGCGGAGGGCAAGCCAATCCCGCTCCCCCTCTCGGCCCCGCCCTCGGTCAGGCCGGTGTCGATATTGCAGGATTTTGTACCAAGTTTAATGATAAGACAAAGGATCGAATGGGCAAAATCGTGCCGGTGGAGATTACGGTTTACGAAGATCGAACTTTTTCTTTTATCCTCAAACAACCTCCCGCTTCTGCACTCATTATCGAAAAGGCCAAGATCGAAAAAGGCAGCGGTGAACCGAATAAAAAAAAGGTGGGGACGATCACTCGCGCGCAATTGGAAGAGATCGCACAAATCAAAATGTCCGACCTTAATGCCGGGAGCATGAAGGCCGCCATGAATATTATTGCGGGCACGGCAAGAAGCATGGGGGTAGATGTAACAATCTAATAGTTTAACAATTCAGGAATTGCGCAATGTCTTTTTATATACATTTACCAAATCCTCACTCTAAACTGTCTTCAACCTTTCCCCTTCCCCTATGTTCTCTGCAACATTCAATACGATGTTTGGTTTTATTGGTGTGTTTTACGGCGTTCTTTTGCCATTGGTGCTTCTCCAGTTCCTGGCTCTCCTCCTCATCCCCACTCTCCTCCATCATAAGGGAGATGCGATAGAAGTCGGGAAGGCGATCTATTGTCTCCTCCTCGAGGGGTTAGGGCTTATCCTTTTGACTGCCGGCGGTATCCCCACGGTCTATTCCGTGCTCTCCGGAAGTCTCCTGCAGGATCGGCAATATCTTGCTCTCCTTCTCATTTTTGCCGCAGGAGGATTACTCTTCCTTTGGCACGACCATTTGATGCACTCAGTCGATAAATCTGTGCGCGCTCTTCCTCAGGCAATTTTATTTTTTGCCGTTCGACTCGTCGGCATTGGAGCAATCGTATTTTCGATCCTCTCCCTTGTCCTATCGGTCATTCTGCATCAGGAGACACTGGAACAAAATTGGTGGGTTCTCCACACCATTGTCTTTATTTATGGAGCATTCCTCTGGTGGTGCACCAGTTTTGACCATCTTGGGAAGGATCTCTTCAAAGCCGGACCATTTGGGTTTGCCGGAAAAGCCTCGCGTTCCGCCAAACTCTCCAACACGCTCTTGAGTGTGATCCGAAAAAAACGCTAATAACCGCTGAATAGTCTTGCGTGATATCGTTCCTTCCTGCAAACTGCCCGGCACATGGGCAAAAAATACGCACGGCGCGCGGCACTTTTAACAAAAAAAAGCTATCCTCTCGCGGAGGCTGTGGCTCTCTTGCCTCAAGTCAGTACCACAACGTTTGACGGTACAGCGGAAGCCCACATTCGTATTCTTGCGGATACCACCCAAGCCGATCAGATCGTTCGCACGACGGTCTCTCTCCCTCATGGAACCGGTAAATCCGTGCGTATCGCCGCCTTTGTGCCCGATGATCATATTGACGCTGCCAAAAAGGCCGGAGCGAGTCGCGCCGGGAACAAAGATCTGATTGAAGAAGTAAGCGGAGGAGCCATCGATTTTGACGTCGCCATTGCCACCCCCAGTATGATGAAAGACCTCGGTAAAATCGCAAAAATTCTCGGCCCCAAGGGATTGATGCCCAGTCCCAAATCCGGAACAGTAAGTAACAATATTGCAGAGGTTATTGCCGCTCTCCAAAAGGGCCGCATTGAATGCAAAATGGATAAACAGGGCATCATCCATGTGCCTTTTGGAAAAATATCCTTTGGAGCAGATAAGCTTCAGGAAAATCTTTCCAGTCTCCTCACTGCTATTAACGAAGCAAAACCCAGCGGTATTAAAGGGGTGTATATCCAATCCATTGCTATTGCTCCAAGCATGGGTCCGAGCATACGGCTCCAAATTTAAGAGTATTAGAGTATTGGAATATTGGGATATTGGACGTGTTTATTGCTGTAGGATGCTTTTGATATCTCTCAGTTTCTCCACCTGCATCAACTGCTCTCTCATCACACTGGCGCCTTCAAATCCTTTTACATAACTTGCTAAGTGCCTTCGCATCTCGAGCATCCCCCGATGCTCTCCCTTCATCCGCACTGCCAGTTCGCAATGCATAAGAATAAACGGCGTTTTTTCGTCAAAGGATAAACGCGCACGAGTATCCCCATATTCCCGATGCATAAAAGCATCTGCAATGTCCTGCATAAGCCATGGATTTCCAAACGTTCCCCGCCCCACCATCACGCCGTCAAGATTCTTGATCTTTGTAAGGGCATCTTCTACGGAAAAAATATCGCCATTCCCAATCACCGGGACGGATACACGGCGCTTCACTTCGTAGATCGGTTCCCAGTCTGCCGGGCCACTAAAGTGTTGTTTATAGGTGCGACCATGGATCGCGAGAGCATCCGCACCGGCCTCAATAAGACGCTGACAAAACAACATAAGTGTATCCGTCGTATTCCATCCGAGTCGCGTCTTCACACTTACCGGGATCGAGACTGCTTTTTTTGTCGCATACACCAACTCGGCCGCTAGATCTGCATTCCGAATAAGCGCTGATCCATGACAGGATGAGACAACTTTTGCCGCGGGACAACCCATATTGATATCAATGCCATCCGCCCCGAGATCCTCGATCACTTTTGCCGCCGAAAGAAAATGTTCCGGATCATTGCCAAAGATCTGCACGATGAACGGACGCTCCTTTGTGGGATCAAAATGCAGCATCTGGAGCGTTCGCTCAGACCCGAAATGAATGGCATCCGTGCTCAAAAATTCGGTGTAGACCACCGTGCCCGGCGCCAGCATTTTGATAAACTGACGATACGACGCGTCCGTTACTCCTGCCATAGGAGCAAGAGCAATGATCGGCCGGTGAGTAGTATCCCACGAAAATATTGTGATTAATATATTGCAACATTGCGTTTATCCACGCAATAGATGAACACCGCAATACCGCAAAGTTATTGGTACAGTACTCTCCGATGTTCGCCCATCTCCTCCAATACATCGGTCCATCCATCGCCCATGCGCAGATCATCACCGACACGATATCCGGTTGTAATTTTCGAACAGGAAAACTCACTGCCGCCTGCATCCCCCTTTTTATCGGCCACGTCATTCAAGTCATTATCGGACTCATCGGAGGATTTCTCGCCGTCAATATTATCATCGCCGGATATCAAATCGCCATCGCCAATGTCATTGACGATAAAGCCGCCGGGAAAAACCGCCTTGTCTGGTCTCTTGTAGGATTTACGGTCTGTGTCAGTTGTTACTTTATTGTTGATATTATCCTTGATATGTTCCTTTCCGGAACCTTCTCCCCAAACTAACATGAACGCCCCAAAAAAGACCGTGGCCTTTACGTCGTTTAGAATCATCGGTCAAAAAGCGCAGGCTCTCATTGCGAAGGCTAAGGCGCAAATAAAAAAAACGCATCCAAAACCCTCTGCCCGCGTTCCCCTCCCCAAACTCGAAGTCCATGAAGAAATGGTGGTCCGTCTCTCGATCATCGGTGTCCTCCAGGGCGCTCTCACGATTCTCGCCATTGTGGGCGCAACATGGGTGCTCATTCAGATCCTCGACAAGCTTATTCTCATTTTTCTCGCTTTTTTTGTCGCCGCCCTCATTCACCCCGGTGTCCGCACCATGGAGGAGTGGGGCATCCCACGAGGATTGGGCATTCTTCTCCATTATTTTATCGCTCTCTTTCTCTTCCTCTTCCTCCTTTTCTCCCTTATCCCCATTATTGCAGCTCAACTGCAACAAATTGCAGTTTTTATCAGTCTCGAAGTCGATGCATTCCTTTCCAATCCCCAAATTTCACTTCCGCTCTTAAATGAGGATATCAATCACCGGCTCACCGATCTCACACAGGTAACGCTCCAGAATATTTCGATTAACCAATTTATCGATACTCTTCAGCAGCTCGGTCAAAACCTCTCCGCTGCAGCATCGGGTTCGGTGCGATTTGCCACAAGACTTGCCGGATCGGTGGTGAACTTTCTCGTCCGAACAATCGTTGTGCTCGTTATGGCCTTCTTTATCCAGATCGAGAAAGAACGCATCACCCTCTGGGTCCAGAGCTTTTTTCCTTTGCGGTTCCGGGCATACATGGACAATAAATCCGAGGCAATCCACCACAAAATCGGCCAATGGGCACGGGGCCAAATCCTCCTTGGACTTACGGTTGGCTCTCTCGTATTTATTGCCCTGACCATTCTTCGCGTACCATACGCAGTCACTCTTGCCGTCCTTGCTGCGTTTACAGAATTTATTCCGTACATTGGTCCATTCATCGCCGCCATCCCGGCCATTCTTATCGCACTGACCCAACAGGGCTTCGTGTGGGCAATGGTCATTGCCGGCGTATATTACGTTATTCAATGGTGTGAAAATAATCTTCTCGTCCCCCTCATTATGAAACGCGCAGTCGGCCTTTCTCCCGTAGTGATCATCAGCGCAATGCTTATCGGCATCAGCTTCTCCGATATCATTCATCCCGTTCTTGGTATCCTTTTGGCCGTTCCCATAACGACCGTTATCGCTCTCTTTCTCGATGACTGGCGCACATCACGAGAAACAGAGTAAAAGAAAATAAAAAATGTTTTCTGCAAGATCTTTCCCCTGAATAGCAATCCTATTCAACGGGATAATGTTTATCTTTCTTAACATCACTCTTCTTCCCTTTATATCCGAAGGATGATAAGATGTCCCGAATCTATTTGACATGTTATCACTCGTATCCATAGACTGCTAATATGCATCCGTTCGATCGATTTACGCCCAATGCCAAACTTGCACTGCAAATTGCAGAGCAGGAAGCCAAAAACATGAAAAGCAATTACATCGGGACCGAACATTTGCTCCTCGGACTTTTGAGTATCCCGAAATCCCTCGGATTTTCTATCTTTACCGGTGCGGGCGTCACTCTCGAAAATGTCCGTATTCTCCTTAAGGCATCCAAGACGGCAGATATCGAGGGAAAACACACCAAACACGGTCTCTCCGTTTACCTCCACAATGTCATCGAACAGGCAGTCATGACCGCTCATAAGTTCCGCCATGCCAATGTCGGCACCGAACACTTGCTCCATGCGCTCGTTTCGACCGAGCGCAATGCTGCCACCATTCTCCTCGAAAACATGCAGGTGGACCCACAGGAACTCAAGTCCCATGTCGAAGAAATGTTCGGCCAAATCAATGCATTCCGACAACAGAGCCATAATGTTGAACAATCACTGGAGGCGTTTTTTCAGGGACTACAGGGCGCCATCGCAGGCATGAATGCCGGAGGGATGCCCGGAGAACCGGAGGGCCTAAAAAGAGGAAAAACCGGGAACAGTAAAACCCCCGCATTGGATTACTTCACCGACGACCTCATTGCGAAAGCTCGGGGCGGGAAGATGGATCCTATTATTGGACGTGACACCGAGATCGAACGCGTCATCCATATTTTGAATCGCAAGACAAAAAATAACCCCGTTCTTGTCGGCGAACCGGGTGTCGGGAAAACAGCGATTGTCGAAGGTCTTGCCCAACTCATTGCCCAAGGACGCGTCCCTGATACGTTGCGCCGCCGACGGGTTCTTATTCTTAATATGGGCGCCGTCGTTGCCGGTACAAAATATCGCGGAGAATTTGAACAACGCTTCGAGGATATCATTCGCGAAGCTGTGCAAGCCGAACATGGCGTTATCCTCTTCATCGACGAAATTCATACCGTCGTGGGGGCGGGTTCTGCCGAAGGCTCCCTCGATGCGGCAAATATTCTTAAGCCCGCATTAAGCCGAAGTTCGCTCCAGGTCATCGGCGCAACCACAACCGATGAATATCGGACGGTGGAAAAAGACCGCGCTCTCGAACGTCGTTTTCAACAAGTCCTCATCCCTGAACCGAATATCGAAGACTCCCTGAAAATCCTCCACGGCATTAAAGAATCCTATGAGCACTTTCATAATCTCACCATCCACGACAATGCGATTGACGCTGCCGTTCGCTTAAGCAAACGCTACATCAACGATCGGTTCTTGCCGGATAAAGCCATTGACGTTCTCGATGAAACTGCCGCAGGCAAAAGCCTTCAGCGTCCCGAGTCTTCTCCGGATCTTAAAAAGATTGAAGATAAACTGGGAAAAATCATTACTCGGCAACAGGCGGCAGTAAAGGGTCAAAAATATCATTTGGCTCTTCGTCTCAAGCAAGAACAGCAAGTCCTCAAGGAGAGTCATTCGCAACTTCTGGATCAGCAAGACGGTGACCGCCGCACTCCCATTTGCATTACGGAAGATGACATCGCGGCTACCATCAGTCGGATGACCGGGATTCCCATGACCAAACTCCTTAAATCCGAAGCCAAACGTCTCTCGCAGCTGGAACAGATCTTTCGTAAACACATTGTGGGACAGGACGAAGCCATTCGCAAAGTTGCCCGCGCCATTCGTCGGAGTCGCATAGGACTTGGCGCATCTCACCGTCCCATCGGTTCATTCCTTTTCCTCGGACCCACCGGTGTCGGCAAAACCGAACTCGTGCGCACGATTGCCAAAGAAGTCTTTATTCGTGAAGATGCCTTAATCAAGATCGACATGTCCGAATTCATGGAGCGCCACAACGTTTCACGACTGGTCGGAGCAACGGCAGGGTATGTCGGATACGAAGAGGGAGGACAGTTGACCGAATCCGTCCGACGAAAACCCTTCTCGGTCGTTTTGTTTGATGAAATAGAAAAGGCGCATCCGGAATTCTTCAATGTTCTTCTCCAGATATTGGAGGACGGCACCTTAACGGACGCCAAAGGAAAATCCGTCGACTTCAGCAATACCATTATCGTCATGACAAGTAATATCGGTGCCGAAAAGCTCACCAAACAAGCGGCAAAAATCGGCTTCAAGTTTGAGGACGAAGCTCAAAAAGAGGAAAAGGAATATGCATCCAAATGTCAGGAGGTTCTTGCAGAACTCAAAAATCATTTCCGACCGGAATTTCTCAACCGCGTGGATCACATCATCGTTTTCAATGCCCTCAATCAAAAACATATTCGATCCATTGTTCGCAACCAACTCGACGAACTGGAGATACGGCTCAAAGAACAAGGTTATCATTTGCGTGTCGAATCCAAGGCTATTCATCTCCTTGCCGAACTCGGCTTTGATCCAGAGTACGGGGCCCGCCCGGTCCGTCGCGTCATTCAGGAACGCATCGAAGATGAAATCGCCGAATGCATCCTCAAAAACATCTTCAAAGAAGGAGATACCATCCATATCACACAGAAAGGCAAAGATACCTTTGAACTCCTCCCCAAGTCAGATCTCCAGTGCAATCCCGAAAACGAGTCGGTCATCGCAAGGGCGATGAGTTAACCCATTCCGTCCTCACTAAAAATCTGCTATAATGGGGAGATTCCCTCTTATTAAGGGATCAACCCAATATGGATCCCATAAAAATCCCTCAAAACGTCTACGTTGAAGACCGAATCATCGGATCTCTCACGCTCCGGCAGATTATCGTCATTGTCATTGGCGGAGGAATCAGCTACATATTTTATGCGTTCATGCAAAAAACCTACGGATACGTCGGTATCCCCCTTATGATCATCAGTGCTATTCCCATGATGATCTCCGTGGCCTTTGCCTTCGTCCGCATCCATGACTTGAGTCTCTTAAAGCTTATTCTTCTCCTCATCGAACGATCCAGTAAACCTCATATCCGTACATGGGGCCCGCGAAGCGGAATCACCATCATCATTAAAACAGAACAAGTAACACAGGAGAAAAAACATGCGCATACAGAGTCAGCAGAACAAATCCAAACATTGAGTACTCTTCTCGATACACTTCCTTCGAGGCCTATCGAAGGAGAGGAAGAGAATTTACCGCAGAGACCCGTTAACCGAGCGTCCGTTCAGATCGAACCCCTGACCCATCCCATAGATCAGCCGATGCCTCCCGCCCGTGTATCCGTCAGCCTGTTCCAAACTCCTCCTCCCGCCAATGCCCGATAATGACACCCTCAAATCGGCAAAAAAGATTGACGATGCGGATACGCCCGAGAAAATCGAATTTGGAAAAACCGTCCGCGCTCAAAAACATCGACAAGCGGACGTCCAGCAGTTCCTCCCCATCTCCGAAATCCGCAATGACACGGTATTTCTGAAAAACGGAGGTATGCGGGCCGTACTGGAAATCGAGGCGATCAACTTTAATCTTAAGAGCGAAACAGAACAGCAGGCAATCATCGCCGGATATGGCGCCTTTGCCAACACATTGAGTTTCCCCGTACAAATCGTCATTCGATCCTACAAAACCAATATCGACCCGTATCTCAATTATCTTGAATCCGTCGGACAAAACCAACCTAATCCACTCCTCAAGGCACAAACACTCTCGTATGCACAGTTTTTGCGACAAATCCTCGAAACGGCAGATATCATGCAAAAACGCTTCTACATCATTATTCCCTTCGACGAAGAAGAACGAAAAAAAACGATGGTGGAAAAAATGTTCTCCTTTATGGGGAACTCAACCGATTCTGTCGGTAAGGCTTCATACCGGCATACGGAATTTAATAAGCACAATGCCAAATTGAAGGAGCGTGTTGAACTCGTACGCACGGGACTGGAAAACATCGGACTCCGGACACACCAACTGGATACCCGTCAACTTGTCGAAGTCTACTATCAGATCTATAACCCACTGACCTCGATCAGCCAAAAGCTCCCGGAGGATCTAGAACTCCTTCATATCAAAAAGGACGTTCTATAATTTGACACACCGTCAAAACTTCTACAAAATACACGCGCTGGAATTGCTCGTGCGAGGATATCAGCCAATCTCTTTATCTTTTCCACTCGCACGCTCGTTTTCGACTATGCCGCGACCACCAACCATCCCCAATCACCCCATGGAGGAACTTCTCAAAAAGTCCCCTCCCCCTTTTCAGAGTCGCCCGGGAGAATTGGTGGATGGAATGGTAGTATTTCGGGGAAAGAACAAATTACTTATCGATCTTGCGGGGATCGCAACGGGGATCGTCTCGGGGCGGGAGCTGCGGGATTCCTTCAATACCTTCCGCCAACTCAATGTGGGCGATACCGTTGCCGCCCTGATCCTCGAGGAAGAAAACGACGAAGGACTGGTCGTATTAAGTCTCCGCATGGCGAGCCAGCAAAAGGCATGGGAACGATTCCATCAGCTGGTCGAAAAAGACACAACGATGGAATTCAAAGCAGAGGAAGCAAACAAGGGAGGGCTTCTCAGTAACATCGACGGGATCCGCGCGTTCCTCCCTGTAAGTCAACTCGCTCCTGCCAACTATCCTCGCGTCAATAATGCCGATGCTGTCGAAATTATCGCTCGTCTCCAAAAATTTGTCGGCCATACCTTCCTCGTCAAGATTATGACGATGGACAAAGAGGCGGGGAAAATCGTGGTTTCCGAACGCGAAGCGATGTCCGAGCAACGTGCAAAAGCACTGGAAAAGTTGCGCGTTGGAGAAGTGAAAGAAGGTATCGTAAGCGGTATCGTAAAGTTTGGACTGTTCGTCACATTCGAAGGACTGGAAGGTCTCGTCCATATTTCCGAAATAGCTTGGGGACATGTCAAAAATCCCGCAGAATATGCGGACGTCGGTGATCGCGTAACCGTCAAGGTCATCGGAATGGACGGTGAAAAGCTTTCTCTCAGTATCAAACAACTTGCCAAAGATCCATGGGAAGAAGTTGCCGAGCGGTATCCGGTAGGTAAACACGTGCAGGGAACAGTTGTGCGATTTGCCGACTATGGCGCTTTTCTTCGCCTCGAAAAAGACATCAACGGCCTTGTTCATTTATCGGAACTCGCTCACCACAAAGTTGCTGACCCGTCGGAGATCCTTACCATCGGGCAAAAGGTGGAAGCACAGGTAATCAACATTGATATCGACGAACGTCGTATCGGCCTCTCCATCAAAGCCATCCTTCCCATCGACAAAAAGACTCTCGAGCGCCTCAAAAAGGAACGAGAAGAGGAAGAAGAAAAAAAGAAAGCGGAAGCTTCTCCAAAAGAAGAACCTCAACAGGAGGAACCTAAAGAGTCAACAAAGAAAAAAGGGAAGGAATCCAAAAACGAATGGATCGCATCCAAGAGTGGCAAAAAATATTACCCCGTTGATTCTGCCGCAGGCAAAAAGATCAAAGAGGAAAATCGGGTGTACTTTGCAACGGAAGAGGAGGCGAAGAAGGCAGGATACTCTGCTTAAAGAGACTGCTGACTCAAAAAGTGCAGGTGAATATAAAACACCATCTGTCCTCCCCCTCGCCCCACATGGAACGTAAGGCGGTAGCCATCAATCCCGCGATTTTTCGCAAATTGCTGTGCCGTGCGAATAAGTAACCCCGGCACATGTGCGGTTTCGTCCGTAAGATCCGCGATGGAGGGAATAACGTCATTCTCTTTTTTGGGAATAAAAAGAAGATGCGTCGGAGCTGCGGGATTGATGTCTTTAAATGCCATCACCTCCTCATCCTCATAGACAATATCCGCAGCGGCCTTCTTATCCCGTATATCATGGAAAATCGTACGTTCTATCATACAAATAGCAGTTTACATTGATTTTTAAGTCAAAAAATGGGAAAATATGGAAGAAATGCCCCATTCCCCCACCTCACCAGAGAAGGCCTCACCGTCCCCTGAATCTGATCAAAAAATCCTCCTTGTCGAACAGCCAAAATCAGCCCGTCTCGACTCATTACTTGATGAAATCGGGAAAATTACCGAATCCGCCCCCCAGACGACGCGTGAAGATCACGGAGGAGGAGGCTCACTCTCCGGCGGGAGCTCTTCCACAATCTCCCTACGAGAAGGATTAATATCCTCTCTCCCCGAAGCCCCCGTCATGCAGGCACAATTACAAGCGCACATCGAACAGGAAAAACAGCGCCTTCGTCGCGAAGCTCGCCGGATTTCCCGTCTTGGACAACCGGGACGGGCATATCACCTCAACGAACTCTACAAACAAATTCGCCAATTGCAGTCCCTCCTTGCCACTATTCTCGTGGCATCGTACGAACATCTCAAACGATTTTTTGTCCGTACCTTCATCGATCGTCAACCAATTCTCTGACTCAATATTATTTGGAAGAATGCTTCTTGTCCTTGTGATGTTTCCCCTTATCTTCCAAAGAGTTGGATATCCACTCGATCGCCTTATCCGTAAGCGAAAGCGGTTTTAAGATTACCGTTTCCAATTCTTCCGTTATGCCCTCAATCCGGCGGGTGATCTTACGCAGATCCACGACGATGAAGAGAATGTTGTAAAGGACAAACACCAAAAAAACATCCACAATGATGCGAAGAACCGTCGTAAGATCAAATGATTGCTCGAGCACAATAGAGAAAAAAGGGTAAACCTATCGTACAATAGCTCCATGCGGTTACGCAATACGTTTCTTCTGATCCTTCTCCCGCTCCTCCTCTATGTGCCGTATCTCCACAATGATTTCGTTGCGCTCGATGATGAACTGCTCATCCTCGATAATCCCACCGCACACGGTCTCTCATGGAAAAACATTCAAAACGCCTTCCTGTCCTATGATCCTGAACTTTATATTCCTCTTACTCTCCTCACATACCAAACCGAATACGGTCTATTCGGCCAGAGCTCATTCCCCTATCACACAACAAATCTCCTCCTCCATCTTGGGAGTACCGTCCTTCTCCTATACATCTTCCGAAAACTGCTTGATGAAAAAACGGCACTCGTTGCAGCTCTCCTTTTCGGAATTCACCCCCTGAATACCGAAACGGTGATGTGGGCCAGCGCGAGGAAGGATGTGCTCATGGGATTCTTCTTCTTATTGAGTATGTATTTTTATATGTCCGAACGAAAGCGTTTAAGCATATCGGCATTTCTCCTTGCCTGTCTTGCCAAAGTCACTGCGGTCACTCTCCCATTCATACTCCTTGCCATAGATATCGTACAAAAAAAACCCATCGACTCCAAAAATATCCGAAGCAAACTCCCCTACTTCATTATTTCTATCGTCTTCATCATCATTGCACTCTTCGGTAAACACACACCAACCTCTCTCCTTACCCCTATCCTCATTTCCTTCGTCGCCGTCCCCTTTTCTCTCGGGAAATTTCTGCTCCCCATCAACCTATCGATCTTCTACCCCTTCACCGATGATGTGTTTTGGAACCACCCCCGTATTCTTATTGGCTTCCTCATTGTCGCGACAATCACCATCGCGGTATGGATCCTGCGGAAACGATCTTCCCTCCCTCTACTTTCCTGGATCGTTTTCCTTATGCTCCTTGCCCCTTCCCTCACCAATGTTCTTAAGGGGGGAGAATATGGTTCCATAGATATCTATATCACCTCCGATCGCTATATGTATCTGCCGATGATCGCCATTCTTCCTCTCATTGCGTACATCCTTTTACGCCGCCCGATGCTCTTCGCAACTCCCATCATTATTTTTGCTCTTTCGTACGCGACATATTCCCAAGCAAAAACATGGACCAATAGCGAGACGCTCTTCACTCACGTGATCGCCTCACAAAAAAACGCGCACGTGGCGTATAACAACCTTGCGGGCATCTATGCAAAAAACCGAGAATACGAACGTGCTCTCAAACTCTACGAACGGTCTAAAGCAATCAAACCCACATGGCGAACTCTCTTTAACCTCGGCCAGATCTACGGGTCTCTTGGGCGATCCCCCGATGCCATCGATGCCTACCAAGAGCTCCTCCTCATCCGTCCGGATTATGCCGAAGCTCTCGCGCAACTTGGCGGTCTCCTGCTTCGCCAAGGGGACACAGGGAATGCATTGTTACTCCTCGAACGTGCCCGCATGCTCGATCCCAACCTCACATCCGTCCACTATAACCTCGGTTTGATCTACGAACACACAGGGAATACAACACGTGCCCATGAATCGTTCGAACGCGTACTCCAACTCAACCCTTCGGATTCGCAAGCACAGAAAAAGTTACAAAACTTTTAGCACCCCTCCCGACGGGAGGGGACAAAGGGGAGGGGGTAAGAGCAAAAAAATATATAAATCTCATCCCCCCTCCTTAATCCTCCCCCGTCGGGGGAGGTACTCCAGAGAATAAGTTAAAGAAGAACCAAAATCCCTGTTCCGTACATCAAGAGGAGCCCCAATAAAAATCCCAGAACGTTGGAGAGCGTAAAGAGCGATTTCCACCGTCCGCCGGCCATATGGTGAAGAATATCAAACGACACATCGAAGATTGCTCCCGACCCAATCCCAAGGAAAAGCACCCCCACAACCGGAGAATATGCAAACCCTCCAAGGAGGGTCCCGACAATCGTCGGACCCCCCGCAAGTAATCCCATCAGAACGAGATGCGGGAATGCACGTTTCATTGTAAACGCATGACGGATCATCGGAGCGACAATCGCAATCCCTTCCGTGAGGTTATGCGCCATGAATCCAAGTACGAGCGCCCCCCCGAGTGCAACCTCTCCCAATGCATACGCGCTCCCGATCGCAAGACCCTCTCCAAGGTTATGAAACCCAATTCCAAGCGCAATAAGATACCCCCAAACAAGAGAACGCGTATCGCCTCCAAACTTCTGCACGGCAAACTCCGTACGATACGATACACTTCCCAAAATCAAAACGGAGAGCAGGATCCCGATGAGCAGGAGCCCTTCCCCGTTCAGGGCTCCCGGTACCTCTTCAATAAGTTCCAATCCTTCTGCCAACGTATCCACCCCCAAAAAAAGGAGGAGTCCGATCGTGAGCGCTAGGAAGAACGAATACCCATTCTCTTTAAACCGTCGCATCCACGGGAACCAGAGAAGTCCCAGAAGAACGGGGATCACCCCGACATAGAGTCCGAGAAGGATGAATGTTTGAATATGGACTTTATCCAAGACCGGCGTCAGGAAGGACACATCTATGTCTTTCTCGAACGTGACACCATTCCGCGAGATCAGCGTAAACGAAAGTGGATCGCCATCTGTCCAGGGATAAAAGATCGATACCCAACCGCGCTCAAGAGGCTCAAGGGTGATCGTGGGCTCCATACTGAACTGCCACAACACTTCGTTCACGGTGAGCTGGGCCACCGTCACCGGTTCCGGCCCATCGTTGAAGACATGAAGAACAATATGTTCCGGTGTAAAGGTTATCCGCTGGATCATAAGATTCTCGATCGGTGGAATATCCGCCTCAAACACTCCGAGGAGTCCATGCTGCAAAAAAACCCAGACCAGCCCCCCAAAAGCGAGGAGTGGAACCAGTATATGAATCCACCAATACCAACGCCGAGAATCGCACTGCACCTCATTCATGGACACCGGGGTCATCAACGACATGGAACATCCCCATCCATCCGAGTTCCGCAAATTCCGTCACGTGCGCATGGAACATGTACATCCCCGGCTCTTTAAACGTGGTATCGAGGATCGCCCGTTCCCCCTGCCCCATAACAATGATATCCGTAAAAAGATCCGGCACCATTTTTGTCCCCGTATCGTAGTGATCGAAGAACGTCGCATGAAGGTGGAAGGAGTTCACCGGATCAAACTCAAGCATGTTGCTCAAATGAATACGGACACGTTCGCCGGTACGGATGGGGATCGGATCATACGCATACGCAAACGCACGACTGTTCACCGCATAAATCTCGTTTGACCCGTCAAAGTTCACGTCAAAGCCATTCATCACCATCACCAGCTCACGATCCGGTTTGGGGCGGGTATCCACCTTGGGATCGACGATGTATGCGCCATAGAGTCCACGAGTAATGTGATGCGAAACCGGATAACTGTGACAATGATAGAGATGCGTCCCGTAAGGCTCTGCCTTGAATTCGTACGTAAAAGATTCTCCGGGAAGTACCAATTGATCCGGTGCCGATCCATCCATACTCGACGCATGGAACCCATGGAAGTGCATGGTATGAGGCTTGCCCCCGCGGTTATCAAACGTGATGCGTATCGTATCCCCCTCCGTCGCCCGTACCGTCGGCCCCGGGACCTGCCCATTGTAGGTCCATGCAGGATAAAAGACGCCGGGTGCCACTTCGATTTCCTTATCCTCGATATAAAAAAGATACTCCCGGAGCATTGTCCCGTCGGGAAGTATCTTTTCTTTATAATACTTTTCACGCTCCTCTGTCGGGAGATTGTTAAAATTCCATGTCGTGAGGAATGCGAGCGGGTCAAAATCCTGCGTCAAAAAGTCTCCCGTCGCCCCGATCTTCTCCTGTGCGATCTGCTGGAGCTTCTGCATCGCCGCATCATCAGGCACTCGTGCACACCCCACCAGGATCAACGCAACCCCAATGAATGCCATACCATGCGCCAATGTGCGGGAGAAAATCCTTTTCATAGAGAAAAGATGTCATTATTGGCGAATGGCCAAAAAATGCAATAGAATAACTATAGTCCCAGTACTATTACAACCGCTTGCCCGGCGTAGCTCAGAGGACGAAGTCAGGTGATGGGTCCGACTAGGAGTCTGTGCCCCTGACGGAAACTTCCGTTCAATAAGCCTGTTGCATCGGAATTGCCAAGTACAGCAATAATCAATATCATGCCAATCACACTATGTGCGCAAAGCGCTCTTTGCAGAGGAATTTCTTTCTCCTGTTTATCATTGGTCTGGTCTTGGGAAGCAGTGCACTCGCTGCGACGGAAGGAGCTGCGACTGAAACAGGAGTACATTCCTATGCTTCTACGCTCTTCTGGATGGCGATCTTGCTCCTCTTTGGGAAATTTGCCAGCCTCGTGGAGAGAATCGGACAGCCGTCGGTGCTTGGAGAACTCGTAATCGGCGTTGCTCTTGGGAATCTGACATTACTCGGGATAACCGCATTTGAATCTGCTGAGGCCGATCCGCTTCTCCGCTTCCTCGCGGAATTGGGTGTCATCATCCTGCTTTTCCAGATTGGACTGGAGTCAAACATCCAGAAGATGGGAAAGGTGGGTATTCCTGCATTCCTTGTGGCGGCTGTCGGAGTTGTCGTGCCGTTCGTGCTCGGCACCTACGTTGTGGGTCCGTATCTACTCCCTGGTCTCACATCCCAAGCGTATCTCTTCCTTGGCGCGGCACTCACTGCCACATCCGTCGGCATCACTGCTCGTGTATTCAAAGATCTGGGTAAACTCCAAACGCCGGAGGCACAGATTGTTCTCGGGGCGGCAGTCATCGATGATGTCATTGGTCTCGTGATTCTGGCTGTCGTGTCCGCGATAGCAACGGCGGGAACCGTGAGTGCCGGTGTCATCGCCCTCATTACGGGGAAGGCAGTGTTCTTCCTCATCGGCTCTATCGTTCTTGGTGTCCTTCTCGCTCCATGGCTGGGATGGATTTTTTCAACAATCCATACGGGTGTTGGCATGAAATTCACGCTCGCCATTACTTTCGGTCTCTTGCTCGCCGCCGCAGCACAAGAGATCGGACTCGCCCCGATTGTTGGAGCGTTCGCAGCAGGCTTGGTCCTCGACCCTGTCCATTTCCGGTACTTCCAAGACTTCCATGTCGTGGATGACGTGCGGGCGGCGATCAAAGGCAGCGATCCTGCCCTTCAAAGGAGAGTACAAGAAGCAATTAAACCCCATGCAGAACGCCACATCGAGTACCTCATCGAACCCTTAGGGCATTTCCTCGTGCCGCTCTTCTTTGTGATGACGGGCATGAGCGTGAACCTTCTCACACTCTTCGATCCATCAATCATTCTCGTCGCTCTCGGAGTCACCATAGTAGCGTTCGTCGGTAAAATCGTGGCAGGTTTGGCGGCGGGGAAAAGGGCAAGGAAATGGCTCGTTGGCTGGGGCATGGTACCGCGCGGTGAAGTCGGTCTCATCTTTGCAACAATCGGCAGAGGATTAGGTGTTGTGACAGATGAGTTGTTCTCGGTAATCGTGATCGTCGTCATTCTTACGACGCTCTTAACGCCGCCTATTCTTGCATTCCAGTTGAGAGGAACGAAATGACTTTCTAATATTGCAATGAGTTGTATTTCCGATTATCAGTACAAGAAAATTTGTCTTGAATAAACCATGAATCAGATGGAGCTGGTACCTGGAAATTATTACAACTATGATGCGTCCGACTAGGAGCCTATGTCCATAAGGTTTTCGGGCGTCTGAGCGAAGAAAAGATAGAGCTTACTTCCACAATCGCACACGTTTGGCCGATTCAGGATACATTGATAACATGGCCTCAATGATGCACCTTCCCACTTTCCTCAAAGTTTTTTATACGTACCAATTCCTGCATGATTTCATTTTGATATATGCAGTAGATAAATTGTTTTTTGTACAAAACGGTATTTCTCTAACACAAGTTGCCACGTTACTTTCTATTTGGGCGGCAGCTTCTTTCTTACTTGAGATTCCGACTGGTGTACTGGCAGACAAATGGAATAGGCGTTCCATGTTGATATTGGGAAGTTTATTTTATGCCGTGTGTTACAGCATTTGGCTCTTGTATCCGACATTTGAATGGTTTTTGATTGGTTTTATTTTTCGCTCTCTTGCCTCCACCTTCTCCAGTGGAACTTTGCAGGCATATACCTACGATTTCCTAACAATTCATAAAAGGCAGGACTTGTTTGAGCAGATTTGGGGCAGAGGGCGAGCCTTTAATTTGGCAGGTCTGGCACTAGGTTGGGTCTTTGGTGGCATCGTCAGCGAGTATTCGTACTGGTGGGTATTAGTGCTTTCTGCTGGCGCAGGTGTCGCTACCACTATTGCTGCGTTTTTCTTTCCGAACATTCAGAAACAAGTGCCGCTTAATGAACCGAATCCTTTTCATTTTCTTCGTGAGGGTCTTGCTTATGCATTTACCCATCGCGTCATTCTCAATGTGTTTTTGTATACTGCCATTGTCAGGTCGTCGTATGCAGTCATAGATGAATATTGGCCTATTTTGTTCCAGCAATATGGCATGCCAAACACAGTTCTTGGCATTTCAGTAGCTGTTGCCAGTCTCTGTGGCGGCTTCGCAGGTACGAATGCTCATCGGTTCAAAAAACAGCCGTGGAACATTCTTAATCAAGCTACGCTTTATATGAGTGTGGTATTGATTGCCACAGCATTTGTAAAATCTGCTTTCATCATCATATTTCTTCTGACTTTTGAGGTAGTTTTGGGAGTAACAAGCGTTTTGGCCGAAGGTGTCATTCAGCGAAATGTTGCGCAGCATCAGCGAGCAACGATGGCATCCGTGAATGCCATGTTTGTAGAAGTGGCCATTGTGACTGGTCTCATGTTTGGCTTTATATCAGATAAGGTGGGCATTCAATATGGCTACGGGTTCTTTGGCATCTTTATCTTGATGTATTTGGTAGCGCAGTACTTCGTTAATCCAAGAAAATTAATTTCTGCGTAGCAAAAGGGTGGGTGTCTTTAAAAGCCAGACTACGTGCTCTGGCGCTTCCGACTTCGTCCATTGGGCTACGAGGGACAGGTCATCCGGCAGCCTTCGTGAACTTATTATAAAAGCTGGCCTGCCGGCCGTAGCTCCTCCGCAGAGGAGCGAAGGCTGGAGCGGGTTACTGGAATTTATTACAACCACAACAGTCACTTGTTTGTAGAGAAAGTATCATTATGATAATGAGCAATGAATGGTTCTGCACCAGTGACACAGGGAGATATGAAGGTCGTGAAGGATGATATTCGGTTGATAAAGGATGATATTCGGTTGATAAAGGATGATGTGCAAAGAATAGAGAAGAAATTCGATCAGAAGTTCGAGAGACTTTACGAGGCGGATGATCAGATTCTGACTGTTCTTACAAATATGGATAAGCGCCTTATGGGCAAGGTTGAAGACCATGAAAAACGTATTGTTCGTCTGGAGGAGGCAGTGGCATAGCGTTAATTTCATCTCGAAAGGGACCCTTTGGATTTGGGAGTTAGTATCCAGATGAAAAGGATTCTGATTCTTCAATTATTTTCCAGTCCGATCCAATTCTTCGCCAGCCCATGCGACTATTTTGGACAATGGATGTCCACTTTTCTGGGCAAGGGCCTCCAGTTTTTTGTGTATCTCCCATGGAATATACGAGCCCATTCCGGCACCAGTGACGATAGAGGGGACTACACCAGATATGAGTTGGTGAAAATGAGAGAATGTGGCCTCCACTTCTTCTTTTTCACCCATTATGTCTGCAAGAACAATTTTCTGTCGGTTTTGTGGGGCGGCCGGTGCGCATCGTTTCGGGAAAGATCGACGACACCGTCAGCGCTACCAGTGTTCGCATTGCTCCAAAGTCTTTCTTCGGAGGACCAACACGGTGAAGAGTGGGAGTCATCTCTCTGATCGTCAATGGGAGATGGCCATGAAGCTGTTTGCGACAAGGGCTGGTATGTCTGCTGCAGACCTGAGCAGGGTGCTCGGCATCAATCCGAAGACCGCACAGAAGCTCAACAGAATCTTCCGACATGTCGTCCAGGGATTGCGACCCCACCGTATTCCCGGTGTCTCAGAGTGGGATGAGAGTACCTTTAGCACGCAATGGGTACTGGGAGGTGTCTCGAGAGACTCGAAGCAGTGCCTGCTCGAATGCATCCCAGACCGACGTGAAGACACGATGTGTCCCCGCGTACTGCGAGCGGCAGGACCGGGGGGCTCGTCTTCACCGATGAGCATCTGGGCTACAACGGTCTCTATCGTCACATGACGGTCTGCCACAGCAGGGAGTTCGTGAACAGTGATGCACGCTTCGTCCACACGAATACCCAGGAGGGTATCTGGGGTCACTGCAAGACCTTGTCGTGGCACATCTACCGTGGCTTCCCCAAGGCTTCCTTACCCCAATTTCTGTCGGAATGCATGTTTCGCTACAATATTCGCATCTACTCTACGAGAGTCTCCGTTCTTTCTGCCCTTCTCTCTCGAAAAACCAACTCATATCTGGTGTAGTCCCCCATGTGCGTGCAGGGTAGAGCTTTTATGGTAGTGTGAAAAGGGAAAATTTGTGCTCATGCCTGTGCGTGCGACGGCGGACAGCCTTCGCCTCGCAGATCATTCCAGTTCTTTGGCTGAAGCTCTAAACCGAAGGTTATTAGAACCGTTTGGGAGATTAAGAGGTGTGTCCTGTGAAGAGCGTACTACTTCTTTGTAGCTTTAAGAATCGTTTGTAGCATCTGGCGACTCTGTATTCCAGTGGAGCAAAACACACGAAAACCATTATTCGAGAGGGGCATAGAATCAACAAGGTGATGCAGACGTGTCTCCCATAATTCAGGGTTATCAGGATATGGGTCGACACAGGTAACCTGGTCTCCGTCCAACTCCTGAATGAGAACGCAATGTGAGGTACGATTATTCTTAGCACACCTTATGCTTTCCAATGCATGATTAGCATACGAAACCATAATATCATTCCCCTGCAGGATGTTTTTTCGTACAAATCCAGTAATATCCCCAATGGTATCGGGGGAAATGTACTGACTTCTCAGATCAATTTTTTTTCTACGAAAGAACGAATTGAGTGTTTTTACAATGGAATGAGCTCCATATGTTTTCAACTTTTTTGATCGTGATGTCTTGATATCCTCGTAAAAAGCTTCTGCGTAATCTTTTGGTATCACAAGCCCCATTGCTTTTCCTATGGTTCCTTGCGGGAAAAGAGGTAGATTTCTTCTATAGAGAATCATCTGAATGCATGCAGGTACACAGCAATAATCTTTCTGAAAAAAGGGGATGTACATTGGTTCGATTGCGACGCGTGACGATTCCTGTTCCGAATTCATGTGTTCAGTCATTAGTGTGCTAAGAAAGGAAAGCGGCTCAGGATAGGCAAAAAACATACTAATAGCAATAAGTTAAGTTCGATTCCGCTTATGGTCATGCAAAATCAGCCTCTATTTAGCGAATGAAAACAAAATTTGGTGGAGCGGGTACCTGGAAATTATTACAACCGCTTGCCCGGCGTAGCCCGGATGGCAAAGTCGGGTGATGGGTGTGTCTAGGAGTTTGTGTCCTTGAGGTAATCAATACATTGATACAATAAGAACATGTCTATACCAGCGGAAAATCGTTTAGAATGTCCTCAAGATATGAAACTCGTAGGACCATCATTGGAGTACAAGAAAAGTTTTGAGGAAGCCATCGAGGAATTACGAAAAACCGGAGATCGTATGGGTCTATGGGAAGACATCGGTTCTCCAAAAAACATTGAGGAGTACATCCGTCTTCGAAAAGACCATTCTCAAGGGAAAGATTTGCCCACAGGATACATTCCATCAACAACCTACTGGCTTCTTGATAATGGAAAAGTGGTTGGTGAAGTGCATGTTCGTCATCAACTCACAGAACACCTTCGCAACGAAGGAGGACATATCGGCTACTGGATCAGACCAACTAAACGTCAACAGGGATATGGTAAAAAGATTCTTGAACTTGCTCTTGAGAAAGCAAGGGATCTGGGTATCGAGAAAGCATTGGTTACCTGTGATACAACCAATACCGCATCAAAGAGGATCATCGAATCTAATGGTGGTGTTCTCGAACAAGCAAAAGACCCTCAGGGAAAACCCAAAAAGCTTCTCTATTGGATTGATCTAAAGTAGATCTGCATCCTAGAAGTTTTTGTTCATGAACACTGTACAATCTCATGCCATGAAGAAATGGCTCACTCTCATTGGTGCGTTCGTGGTCGTGATGATCGCACTCTTCATGTTTCTCAAATATCAGAAACAGATTGAACTTGGCATTGTCCAAGCCCCAAATGCTATTCTTCACACGTTCAGTGAACCGGTGAATGAGATTGATGAAGAAGTGCAAAAAGTTGCTGTAGAACTCAAAGAAAAACTCCAGAAGCTGGATCGCAAATGGAGTCTGTTTGGTTTGGGGCTGGCAGCACCGCAGATCGGCTACAGCACTCGCATTATTGGGATAAAGCGCTCATACGGGGATTATCAGATCATGATCAACCCAGAAGTGGTAGAACAGAAATGGTCTGTTCCGTTTGTGTCCACCTGTTTTAGTCTGAAAGGTTTACACGTTCTTCGTCGCAATCTCTGGATGAAGGTGCGGTATACCGATATCAAAAACAATGGACATGAAGAAATTTTCCGGTGGGGACGTGCGACGGTTCTCCAGCAGGAGATCGATCATATTAATGGGGTGTTGGTGAGTGATTAGGAGGATACATCAAATCCTCTCCTTCTAAATTCTTCAAAAATCCATTCTCGTTCCTTGGCACTGCAAAATGCTCCGAAGATTGCATTGCGACTGAGCGTTTGGACATGATTTATATCAAAATTATATGCCTTGCATGTTTCTACAAAGACATCAGCAAGGGATGTATGATCCATTGCCGGATCATCCGAATGGAGAGAGACAAGAACGTTACGATCGAGAAGTTCTTGTAAACGCAGGTCTCGCACGTCGTCTATCACCATAGAGGCCAAATTGGAAAGAGGACACGATGCAATACGTGTTCTTAGTTGGACCACGTGCTCTATTGCCTCTGGCATGTCAGGAAGTAGTATTGCGTGTCCCAGTTCATCTGCTCGTAAATCGATCAGTGACGTTATAATATTTTGACGAAGTTTTTCCGGTGTTTTTGCCACCTCTCCTGCATGAACGCAACGGCGAAGATTTGAACCAAATGTAAGTCGAAATGCGTCGACATGCAACTCTGGCGGATAATCGATCTCATTGCACGCGAGATCAATGGCAACCACGCCCTTGTCCTGGTATTTCAGCGCTGCTCGTGCAACCTCCGGACCAATCGTAACGTTTTCTCGGCCGATGCATGCGATAAGTTTGACAAGAGTTCCTGTTTTTTCAAAACCTCTTTGAAGACCGATGAGCGTGTTTTCAATTGCGCCCTCCAATGTGAGTCCTTTTCGTAAATGGTATTGTGGCGCAAAACGTGTTTCAGCGTAAACAAAGTTTTGGGCAGCCAGATCTCGTACATGCGTTTCCGCGACATCTTGCAATCCTTCCGGGGTCTGCATAAGAGAAATGACAATATCAAATGTACGTAGTAGATGATCAAAGTCTCTGGATGTTCGAATGTCCCGACTGTCATCAAATTGAAAGTACGTTTTTAACGCATCGAGCGATTGTTCGGGGATATGTGGAAGAGTGACACCATATTCCTGGGCGATGCACCAAATATCCTCCGGGTTGATTGCTCCATCAAGATGCAAGTGCATCTCGATTTTTGGCATATTTTCCAGAAACGTACGGTCAGGTTTCATAAAAAGGGAGGAACTGTATCATGTGATGATTGTTTTACAAGGCGCCGATATCCCGGCGTAGCCCGAAGGGCGAAGTCGGGTGATGGGTGGTTCTAGGAGTTTGTGTCCATGAGGATCGGGGTTAATCCTCGGGAGTTGGCTTACATTTTTTGCACGGCCGATATCCCTCCTCAACTGCATCATCCCATGTGTGAAAGAAAACCCGATTCTCCTTCTTCATACGCATGCCAGACCTACAATCAAGACGTCCAAATATTTTTCCTGGT
Source organism: Candidatus Peregrinibacteria bacterium (assembly GCA_016196225.1). Classification (GTDB taxonomy): domain Bacteria; phylum Patescibacteriota; class Gracilibacteria; order Peribacterales; family Peribacteraceae; genus JACPXZ01. The sequence goes on from JACPXZ010000017.1 coordinate 40,477, forward strand.
CTCCAGCCAGCGTATTTTCCCGGAATTTCACTAAGAATAATTTCTCCCCCTTTCAGAATCTTATAGAGCTTCTTTCGCGTTTTCCCATGCAAGAAAGAAATGGCTGATGTCTGCTGACTGTCCTCTTCTTTTGCTTCTGACACCTCTAGCGATCTACGTTTGATATTGATGGACAAAACTGCTGACGAAACAGCGTAAAGATTTCTGCTCGTGCCTGCTCCGTGAGAGGTTCTAACGATTTTGTTGATTTAGGAGCTTCTCTACTCCACGGTTCTCCTGTCACCATGAGCGTGATAGCTGGTTCATCAATAGGTGCAACAAAATGCCAATCATTAAGGTCAACCATTTCGTATCGAGAGCCTGGTTGCATGGTAAGCACCTTATCTATAGGAGGGTTATCGTCACCACCCCCGTGACCAACTCCCATTTTATATGGTGCAGAACCCGGGAGAAGAAGCATTGCCGATGGCCATGGATGTGGATGAAAGAGTGCCTCTTCCGGCTTACATGGATGAATACGATGGAGATAGATTCGATAGATATCTCGCCATTGTCTCCAAAGACGTTCAACTCGTGGGGGGTGATAGTTCACATCTTTTCCCACCCAAGCGGATTCATCTTTCAGAAGCTCGGGGAGTTCCAGCTCTACTTGTTTTAGTACATCCAGCATAGGCGGGGAATAGTATCAGTTGTATTTCCGGTTAACTATCACATTTATGACATATTCTTCCGTGCAAAGTGCTTAAATCTGAAAGCACTACCTGAGCCTGTTTTCATATGTTTTTCAAATGCAATCGCTTTCTTCTCATCACGGAAACCACAAAACCATTCAACATGCCACGGTCTTTTGCTTTTTGTAGCATCAACTGAACCTTCGTTGTGCTCTTTGAGGCGATCATTAATATCGGACGTATGCCCCACATACTGATCGCCGTTCTTATTTTTAAGAATATAGACGAAATGCCACATGCATTTCGATTGTAGGGAAAAACATATAGCCAGACTACGCGCTCTGGCGCTTCCGACTTCGCCCATTGGGCTACGAGGGACAGGTCATCCGGCAGCCTTCGCATAGTCATATAAAAAAAGCTGGCCTGCCGGCCGTAGCTCCTTCGCAGAGGAGCGAAGGCTGGAGCGGGTAGCGGGAATCGAACCCGCGTCATCAGGTTGGAAACCTGAGGTAATAGCCACTATACCATACCCGCATGTTGCCGATGTGCTTCTTCATTGCATTATAGAGTAATGCCTAGACGGATATTTTCTCTAACTTCCTTTGATGCTTTGCCTGCATGGCAATAGTCGCCTCCAAGTCTTCCTGTAATGCCTGACGATGTTCTTTAGCTTCTTCAAAACCTCTATCCACTTTCTGTTCCAGACGTACGACGTCATTTTTGACACCTCGTATTTCCTGTTTCATGTCCTTCATTTCCTGTTTCAATTCATACTTCATGCCCTGCATGTGTTCCAGAAGAACTTTATTAGTGATCTCATCCGCCATGGACTGGATTCTACAGTAATGATTGATAGACACAAACTCCCGATCTGTTTCATAGAGTCTTTCGATCTTTTTCTCTAATCTCTAAATATCCTTATACGTTCACTGACTCCATACCATGCCCATAGAAATCATTGCCATCGGTATTCTCACGCTCATTGCCTCCACCGTCGGAACAATGACCGGATTTGGCACGTCGACAATCATGATTCCTGTTTTGCTCTTTTATTATCCCCTTCCACAAGCTCTTCTTCTTGTCGGCATCATCCACTTCGTTGGCGATATTTGGAAAATGATCCTCTTCCGCAAGGGGGCGACGTGGAATCTGTTGCTGCTCTTCGGGATTCCCAGTGTCCTTGCTGCCTATGCAGGCGCTCGTCTCACCCTGACAACGGAACCAACTTTGCTTTTGAGAATCCTCGGGGCTGCCCTCATCACATACATGTTCTTCCTTCTCTTCCATTCATCATGGAAGTTGCCAAAGTCGAACGCAACTGCAGTGGCGGGCGGCGCATTATCGGGATTGATGGCAGGCATCTTTGGGGTAGGAGGGGCAGTGCGAGGAGCGTTCCTAACCGCCTTTGATTTTCCTAAACACGTTTACATCTTCACCACCGGTGCCATCGCCTTCATGACCGATTCCATCCGCCTCCTTACCTATGGGATCGGCAATGTGAATCTGCCAAAAGAGCTCTGGTATGGAATGATCCTGTTTCTACCACTTTCCTTTGCCGGTGCATGGTTTGCGAAAAAGACTGTTGGGCATGTTTCGGAAAAAACATTTCGACAAATCATTGCCCTGTTTCTCGCTCTTGTTGGAATAAAGTTCCTGCTGTTTCCATAAACGGTTCACGGACACAAACTCCTAGACCCAAAGGATCTTTCGATCTTTTTCTCTCATCTTTGAATATCCGCCTTTGTTGATAGTGTAGAACCATTCATTGGTGACCAATGTAGTGATCCTTTCTTTAAAAACAAGGAATCGCTAAACTCCTTCACCCTATGCTCGAACAAGTAGAACTTCCAAATGATGAAAGTTTATACAACGAAAGATTTTATGCACTGTACCGTGAGTATTTGCAAGAGCCGACTGTGCGCGCCAACCACGATCATGTTTTTCGGATGTTTGAGCAGTTTGCGCCAAAGGATCTCCGTGTCATGGATCTTGGTTATGGACTCGGTGAGTACTCTCTCCATGGCCATTATACGCAATATGCAGGTATTGATCTTAATACCACAGGACAAGTACCAAACTTTGTGCAGGCCGATTACCATGATCCATTATTTTTCTCTCGCATTCCATTCATTCCGACAGCTTTCACCAGTCTTTTCTCCATCGAGTGCTGTCATCCGGCAGAAGAAAAATACGCTCTCTACGAAAAACTATTTAAAAGCATCCCTTCTCTACAAGTCGCATTGGTAGGGGGATTTTTTTATGAGAAGAGTCGTCATTTAGAGACCGTTCAAGAAACAGGTGGCATCATAAGTTATCAAACAGTTGAGGACCCTTCGCAGTATATCTCCGACACTTTTTCCGAACTCAGGATGCATATACAAACACCATCCAAGATGTTCGGAGATGATGTCATCGAGGTTTGGAAAATCCTCAATCGACACTAAACAAGAGTCGTAAAAATATGGTATAATATCCTTAACGTGAAACACACAGTACTTCAATACGTAAAATTCATTATTCTCGTTCTCTGTTTCCTCCTCGCATACCTCCTGTATCAGGGGGGCGCATTCCATACACTTATCGAAGCGCTCAACGGGCATGGATATATCTCCGTATTTCTTGCAGGTCTTCTCTTTAGCTCTGCCTTCACGACACCGTTTGCCATCGGTATGTTCGTAGAACTCGCACCGGATGTCTCTCCGCTCTTTGCTGCACCTGTGGGAGGACTCGGGGCGATGCTGGTGGATCTCTCTATCTTCGAATACGCTCGCTTTTCCTTCCATGAAGAATTTCATCATTTTTGGAACCTGCACTGGATTCGACGCATAGGGTGGCACTTTCACCATCACTGGTTCCTTAAAAACATCCGTATTTACCTCCTCTGGTCCGTTGCCGGTCTCATCATTGCATCGCCCTTCCCCGATGAGCTCGGTGTGACACTCCTCAGTAGTGTTACCGACGTGCGGACACGCTTATTTGCTCTCTTTTGCTTTGGATTCAACACCATTGGTATTTTTCTTATTCTGATGGGAGCCAGAGCCATCGGATAAGGGCGTTCACGTATAAGAGCACTCGCCCAGCACATTGCATGACGAGTGTTTTATCTATATCTTTACCATAGATTCATGAAAAGCGATACCATATTCACCAAGCTGCGCAAAATATTTCTCGGAAAGCCGCTTGCAACGAGCGCCATTGTGCATGAGCGACTCACCAACATGCAGGGATTGGCAATTTTTGGAGCTGATCCCCTCTCTTCCACTGCATATGCGACAGAGGAAATTTTGCTGGTACTCGCAATAGTCGGTACCAGTGCTTTTTCGATTGCGATCCCGATTGCCCTCTCCATTTTTTGTCTCATTTTCGTTGTGGCAATTTCTTATCATCAAGTTATTCACGCCTATCCACAAGGAGGAGGAGTCTACAATGTCGCCCATAAGAATCTTGGCGAATATCCGGCCCTTATCGGTGCGGCATCTTTGCTGATTGACTATGTCCTGACAGCGGCGGTATCTACTGCAGCGGGTGTTGCGGCAATCACATCGGCGGTTCCCGACTTTTACCCCCATCGGGTGACGATCGGCATCGGGGTTGTTGTCGTCCTCATGTGGATGAATCTCCGCGGTGTTCGTGATTCTGGGAGAGTATTTTCCATCCCTACCTATATCTTTGTGGCGTCGTTTGTTGGGATGATTGGATATGGAGTATGGCGCTATGTGAGTGGGACGTTCCCTGTCACGCACGCACTGGAGGTTCCTATTGAACCCATGGGGGCACTCGGGATACTCCTGATACTCCGGGCATTTGCCGCCGGCTGTACGGCGATGACGGGTATCGAAGCTATTTCGAATGGGACACAGGCGTTCAAGAGTCCGGAGGCAGAGAACGCTGCAAGAACACTTCGGCGTATGGCATATATGCTCGGGGGCATTTTCTTAGGCATTACCGTGCTCGCGTACTGGGGGCGAGTGACTCCACTTGCAGAGGAGACCATCATCTCCCAAATTGCGAAGCTTCTCTTCGATCAATCCCCGCTCTATTTCTTTATCCAAGGGGCAACGGCACTCATCTTGCTCCTCGCGGCAAATACGCCGTTTGCCGATTTTCCTCGTGTTGCATCACAACTGGCACAAGACGGCTATCTCCCGCGGCATTTTCGTAACCTTGGTTCCAAACTTGTTTTTGCCAATGGCGTGATTCTCCTCGCCTTCTTTGCTGCCGCACTCATCTATATGTTCGAGGCTAAAGTTCATGCGCTTATCCCGCTCTATGCGGTAGGGGTATTCCTCGGATTCTCGCTCTCGCAACTCGGCATGATTGTCCATTGGCTCCACAAGGGTCCCGGACACCAAAAAAATATTCTCATCAATGTCATTGGCTTGGTGACGACCGCCATCGTTTTTATCATCGTCTTCCTGTCAAAGTTCCTTCACGGCGCATGGATACTGATCCCGGCAATTCTTTTCATTGTGAGCTTCATGCGCGGGATCAAGCGGCATTACTTCAAAGTGGAGCATGTCCTTGCACTGAACGGTCAACCACTCCCTAACGTTATGCCAGAGAAGACAGCGGTATTGCTCGTCTCTCGTCTCAATCGTGGGACACTCTATGCGCTCAAACTGGCACAATCATTTCAACCGGCTCACATCCGTGCGGTCCACAGCGCTATTGATCCTGAAGAGGGCGAAGAGGTTCGGCGGCAATGGGAAAAACACGTTGCCGATATTCCGATTGATATTCTCAATACAGAATATCGTGATCTTATTGGCCCCATTCTCCGTTATTTGAAAGATCTTGATGCCAAATGGGAAAATAATTCGCTCATTGTCTTCCTCCCGCAAACCGCGCTCAACCGATGGTGGCATTTTTTTCTTCATAACCAAACGAACAAGAAAATCCGTCTCGCCATCGAACAAGACCCCGACATTAATCCCGATATTTACGAAGTAACGGTAAAAACTCCCCGGCAGTAAAATGTATACTACTCTCGATGATCGAATATCAACGGCTGATCATGGCCGATACCGTCCGGACCGCGGCTTTTGAGAAGGCTCTGCGTACAGTCGTCAAACCCGGCTGCACCCTCGTCGATGTTGGATCAGGAACGGGGTTCCTCGCTTTCCTTGCTTCCAAATTTGGAGCAAAGCGCTGCATCCTTATCGAACGAGAACCGGAGTTCATTAAGATCAGCAAAGAGATGGCACGACGGAGTAACATCACGAACTGTACATTTATTTGTGGAGATTCACGCGATATCAAAAAATCATTCAATGCCGACATCGTCATCTCCGAAACCTTGGGGAACTTCGCGTACGAAGAAAACATCATCGAGACGCTGCCTGACGCCCGGCGGTTCTTAAAGTCCGGTGGAGTGATGATCCCCCAAAGTCTCCGCATACATGCCGCTCCCGTCGTACGTGCTGCGCAATGGAAAGAAGTCACCGTATGGGATCGAGTGGGTTTTGATCTCGATTGGTCCCCATGTAAGGAGCGATCAGTGAACAACATGTATGTCAAAAAAGTGGAGAAGGCCGACCTTCTCCCCGTCCCTTCTCATACGACGCAGTGGGATGAAGTTTTATTCGCACATGGAAAAATCAAAAGCATCCGCAGTGCAAATCTCTCATGGAAACTCAACCACCCCGCAACGATCTACGGCATATGTCTCTGGTGGGACTGTACCCTCATCCCGGGGATCACTCTTTCGACAAGTCCATTCGCTCCCCCCACACACTGGCAACAAATCTTCCTCCCGATCCCCGATCCGATCGCCGGTGCTTCTCATGATACGATCGCATGCACCCTTCGATCCGATTCACGCCGGTCCGTAAAGATTAATGTGCAATGGGAGGTGTTACACAAAGACAAGACTGGGAAGGAACTTGTACAATGTCGCATGGACATGCGTCGAGGAGCGAGTTGACTAAAAAAATAAATAGTATACTCTAGTTTAGTTGTTCGTTGACAACACTGGCTCGTTTGGAAAACCCAAAATCTTTTTAAGGAGGTGTTGTATGTCGTCCAAATTCCCTTCGGACGTTGCCGTCGCATCCGCACTGGGGTCCGTGATCGCGCTCTCTGTTGCGCTGACCCTTGGTTGGTCCCCGTACCTCTGGCCTTTGGTTGGCCTGATCGCAGGACCGTTCTGTTACCGCCCACGTGAGGTGACTGCAACGATCGTTGCATTGAGTCACGCTCTCTATCGAACGCTGCGCAAAGGAATGCTTCCGGGTCCCACCACCCTGTGGATTATGGGTGATGTGCTTTTGATCTTCGTTTCGATGGCAGTGATCCCCCTTATGGTCACGCTGCTGCTCATCGGGATGGGTATCCTGCCGCAGACTGCTCCTGATGGAACTTCCGCCTTCGTCGTTGTTGCTCTGGGCCCAATGTGGATGAGCATGGCGTGTGGAGCCTTGGCATTGATCGCATGCTGCTCCATCATCCCAGAACTCGAAACCCGTTGGAGTATGCCAATCACACGACTCGTCCTTCTGCCGCTTACAGGGCAAAACGGGTACCGAGTTTTCGGGACTCCCCGAAGAGATCGGAAACTCACGCGGAAGGAAACATTCACCCTGTGTCTTTTCCTCCCGCCACTCTCACAGATGGCCATGCTCCTCTGGCTATTCATCATCCTCGATCTCCTCGTAACATTGGTACTCGCATGCGCAAGTACCAAACGGATCGCGGCGATGTTTGGATCAACCATTGGATGCACTGCCGGCATGATCGCCGCACTCTGCGGGATCACGTTTGCTCCAACAATTCTGGTGGTGGGAGCCAGCACGGGATGGTTTGCAGGACCAGTCCTCTACCTCCTACGTGAACACTTGGCAAACTCTCCAAGGACAGTCCCCACCAACTCCTACTAAGTCAAGTACGATTCCAACGAGCCTCCTCATCCCTCATGCCGATCAGTGTGAGGGATTTTTTTATCGAACAAGTGTCTCCTCAAGTTCTTTACGCAAACGCTTGCGGGCAATATGGAGACGGCGCTTAATCGTCCCCATCGGTGCATCAAGCCGATCAGCTATTTCCACTAAACTCTGCTCATCAAAATGGAATGCATTGATGACGTCTTTGTCTATGGGTCGAAGTTTCGCAACCACCCGATGCAGAGATTCGACTTCTTCTCTCCGTACCATGGCGTCTATCGGAGAATCCTGAGTTATCCTGTAATCAATATGCTTCACGATACCCACATCTTCCACAGACCATGCTCTGCTGCCACGAATCATCATATTAATCGCAAAATGCCGTGTTGTTGTCTTAAGCCACCCCAGAAAAGCCGCGGGGTCTCTGACATCGCAAATCTTGCGTAACGCCTGCAGGAATACCTCTTGCGCAATATCATCTGCCAAATGTGTATCATTACTTATCCTGTATGCAATTCTCCGCACAATCGGTGCACACCGGACAATGAGCTCCTCCCACGCATGAAGGTCCCCCTCCTGCACGTACATCACAAGTGTGGCCAGAGGCGTTTCTGCTTCGATATGCTCTAAAGGCGGCATAGAATAAGATAATAATATACTATTGAAAAATGTCAATATTTCTCATATACTGTCCATAGATATGCATCAACCACTTCGTGGTGGGCTCCCTGAGCCCAATCGCAACGGCAAATACACGCACTTTACCTTCGAGAAACTCCTCGCGGATATACGTGAACGGGAGCGGACCGGTGCGATCCCGCAGTTTTGGGAATCGATTGACGAAGAGGCATTCCCACTCACTGATCCAACATTCCATACCGGCAATGGAGAAGGCGGAGAACTGCATGACCGAAGCAAGTCGCATCGCACAGGGAACACGCTATGCCATCCACCGGATCACACAAGAATAACGAGTCCGCTTTACGACAAGTTATATTTATGCTGGCATGACTTGCACATAAGACGGATGTTCATTTACCGTTACTCCCTATGAAACGCACGACCAAACGGACCCGCCTGTCCGGCAGGCAGGCAACATCTAAAAAGAAGACAAAGAAATTGAAGAAAACCAAGGCGGTAAAATCCAAAAAGGTAAAAAGGGTCAAGGCTGCCAAATCCAAAAAGGTAAAAAAGGTGAAGACTGCAAAACCGCTGGCAAAAGTCATCCACTACTACGACCGGATCGGTGTTGCAATCGTTGCCGTGAATAAGGCGCTTAGTGTGGGTGAAACCGTAACGTTCCAAAAAGGAGTAGAAGAATTCACCCAATGTATTGGGTCCATGCAAATGGAGCACGAGAGTATTTCGAAAGCCAAGAAGGGAGCCGAAGTGGGTATCAAGGTAGACAGTCCCGTTAAGGAAGGCGCCCTTGTTCTCCCCGCCGCTTAAATTGCCAAATAGAGCCCCAATTCTTTATTAAAGAGGATATTGTAAAAAAGAGAGGTGTTTGCTATACTATTGAAGTCATCGTTCGTGGGATTAAGCCTAAAAACTTTACTCATGAATGGGTGACCAAAAACAAACACCGTCTCCAGGGTTCGCCCCGAAAGGCGGGTTTGTTTTATATGGGCTAGAATAGTCACCATGCTCTTCACGGTGGGTCTTCTTCTGATGGCTATGATCCCGGTGGCCCATGGAAAGACTCTGACATTCAGCGATACCATCCCGCCCCGAACCATCGACTGGGAAGATACTCTCACGTTCTCCAAATTCCCTCCCGGTATCGGTGCTCTCACGGGGATCGATATTGCGATTAATGCATCTATTGACGGATCACTCGCAGTGGAAAATCTACATGATACTGCGTCCACTATTTCGTCCACCACCGATGTCGATATCCAACTCACTCGACCGGACGGTTCGGAGCTTGCCACGTCCATTGCCACGCAAACCAATGCGGATGCCTTTCCCGTCTTCGATGGGTCTCCCGACCTTCAGGGCGCATCCGCTAAAACATATCCCCTTTCCGCACAGAAAAATGAAATTATTTCACTTACCGATCTCTCCGAAACCGACCTCAACCTTTTTACAGGAGTAGACACTATCCAACTCCCCGTCCTTGCCAAAGGAACAACCGGATTTGTAAGTGTTGGACATGTCCTCACCGAAATCAACATCGCCTCCTCTGCGACGATCACCGTCACCTACACCTATGGCGAACCCGATGTTGCGATCCAAGTGGTCCCTCAAGGCGCATTACGTATAGGACAAGATATGAGCTATATTCTCCTTGTCCAAAATGTCGGTACGGATCCCTCGGTTGGTCTGATCACCGTCACGGATACCTATCCCAACTCGTTCAGTCTCAAAAATATTGGCGGAGCGGACTGGACGTGCACCGAAAATAATGGTGTCAATACCTGCACTCATCCCGGACCGCTCCAGCCGGGTACCACCCTCCCGATCCTCTCGGTCACTTTGCATATCGGCTCATCGTCTCCCCCTACGCTCTCCAAAACATCATCCGTCACGATCAGAGGGGATATTAATACCAACAATAATACCGTCACGACGGGACTCCTCATTGCAGGAACAGCATCCGATAATGCATACCAACCACCCGACTACCATTTCTCCAACACTCCTCCTGCCGCTCCCTCCGGACATCTCCCGCCAACAAATTCTGGAACCTCGACCCCCTCTCCTCCTCCGAGCACGGAGAAACCATTCTCCTTCGGACAGGAACATGGTGCCTTTGGAGGTCCCACAAAACCCTCAACAGGGAGCGTCCTGATCTTTGATGCCGAGGGATGTCCTATTTCGCAAGAATTTCTTTCCCCCCATCCACCAACCAAGTCGTGTTCTCTCTTTGACCCTGAAAAACTTTCTTCAGGATCATTTTCACGTGAGGAGATCATCCATACCGCTCTTTTGGCTCACTGTATTGCGATCAAAGGAACAACCATTCAAACGGCAAAAGAGCGCACCCTGATCACCGGAGACCCCCGCCCGGAGGATCCGGCCACCAATGCCGAAACTCTCGCTGTACTTCTCCGTGCAAGTCATGCACTTCCGCGTGGATACCAACTTCAGACTGCACTTCATTGGTATGCCCCCTACCTTCACTTTGCACGCCTGCATCACATCATTCCTCTCAATTTTGATCCTCATGGATTACCGACACGCGATACACTCATCACCCTCATCAAGAACACTCAATTTCTCAACCCCAACCCGAATGTGCACCGCAGTTCATTCGTTCCCATTCGCCTTGTAGGGGATTTCGAACCCATTGAGGGTACGACATGCAAAGAGCGGGACCCGCATGTCGTGTCCTGTCTTGCCTATGACCCCTGGAGAGAAATCTCTTTCTCGGATATCCGTTCGACAGATCCTGTATTCGACGCCATCGATCTCCTGCGTCTCACGCGCATCGCCCCGCAGGGAGACTACATCTTCTCCGGTCACGGCAATCATTCGACCGGTATCCAACAGACACACTTCCAAAAAGGATCGTTCGAATTTCAACCTTTGCGGCCCGCAACGCGTCTTGAGATCGTGAAGATAGCCCTCATCAGTAACTGCATTCCCATCCTCGACTATATCCCGCTTGGGACTCCAACATTTACCGACATTCATAAAGGATTTCTCAGGGATGAGATCCATGACTTTACCGCCCGCGTGTTCTATACCGCCGCTCTCCACGGCATCATCAAAGGATATCCCGATGGATCGGCACGCCCGCATGCTCCGGCAGATCATCTCGAAGCGATGGCCATCCTCCTTCGCGCTGCCGGTGCAATCCCGAACGAATATGCTCCCCAATCCTTCCATATTCCCGAGCTCCATACAGACGGTTGGTATGCTCCATATGTTTCGTTTGCATCGGAGCATCAATTCATCCCCCTCTCCCCGCTCAATTCTCCCATCGCCCGCAGCACCCTAAGCATACTCCTCACAAAAACAATGGAATACAGCGAGGACATCCGCGTAAGAGCCTATATGTCCTCCATCCATCCGCTCCTCCAATAAATTAAAAAATGTGGTATAATAGCTATAACAATGCAAACACCGACACAAAAAGCCACCCTCTGGACCATTTTTCTGACCCTCACGGTCACCTATACCTTCGTCTTTGTTGCCAAAGTGGTCTATGCGGAGCGAACCCCACGGACATCGTCCGATAACTTCCCGCCACTTGAATGTGCCATCTCTCCATTTGGATTTACCCCCGATTGGGGAAGTATGGACAATCTCGAAAAACTTTCCCGTTCGTTCTGTCACATTGATCCAAAAGAATTTATTCCCCCTCCGCCCTACGATATTACCGCACTTAAGACTCCGCTGGAGGAACTTAATCACGAACCAAAAACACAAGTTCAAAAAAATATTCTCACGATGAAACTCTTTTATTCGACACGACACTTCGGGATCTATGATCTTGATTCCGATGAATATGTCACCCCCGATCATCCCGGCATCGACTTTAAGATGCCCGCCGGGACTTTGGTTTATGCGATTGCAGGAGGGATTGTAAACAGTGTAGAACAAAAGAACGAGGGGCTCGGGAATACCATCATTCTCGAACACCGTCTCCCTGACACACGCGAGAAGGTATATTCCATCTACGGTCATCTGAGTCACACCCTCGTTCACCCTGGCGAATCCGTGAGCCCCGGGAGCCTCATCGGGACAGTGGGAACGACGGGGAATACCTCCGCCCCCCATCTCCATCTCCAGATCGACCGCGATCGGGGACTTATCCGGCATATTCCCTATATCCCGGCCCCCGGCATCACCGTAGAGCAAGCAAACCGCTGGACGATTCACCCAATGGAATTCATTGAGAACTACTAAACATCTGCTACACTGCCCTCCGTGCTTCGTACGTTCACATCGCTCCTCATCGCCAGCTTTCTCCTCATCCTCTTCCCCGCAGCAGTTTTTGCGCAAGAACAAGAAAATGATCTCTCTCCGGAGCAAATCGTTCAAGAATGCGAGCGACGGACGGGATTTAAAGCGACTGATCGGGCGGCAAGAGTCTTTATTTTTCGGCGATGTATTCAAACGATTCAGGATGAAAAATCAAACAAAGAACGTGCAAAAGTCAAAGCAACCCATCGTACCAACCTCCAACAACGTGCCACCGCGACGTTTGATCGTCGGGGAATGGGAGATAGGACAATACTTCGTCGTGTGCGTCCGCAGAGAAGCACGGGCGTGCAGCGCGTGTATACCGACCAAACAAAATTTCAATCCATCCAATTCAACCGCGGACGCGCTCCGGACCTCCCCGAATCCCCCGAAGATGAGCAGATACAACGGGCAAAGGTTAATACCTCTCAAGACCGGTACCAACTGCAAAAACTAGCTGAATCCTGTCCCAACCTTTCAGGATTCCGAAAAGATCTTTGTATCCGGAGTCGGCTTCAACAAGGAAGCCCCCGACGTTGGACGAAGGAGTCTCGACAACGGGAGTAGTTCTGCTAGTATCTCTCTCCCTATGAACCTTCCGGGTCATCTCGCACCCCAAGAAAGCGATCAATTGTCCTATGCTCCTGATCATTTCGAGTGGCCGCGATGCCCAGAAGCGGATATTGTTCTTAAAAATCTCACCATATCCATTCTTCAGAATCATCAATTCGCCGGTCGTCTTGCGGAGCGGATGAAAAACGAAACCAGTACCCGATTTTTCGATTGGCTTGATCATGTTCGTCTCCCTCCTGATCATCCTGTCCTTGCAGAGCTCCAGCAACATGGATTTATAGAAGAGATCGGTGGAGCAGATGAGAAAGATAAAACTGTTCTCTGGCATCCGCATGCGGAATTTCCCAGAATCCTCATTGATCCGCAAACGAAGAATCCCGCTGCTGCGATCCACGTCGAATCGGTAGAGGATTTTCTTCGTGTGCGGGGCATTCTCTCCAATACAACGATCGAAGGGGCCCCCGGTTCATCCTTACGCCAAACGCATATCGACGAAGGCGCAAATCATGGAACATCCGGTGGCCGGTGACGTCCTCTTTCTCGATGTCGATCTTTTTCCAGACGAAGCAGGAATCGACTTTTCCACCGAACCGATGAAACAGCGCAAGGAATATCATACCGTCGGCCGTTGGTGCGCACTCCATGGAGATTCGATCCTCCAAGCCGGCATGCATCACCTCGAAGCACAATTTGATTTCGCCGCTCTCAAAAGAGATCTGAGTGTACAAGGGATCGAAACCATGACAAAATTCACCGATTTCCCAGAACTTCAACAGGCGTTCACCACCGGTGAGCAGTGGAACGTCGACCCGGCTCGACTCACCCGTGCTCTCCAAACAAGAGCGATTGATGCGGCAACCTTCGAACACATTCGCACACAGGGACACGCCATTGGAAGTCATTTAGAAAATCTCGAACGAAACTCCGGATACAAAGGATTCAATAAAAGCGGCGTTGATGCGATTCTGCGCGCAGTCGATCCACAAAGAGCGGCAATACAACAAGAGATTGCTACGACACTTTCAAAGAATAGTTAAGTCAACTTTACATTTTGTTGAACATCGTTATACTGAGTAGTTGATGTCCACGCACCTGCAACGTGCCAAACATCCGCCTATTGATTTGATTGAAGGAACATACATTAATCATGAACGCACATTCCCCCTCCCTTTATCGACCCAACAAGCGCAACACATCCGCGATGCGTACTGGATAGCTCTCCAGGACGAAAACGCCATTGTCGCAGAGGGAAAATTGTTCATTCCCCGAATAAAACCGGAAAAAAAGAAATTGATTATCTTTGAAGGGGGAATGCCGGGGGATGGGAGCTGTGCTTCTATCGAAAAAAATTACCTATCCACCTTCATGCAACATGGCTACCACACACTCATCCTCCGACATCTCGGAGCATGGATCGATGCGGATGGTCGAAAAAATCAAGAATCCATGATCATGTGTCCCGAACGGACCGATATCGGTAAAAAACGCGGCGAACGTACATTGGGGGAACAGCATCCTTACAATATTCAGCAACTTGCCAACGAAGTCGTCGCTGCAACCAACATCGTGGGGAAACATGTTGACGAAATCGCCCTCATCGGCCACTCCTCGGGGGCATTAGCGGATTTGTGGGCTATTCCAGATATCGAAACGTCTATCCGCAATCGCGTTACTCACATCATCAGCCTTGCCGGACTTACAGGAGGTATTGAGAATTTAAACTGGCTTAAACGATGGGGGCTCCGGCAACATCTTGCAAGATGCAAAAACTATCTCAATCTCACAGACCCCGCAAAAAATATCCAGATATTGCAGGACATGTTCAAACGAGTGTACCAGAGTCACCTCCCTCCAAACACGATGCTTATCCAAGTAAGTACTCCTCGCGATGAGTTCATTCACCCCGATGCGGCACGTCGCTATCAGGAACATCTCGGTCGCGGACTCATTATCATGGATGAGACGCAGACAGAAAAAAATTATCACCATTTGAAAAACCTTCGGGCAGATACTCTCCTGCGCCTCTTAAAGACGTATCATCCCGATGCCAAGCACACAGTAACCGTCCGACGCCGGGAACCGAAAAAGTAGGTATACTGCTCTTACTTATGAGGAATCCCCTTGTCACTCTCGTCAATGAGAACGGGAAGATCATCGGCACCGCTGATCGTGAGAGCGCCCACTCCGGTAAAGGAAAACTTCACCGCGCATTTTCGATCTTCATATTCAAAAAAAATGACGTTCTTCTTCAAAAACGCGCGCCGCATAAACTCTTTGGCAGTCTCTGGACGAATACCTGTTGTTCACATCCACGTCCCAATGAAACGGCGATCGATGCAGCTTTGCGGCGCCTCAAGGAAGAATTCGGGTTCGATTGTCCTCTGACAGAGTGTGGTTCGTTCATTTATAGAGCACATGATAAAAAGGGAACGGAATATGAATACGATATCGTGTTTGTCGGAGAAATTTCTGACAGAACTCCAGTCACACCTGATACGAACGAGATTGCAGAATGGAAATGGATGAATATCGAGGAACTCAAAGACGATCTTAAGAACAATCCGGAAAAATATTCTCCATGGCTTCCTCAAGCTCTAAAATATGCATCTTGCGATCATTCCTGACGGCAATCGTCGCTGGGCACGAGCGAAGAAAATCCATCCGTGGAAGGGTCATGAACAGGCCATACAAAACTTTCGATCCATCACGGATTTTTGCCGCAAGGATCCGCGCATTGATATCCTCACAGTTTGGTGCTTCTCGACCGAAAACTGGAAGCGAGACCCCAAGGAAATCGCCGAACTATTCCGCATGCTCGAAGACTATCTGCGTAAAGAACGTCAAGGATTTATTAAAGAACACACCCGATTCGTCCATTCCGGACGGCGTGACCGGATCCCTAAAACACTTTCAACATTAATAGCAGAAGTAGAACAAGAGACTTTAGATCAAACCGAATTCATCCTCCATTTCGCCGTTGATTACGGCGGCAAAGATGAAATCGTCCGCGCAATACGCAAAATCAAAAAAACAGAAACGATCACCGAAAAAAACTTTCAAACATATCTCGACCACCCCTCTCTCCCCGATATCGATCTCGTCATCCGCACTTCCGGTGAACAGCGCACGAGCAACTTCTTCCTCTGGCAAAGTACGTACGCCGAATGGATCTTCTCCGAAAAATTCTTCCCAGATTTTAGCGTGACAGATCTCACCGCAGCACTTGACACCTATGCAGAGCGTCAGCGACGATACGGTTCGTGAAGCTCACGGCATCTGCATGTGGCAAAATCATCGTTAGTGGCGAATACGCAGTTGTTTTTGGGTATCCAGGGATTTCGGTTCCCGCTCCCCTCACCCTTCAAGCCACATTCGAACAAACAAATATTCATTCAATGAAGATCCTCTGGCCCGAGGCAGAGGGAACATTGTGGATCCCCTATCTCCGCAAAATTATCGATCTTTGCATCGAGCCTGGCGCTCCCTATGCCGGGACACTCACGATAGAAAATACTATCCCTCTCCAAAAAGGGATGGGGTCCTCCACCGCCCTCGTCATTGCCATATCACGCGCACTTCTTGGATCTAACTGCAAAGAACAAGCTCTCTCCATCGAAGATCGCGTGAACCCCGGCCACAGCGGCCTCGACTTTGAAGTGATTTGGAACAAAAAACCGATCCTCTTCCGCAAGGGAAAGCCACCGGAGTTCCTTGATACATCAATTAATCAATTAATTGATACATCTCATAATTTTTCTCTTATTGATACGGGAAAACCGGATCAAACCACCGCCGAGCTTGTCGCATGGGTTGCTGCTCGTCAACACGAACCCGGCGTCGCGGCTGCCCTTCAAACCATCGGCCACTGCACCGAACGATTATTAAAGGGAGAAGATATCAAAGAAATATTCAAAGCCCACCATCGAGCACAAGTGACTCTCGGTATCGTCCCATCTCACGTCCAAAATTTCATTGCAGAGATCGAAGAATCCGGCGGTGCGGCAAAGGTTATCGGCGCAGGAGGCCGTTCAGGAGGAGGTGGTATTGTCCTTGCTCTAGCCAAAAATACGTCTACGCTAGCAGCGTCGTATGGCTACCGCTGTCTCAACGCCCAACATCGCCTTCATCAAGTATTGGGGGAATAGAAATCAGGAACTTCGTCTCCCCGCCGCTGATTCGCTCTCGATGACCTTAGACTCCCCCACTGTCGAAGTTTCGATCGAACCCGCAGATACGTTTTCGGTACATTCAGAAAAAGAGCTTTCTGCAAACGAGATTGAACGTTTTAAGAAACACCTTGAACTCACAAACATATATCTCAAAAAATTAAACTTCAAACTTCAAACTTCAAACTTCAAACTTACTATTCATTCTCACATCCCTCCCGCGATCGGCCTCGCCTCCTCTGCAGCGGTTTTTTCTGCCGTCGCCAAGACCTACACAGAGCTGCTGAAAGAATCAGGGATCGAACTTACGGATGAACAAACGAGTGTCATCGCACGGCTCGGCTCCGGTTCCGCTGCGCGTTCCGTCATGGGAGGATTTGTGGCCCTACGGTGTCACGGTGAGTGTGCCATCGATAGTGCGTTCGCAGTCCAAGTGGCAGATGAAAACCATTGGCCACTCCACGACATCGTTGTGTGTCCCTCTTTAAAAGAAAAAAAACATGGATCGACCGAAGGCCATCACCTTGCACACACAAGTCCCCACTTCAACACACGTCTCAAGAACATGCTCCGACGCCAGCAGGAGTGCATCGATGCCATTCTTCAAAGAGACTTCGAAAAACTCCAACGGGTTGCGGAAGAAGATGCACAGGATCTGCACAAAGTGGCAGAGACCAGCAATCCCCCACTTCAATACCTAAACAGCGAAACCCATCGCATCCTGCATGAAATTATCGCACTGCGCACTCAAAAACATCTTGCCGTCCTCTATACCATGGACGCTGGCCCTACCGTTCATCTCATCTGCACCGAAGATGCTGTTGAATCTGTTAAAGATTTCGCCTACACCCAAAAAGAGTGTACCATGTTTGAAACAAAAGTTGGGAGCGGCGCGAAAACCAGAATACCCGCAAAATTTTGATTCAAAAAACCGCCCCCCAGAGGGGGCGGGAGTTCGAGCACCTTTTGGTGCAACTTCGGAATCGTCAATCCATAACCAGTATAACAAAGCACTCATATTTGTCAATGGATCCCCTACCACGTATGCTTGGTTTACCGCCACTGGTACGGGGCGGGCTTGGTGCGGCTTCGGAATCGTCAATCCAGAAGCCGGGGGTTCGATTCCCCTCCGCTCCACCAGGAGGCGGTTCTCTCCTCTATGCGTTCATCATCCCCTGACCAACGCCGCGCCTCTCTTGAAAAAATGTTATCAATTGATCTCTCTGCCCTCTCCATCGATCCCAAACAACTCGGCGATGCCGATCAAAAGAATTGCGAACAGATGTTTGGGCATGTCCCGATCCCGGTTGGATATGCAGGACCACTCCCCATCACGTTTAGTTCTGGAGAAAGTGTAGACATCCATCTCCCTTTGGCAACAACCGAAGGAGCACTCGTTGCAAGTGTAAACCGGGGATGTAAAGCACTGCGCGAAGCGGGAGGAGTAAAGGTGGAGTCTGTGTATCATGGAGTGACGCGGTCATTGGCATTTAAATTAAAAAACAACAAACAACAACCATGTCAA
The DNA here is from genome assembly GCA_016196225.1 of Candidatus Peregrinibacteria bacterium. GTDB lineage: Bacteria > Patescibacteriota > Gracilibacteria > Peribacterales > Peribacteraceae > JACPXZ01. Next base: position 59,204 of record JACPXZ010000017.1, read on the forward strand.
AAAATCATAGATGCTATCCATCAAATGCAGCACGAATGGAAAATGGTTGGCGAATCAACAAGCAACCATCTCAAAATTCTCAAATACGATATTGATATCGAAGCCCCCTACCTCTTCCTCACGATCTATGCCGATACCGATCGGGCGATGGGAATGAACATGGTAACGATCGCGGCACAGAAGATTGGCGAATGGATTCAGAAAAACTTGAATCTTGAATTCATCACCGTTGCCGGGAACGTGGATAGCGACAAAAAGCCGAGTAAACGAACTCATGATCGCGGTCGCGGATACGAAGTCACAGCTTCGGCCACGATTTCTGCTGATGTCATTTCCAATATTCTCAAGACGACGCCAGATACCATGGTCGAAGTCGCCAACGCAAAACTCGATGCGGGTTCGCGCATCGCTGGCGCACTTGGATCAAACCTCCATGCCGCCAACATCATCGCCGCCCTCTATTTGGCAACAGGACAAGATGCAGCACATGTTGTCGAAGGATCTATGGCAGATACAGAATGTAAAATGAAAAATGAAAAATGTAAAATTACAATACGCATACCAGCCATTCTTGTGGGTACTGTCGGAGGTGGCACAGAGCTCCCTGCCCAACAACAGTGTTTAAACATCCTCCTACAATCTAAAACCTCCCATCTAAAACCCACACAACAGTTAGCTGAGTCCATCGGCGCCGCGGTCCTCGCCGGCGAACTCTCGCTCCTTGCTGCATTATCCTCCCATCATCTGGCACAATCTCACAAGACACTTGCACGATGAAGTCTGCCATTATTAGTTTCGGCCGTTACCTCCCCCGCTACCGCATCAAGTCGGCGGAAATCGCCGCACACTGGGGGAAGGATCCAAAAACAATCGAGGGATCGTCCGGCATTCACGAAAAAACGGTCGCCGGGAAGGATGAAGACAGTTTCACCATGGCCTTCGAGGCAGCAAAAGTAGCCCTCGAATATTCTTCCATAAAACCAACCGAAATCTCCGCCTGTTTTGTTGGCTCCGAATCGCACCCCTATGCGGTCAAGCCGACAAGTGCAATGCTGGTACAGGCTCTCGAGCTTGATCCATTCTCTCATGCGGCAGATCTCGAATTCGCTTGTAAGGCAGGGACCGCAGGCATCCAAATTGTGGATAGCATGGTTCGATCGGGACAAGTCCAATATGGACTTGCGATTGGTACGGATCGCGCGCAAGCCCGACCCGGTGACGCATTGGAATACACTGCCGCCGCGGGAGCCGCGGCGTTTATTCTCGGACCAACCCCGAACCAGAGCAAGCACGGTTCAGGGCAAGAAAAATCCACCTCCGCCCTGTGTCGTATTGAAAAAACTCTTTCATTTACAACAGATACGCCCGATTTTTGGCGTTCACAAGGAGAAAAGTATCCCGAGCACGCCGGACGATTCACCGGAGAACCGGGCTACCTAGCCCATGTACGCGAAGCTCTTCGCGGGATTCTGGAGACGTGCAGCGTCAAACCATCAGATGTCGACCATCTCATTCTCCACATGCCGAACGCCAAATTCCCTCTCAAAATCGCGAAAGAATTTGGATTCACCAAAGAGCAAATTCAAACGAGCTTTATTGTTCCATCGATCGGCAATACCTACAGCGCCTGTTCTCCGATTGGTCTTACGTATGTGCTCGAAAAAGCCAAAAAGGGTGAAATAATCCTCATGGTTTCGTATGGATCGGGTGCCGGATCGGATGCATTCCTTATGACGATGCTCCGGGATGGATCCCCCCTCCCCCCGGACAAACGGGAGGTGGTAAATCTCTCCTACGGTGAGTATCATGCTCTCGCTGTATGAATGCTGATGTCTTTTTGATTGGAGGAGGTCTGACCTCATTCGGGGAACATTGGAATAAGAACATTCGTACCCTTATGGATGAGGCAATGAGTTCGGCCATTAATGCGGCTAGTATAACCGCCCTCGATATCGATGTGATCGTTGTCGCCAATATGTTGGGAAACCTAATCAACAACCAATCACATCTCGGTGCACTGGCTTCTTCTCTCCTTCCTCACAAACCGCCGGCGCTGCGAGTCGAGGCCGCCTGCGCGTCCGGAAGCATGGCCATCCATACCGCCTGCGCCCTCCTCGAATCCGGCAAGGCCAAGACTGCACTCGTTATCGGGGTGGAAAAGATGACAGATAGCGATGCGGACACGATCTCCCATGCGCTCATGGGCGCTGCGGATGAGGAACATGATCAATCGTGCGCACTCACCTTCCCGGGGATCTTTGGCCTCATTGCGCAGCGCTACATGTACGAATACGGACTCACCCGTGATGAATTATCCCTCGTTAGCGCAACACACCACCGTAACGCTCTTGATAATCCTTTTGCACAGTTCCATACAGAAATCTCAACCGACGATGTCAGCGATAGTGCTCCGGTGGCGGACCCCTTGCGACTCCTCGATTGCTCACCCATCAGCGATGGAGCGGCAGCATGTATCTTGAGCGTCAGCGAAACCCTGAGCCAATCGAAGGGCTCATGTATCCGTATTGCCGCATCACAAATTGCCAATGACACATTGAGTATTACGGAGCGCCCGGTACTGACCTCTTTTTCTGCCACCAAAGATGCCATGGAACGTGCGCTTACCGAAGCAGCCATTTCTCGTGAAGAGATTCAATGTATCGAACTTCACGACTGCTTTTCGATCGCCGCTCTCCTCAACCTCGAGGATATGGGGTTTGCAGATCCGGGGAAAGGAATTAGCTTCTATCAACAATCATCGCTCCCCATTAACAAAAGCGGGGGCTTAAAAGCCTGCGGACATCCCGTCTCCGCAACGGGCATTAAACAGATTATTGATACGGCAAAGTATCTCAAAACCGAGAACCGCCAATGGGGTCTCGCACAAAACTTCGGCGGAGTGGGAGCAACGTGTGGAATTCATATTCTTGAACGCACAGTATGACATCGTTCACTCCTCCATCTCTTTACCGGCAACAAAAGGATAGGAATAAAAAATTCCAGGGAGGCACTGTACTTTCCTATTCCGTCGTTCACACTCAACCTCACCCATTAACCATCGGATTGATCCAATTGGATGACGGCACCAAGGTCATTGGTCAGATTGCCGCCTCGTCCCCTCCGCATATCGGTCAGCATTTACACCCATGCATGCGCCTCATGGAAATTTCCCCCAATGGTCTTCGTCGTTATGATGTCGTTTACGAAGGCGGCACCAACCAGGATGCAACGACTAAAAACAAGCCCTTCCCCGGTTACATTCTCGCACTGACCGGCCCCTCAGGCGTCGGCAAATCCACAATCAGCCGCCTGCTCGTCACAATGTTTAAAGACATTGCTCCTGTCCCTATCCTCACCACCCGCAAACGCAAAGAGAGCGATAACGACAACGAATATGTCTATGTGTCCAAGAACAAATTCGCGGACCTTCAAAAGAAAAGAGAGATCGTTGCCTTTGCTCACCTCGCCGATACCGATGATACGCGATGGTACGGGTACCGTGCGCAGGATATCGAGCAGATTTGGGCGAAGGGAATGCTTCCGGTTGTCATCACGGAACGCCATCTCCTCCAAGGACTCGCCGATCACTTTGGACGGCGCTCAATTCTCTCGCTCGGCCTTCTCCCCCCTGGACAGAGTAAAAGAGCAATGCTAAGTACTCTTCTCCACCGTCTCCGGGAGCGCGGACGCGACAGTGAAGAAAGTATCCAAGATCGCATCAAGCACGCCGCAAAAGATCTTACATTTTTTGAAGACCGCAAAGATCTCTTTGATCAACTCATCATCACAAGCAATCTCAATGACATCGTCGTTTCCGTCCGCGGCCTCCTCCCCCATCTCGCTTAGTGCCCCGGAC
>JACPXZ010000008.1 GCA_016196225.1 Candidatus Peregrinibacteria bacterium
ACCGAATCTTCACTGAGATACCCACCGCCTCCACTGCCGATGACTACGATCGAATAGCCTCGTACCTACTCGCCCCCAGCGCAACCTGATTCGAGACGTAGTTTATGAAGCGCTCACGTAATCACTTGACCCTGAACCGCTATATGGGAATCTCTCCTAAGCTCTAAAAGAGGTCGCGACAAAACATGAGATTGCAGGTTCGCAGGTTCGCGGTTTTGTGGCGCTTCAAGGATTCCGAAACTCAGGAATATCACCTATGGACCCAGGGTGTCGGGGGCGCTAAAGAGCTTTTCCGAGAAAGATACCGGAGAGCAAAATTACGAACACAAAAAGGGTGATGAGAAAGTAGGTTTTGTCTTGATCTAGAAGAAAAAGCACCATCGTAAGTCCTACCCTGAGAATGGGTAGTCCGATTAAAAGAAGCAATCCCGCGGCAAGCCAGGTATCTGGGTCCCCTCTTCTCAACCCAGCATAAAGCTCAGACGGAGTGTAAGGAGGCGCTGGATGAAGGATCGCGCTCAGCTGGAAATTCCTCGCCCCTTGGGAGGAAAATAATGCGATGAACAAGAGCCCAAGAAGAAGCAAAGAGGCGGAAAGAATCACCCCATATCGAAGCATATAGCTGATCAAAGTTTCTGCGCGAATCAGATCTCGTTCTGGATTTGTATTCCTCATCTTATTTCTACGCCTGCTGCTTTGAGAGCCATTTGAATGGCAATAATGACCAGAACGCCGATAAAAAGTTTCCGGATTTTATTGCTATGCATGCGCATCATGAGGCGGGTTCCGACCCAAGCGCCAATCAAAACACCGAGAGCCACCGGTGCTGCAAGTCTAGGCTGAATATCACCTCGCACGTAATACGCTCCGGCGCTCGCCGCTGCGGTAACTCCGATCATGAAATTTGAAGTCGCAGAAGACACTTTGATGGGGAGATGCATCGCTGTGTCCATCGCTGGAACTTTAAGAGCGCCACTTCCGATCCCCAAAAGACCGGAAATCACACCAGCACCAAGCATGAGTCCCATTCCTTCCGGAACATTTTTTACTCCGTAATGGACCTCTTGTCGCAAGGCCGCATCCGGGTAACTAGAAGCAAGTTTAAGATGCTTTGCCCAGCTGTCACTTTCCTCGGGCAGCAGCGCTTCACTGGTTCGCTTCGTTCGCAACATGATTACAGCCGAGTAAAGAAGGACTACCGCGAAAAGAATAAAGAGATATCTAGAGGGTATGAGCGCCGACAGCATGGCTCCTCCCAGGGCACCTAATGTCGTAGCGACTTCGAGTAACATCGCAATGCGAATATTCGTAACATGGTCCCTGACATAGGTGGCGGCCGCTCCGGAGGATGTGGCGATGACAGAGACGATGCTGGCCCCCACGGCATAACGAATGGGGACATGAAAGAGTAGTGTGAGAGCCGGAACGATTACAACACCACCGCCCAACCCCAAAATTGAGCCAAAGGCTCCTGCCACGATCGATATGAGAAAAATTGCAAAAATCACTGACTCCTTTGCTTCTACAAAGCCCCTACTTAGTGATCACTTTATTTACAGGCTCAAGTGGAAACTTATAGTGAAACACTTCCGTTAGGCCCTTCCTTACGGCCTTTATAGTTACTTCATCTCCCGGTTTTCTCGACAGTGGTTGTGGCATCCGACATTCAAAGTGATGCCGTACCGGAGCACAATAATAATTCGCCTCGAATCTGCCCGACCTAAGGAGAAAATATACGGAAGCTTGCTCGACTCTCGGGTTCTCATCTTTCTTGTTCATAAGATAGATGAGAGCCCCTTTCTTTGCATCGAGAACGAGCTCCGAGTGGAAATTTTCTGAGGCACTCAGGTAGCCGCCATGCGGACCCCGCCCCACACTTCCTTGTGAGCCAGTGGCACTTGCTGCAAAAACGCAAATCAAAAAAACCCTTGAAATGATGGCTAGCATATTCACCTCGCTTTTTGTGGCTGTCTACGAAACCAAACAAACCAAGCTGTTGCCATGCTTGCGATGAACATGATCACAGATAACCACTGTCCCATACTAAGATTAAAGAGGAGATACCCAACTTGAACATCAGGCTCCCGAAAGAATTCCGCCAAAAAACGGCAGAGGCTGTATCCAATGAGAAAGAGTGTGGCGATTTGTCCGTCTTTCTTTAGCCTGGATTTTGCAAGCCAAAGAAACGCGAAGAGAGTTACTCCCTCCAAAAGAAACTCGTAAATTTGTGAGGGATGCCGTGGCTCAGGCCCTCCATCTCGAAAAATCATGGCCCAAGGGACGTAAGAAACTCTTCCATAAAGTTCCCCATTGATGAAATTGCCCAGTCTTCCCATCGCAAGGCCCGTTGGGGCGGCTAGGACTAGCGCATCAGCCAAATTCCAAAATGGAATGTGATGCTTCCTTGAGTAGAGAATCGTAGTGACTATGATTCCGACTAAGGCACCATGAAAGGATAACCCGCCTTTATAAACTTGAAAGAGGTAGAGTGGGTTTGAGAAGAAATTCGAAGGATCGTAAATCAGGCAATAAAAAAAACGAGCACTGACAACGGTTCCCAAAAGAAGCTGAAAGATGAGCCTCTCGGTATCAGCTTTTGTGAACTGAAATCGCTCTTCAGAGGACAAACGATCCAGAAGATACCGGGCCACCAGGAAGCCGCCTACATAAAGAAGCGAGTACCATCGGATCTGAAAAACGGCCCCCAAAGATGGATGAGAACGGGATCGATATTAGGCTGATGTAAATAGGTTCTCATTCCGTGTTTGCCCCAGTCGATTCCGGTTCTTGGGTTGATAGATGGGGGAGAACATATCTACGAAACAAAAGAGGAGTGACTATTGTGGTTCCAACTCCCATCAGCACGAGAGATGAAAAGAGGCCCTGGCCAATGAAGCCTTTTTGCAAGGCGATGTTGGCCACGACAAGCTCCATGATTCCACGACCATTTAGAATAATCCCCACTCCCAATGCTTGATGTTTGGTGAGTCCCGCAATTCTTCCGCCTAGAATGCCAGCGTAAATCTTGGAGCCCATGGCCACTATGATTACTGCTGCTAAGAACCAGACGGACCTAAGGGAACTTATGCTGAAATGCAGTCCCAAGAAGGCGAAGAAAATGGGTGATAAGAAACCTGCGGTTATCGTGTTGATAGCTCCGCCCAGCTCACTAAAGAGAGATGTGCCGAATACATCGCGGCTAAGCAAAAGACCACCGAAAAAGGTTCCAATGACAAAGTGAGAACCTAGGGTTTCACTAACGGAGCCAAACATAAGTGCGAATAGGATTGCGATGCCAAATAAGGCCTCTCTACCAAAGACTTCCATCAGGCGTTCTAAGCCGCGCTCTATGTACCGGGTACCTCCTCCTCCCCATTGAAGGAGCCGACTGGCGACGAACACGAAAAGAGCAAAAAGCACGAGTTTGCCACTTGTTTTCAAGACTGAGACTGCGATTTCAAGTGTGCTTCCGTTGACCGGTCGATCCAAGATAACGCCTAAGCAAAGAAGAGCTGCTACATCATTTAGAATGGCAGTCGCGATGGAGTAACGGGCAATTTCCGAATTAAGAAGTTTGAAGTTTCCAAGAATTCTAATGGCAACGGGAAGCGCAGTAATTGCCATACAAAGGCCTAAGAAAAAAGTACGCATGGGGTCTAAGAGGAATCCAGCTCCCAATAAAATTCCTGACACCAAAGGAATCCCAAAGCCCAATAGTGCAACTACAATGCCCTTTCCGCCGAACGCCTTTAAGACGTCAGAAAATTCCATCTCAAGACCTGCGGAGAGAACGATGAGGAACATGCTCAGTTCCGCGATCCCTGCAAGGTGATCATTGGCTTGGATGAGCCCCAAAACGGAAGGTCCAAGCAGCACGCCTGCCAGGATTTCACCCACGATGGCAGGTTGTTTTAGGCGGTTGAGTAGCTCTCCCAATAGCCGGGAAGTAACGAGGAGCAATAGAATGCTGGTAAGAAGTGGCATCGTAGCATCTTTTAGATTGCTTAAAATTCAATATCTTAGCATCTTTACCAACTAAAGTGGAGAACGGAGATTAGAAAGCTTGCGCGCAAGTCGTTGCTTTGAGGCGTCATTTTGATAGAACTTACTTCCACATCAGGCGGATAGTTTCCACTGCAGTGGTCTGACCTACCTCATTTTTTCTTGTAATAGTTGCCTGCAAAAAAATCGCGTTTCAGTAAGCAGCCACGGCTTCCCGGTTTTATCCTGGCACTTCCAATCTCGACGATGCTCACTTTGGCGTTTAGCTGCCAAGCCAGAATATCAATTCTGGAGGCCTCCCCCTACTTTTCAAATTTCCATCACTTCAGGTTCGCGACCCATGAGAGCGCCCAACACACCAAAACTGCGTCCGCAACAAATGCATGTTTTCAAAGCAATCTTAGTCTGATACCTTGGATTACTTATGAATCGGGTGCTACTAATTCTTTTCTTTCTGGGGCTGGTACATGGTACTGGCCAAGGTCGCCCGGCCTCCTCGCTGAAAAAAATCGTTTCGCAACATCAGACAATACTCAGTGGATCTGAATTCAAGCAGGTCGGATTTGGTCCCACACTTGGAACATTAGATGAGTCAGAAGAATTAGAGCGCAATGCAGTCATAGGAAAGTTCCCTCAATGGAATATTCACCGTCTGCTACTTGGAATAGGTCTTTGCGATCTGGTCAGCCCTCCTTCCCTTAGTTCCCTTTTTGCTTCTCTGCATCCTCGCGCACCTCCCGTGCTCTCTTAAGTCAAATTCAAGTACTGGAAAATTAAATTACTGGAGTTAACGGGGGCAAAAGTGTCTACCCATACTTATAGCTATCCGCACGACATTGGACTGCTCGATCCTTTTAGTCGCAAAGCGCACGGACGGCATACAAAAATAGAAGTCAGCGAAAACCATGAGACAAGAGGTCGTTTTACCCTCGCTACATTAAAGAAAGACGCGCTCGCCGGTACCATTACCGGCCTGATGGCGATTCCCTTAACTGTTGGAATCTGTCTGATGTCGGACTATCCCATTCAAATTGGGATAGCAACGGTTGTAGTTGCCTGCATTATCAGTTTTATAACTTACCTCTTCCGGCCTGGAAATCATGTCGGAGTTCCTGGCGTAGCCGCAGGACTAGCGCCTGTACTTGCGATGGGAATCCATAAATTTGGCAGTGAAACAATGCCATGGCTTATTTTTCTCACCGCGTTCATGCAGATGCTTGTGTGGAAATTTCGCTTGGAAAGCTACATTTTAAAAGCAGTTCCCCATTTTCTCATCGAAGGTCTTCTTGCTGGTGTTGGTCTCAAAATTGCGATGAAATTTCTTCCTTACACTTATGAAACGGTTACCCATTCGGATGTGTTTTGGAACGGGGAACGGATTAGTGTCATTTTCTTTTCGCTCCTTGCGCTTTTTCTCTTCATTTACCTGTATAAGAAATTCAAAAATTCAAGTCCTGGCCTTCCCTATATCGCCATTATCGGAGGCAGCATCGCCCTTAGTTTCTATGTTCAATTTCCGATGCTCCATATCGATCAGGTTCCGCTGAAGCTGGTACTTCCTTTTCCGAATTTCAAAGCCATCGCACCTCAGATGTACGTCGAGATGATCCTATTTGCCGCGATGCTTACTCTCATCGACGTCATCGAACAGGTCATGAGCAATGCTGCTATTGAGAAGATGGATCCCTTGGGTCGAAAAGCAGACTCAAACAACAGTCTTTTGGTCATGTGGATCGGAAATATGGCGTCCAGTTTTTTTGGGGGTATGACAAATCTTGATGGACTCGCAAAGAGTTCTACGAATCGAATGGCAGGTGCCGTCACCAAAATGTCAGCTCTGTTTGTGGCAGCGGTGTTTGCGGTTGTGCTTTTCTTCCCAGGTTTACTCACTAAACTTCCAGAGTTTTCTCTGGCTGTGTTGATGATTTTTACTGGCTGGAAAATGATCGCAGGGCTCTATCACGTCGCCAAAGATGGAAAGTACGCCTTCGGTCTATCCATGTTCTGCGGCATTCTTGTTTTTAAGCTTGGTATCTTTGAGGGACTGCTAATCGCCATTGCAGTCCATAGCTTTATCACCTACGTGATCTATAAGCACGATGCGGTTCCCACTTTTGAAATTATAAAGAAATTTATCAAGATCTTCAGCGATGGAGCACACCCTCACGTTACGGAAACTCTCGACGTTAACGAGGATCCATCCACTGGGGGATTGCGATACAGTAGCGTAAAGAAGCATCCGACCGCTAAAAAAACCCTCAACCACTTTATTGATGACTGGGCCAGTGGGGTAAATCACCACAATCTGCTCAGCGTAGTGAGTACCTATGACACCAATGGTTTGCTCTGGGGCACTTTCGCCAAGGAACTCAGAGCCGGTCACTTTCACATAAAGCGGTACTTCGAACATCTTTTTGAGATGGAAGGCGTAAAAGTGGTTTTCGATTCTGGTGAAGTTCGTCAGTATAAAGACATTTATATTAAGTCAGGTTCCTATTCATTCTCGTACAGAAAGAAAGGAACACTTGTCACTATTCCAGCACGGTACTCTTTCGTTTGTAAGAAAGAAAATACCGGCTGGTACATATTAGAACATCATTCGTCGGAATTTCCGGCGTAACAAACTAAAGAGGAGATCTCAATGGAAGCTATTCTCATTTATATCGCGGTAAGTTCTTTAATAGCGGTGGCTTTAAGCACCGTTATCATCAAACAAGGAAATGTCGGAGTCACAACCTTATTTGGAAAGTACCATCGAATTCTTAGACCCGGACTAAACTTCAGAGTTCCGTTTGCTGAATTAATTTTCAAGAAAATTTCCCTTCAGAACCGATCGGTTGAACTTGAGTTCCAAGCCATCACGAGCGATCAGGCTAACGTGAACTTTAAGACTTTAATTCTCTATGCAGTCGAAAACGACAGTGAAGAGAGCATCAAGAATGCAGCTTTTAAATTCATTGATGACCGGTGCTTCATGCAGGCGCTTATCAGAAGCATAGAAAGCTCAGTTCGTTCTTTTGTAGCGACTAAAAAACAAAATGAGGTCTTATCGTTGAGACGCGAGATTGTGCACGAGGTAAATTCCCATATCGACGAAGAATTAAACGGCTGGGGCTTTCATCTTATCAATCTTCAAGTAAATGACATTTCTTTCGATGAAGCCATCATGAGATCTATGGCCCAAGTTGTCGCGACTAATAACATGAAAGCGGCAGCGGAAAATGAAGCTCAGGCGCAATATATCTCAAAAACCCGAGTGGCAGATGCTGAAGCTCAAGCAAAAAGAATTATTGCCCAAGCCGAAAAGGAAGCGGATCAATTAAGAGGTGAAGGTAATGCCCTTCTAAGAAAGCAAATTGCAGGGGGACTTGCGGAGGCCGGGAAAACGATGGAGACAAACGGTGTCGATCCCGCATTCATGCTATTCACCATGTGGCTTGATAGCATGAAATTCATCGCATCCCATAGCCATGGAAATATTCTCTCCCTTGATGGCTCAAACGACGGGTTCGAAAAAACGCTAAAGCAGATGTCACTGCTTTCCGGTGGAAATGGTGCTGGCTCGCCCGTTTTTCGAAAGGACGGCTCAAAGAGCGCGGGACATTCAGTTTCTAATACCTAAAGTGACAAAGAATCATAATAGGCTAACGGTGCAGGCATGGAAGCATGACCTGGTCGCTGGTTTTTTGGTTTTTCTCATTGCGCTTCCCCTATGCTTGGGAATTTCCCTGGCTAGTGGGTTTCCGGCAGTGGCAGGAATCCTAACAGCAATCGTTGGAGGAATACTTACACCGTTCTTCAGTAACTCAGAACTGACAATTAAGGGGCCAGCGGCGGGACTTATTGTTATCGTTTTAGGTTGTATCACCGATTTTGGTTTCACGCTCGGTCAGAACCCATCGGCGGATTTAGAGGCCTATCGTCTTGCACTCGGAGTTGGTATCGCGGCAGCAGTCCTGCAGATACTCTTTGGTTTCTTGCGTTCTGGAGTTTTGGTTGAAGTTTTTCCTATCGCCTCCGTGCATGGAATGCTTACCGCCATTGGCATTATTATTATCGCTAGGCAACTTCCTGTCACCTTGGGTGTACGCGCACAAGGGAGTCCCTTGGATCTATTGCTTCATGTTCCAACTCACATTAGGAACCTGAACCCCGAAATTGCATTGATTGGGTCCTTAAGTCTTTTTATTCTTTTCGGTTTCCCCTTAATAAGAAACCGATATGTCCAGCTCCTTCCGGCCCCGCTCCTAGTTCTTCTAATAGCCGTGCCCCTCGGGAACTCTTTTGACCTGGCCCATGAACATACTTATTCACTTATGGGGAATAGTTATAGCTTAGGTGGGAAATATCTCGTTTCAGTCCCCTATAACCTTTTTAGAGCAATTACCTTTCCTGATTTCCATGGCCTTGCGACGTTAAAAGCATGGAAATGGGTAGCCCTATACGCTCTTATCGGAAGTCTTGAGTCACTGCTCAGTGCAAAAGCAATAGATTTACTTGATCCCTGGAAACGTAAGACCAACTTGGACCGGGACCTTGTAGCCGTGGGAATTGGAAATCTTTTCTCAGCCTTCCTTGGTGGGCTCCCCATGATATCGGAGATTGTTCGAAGCCGAGCGAACATCGACAATGGCGCTCGTACGCGCCTTTCCAATATGGCCCATGGTCTGATTCTTCTCCTTGCTGTCGTTCTTTTTGCAAGAGTCATGCATCATATTCCCTTAGCAGCACTGGCAGCGATGCTGGTCTATACGGGCTTCAGACTTGCGCATCCACGAGAGTTTGTTCGCGTTTTTCGAGTTGGGCCTGACCAATTCTTCATCTATTTAGGAACCATCGTGGCCGTACTGATGACGGATCTCTTGATTGGTGTTTTCGTAGGAGTGGGGCTCACGATCCTTTTTCACCTCTGTCATGGTTTACCATTTCGGAAACTCTTTCAAAGCTCCATTAGGCTCGAACCGAAAGAAGAAAAGCATTGTTATATCATTCCACAGACCGCCGCTGTGTTTAGTCATTGGATTAGTCTTAAAAAGTTTATTGAACGACATGGCATTGCTCAACGATGTAATGTTGTTATCGATCTTTCTGAAGCTGATCTCATAGACCACACTGTCATGGAAAATCTCCATCAGATGGAACGAGATTTCAAACGACAGGAGCTTGACCTTCGCGTAACTGGGCTTGAAAGGCACGTTGGACTATCAGACCATCCTCTAGCCACGCGAAGAAAACGGCGGACGGAACTAAAGGAATCCGAAAGCCATTAGAACTTTTTTAAGGAGAAATATAGATGATGCAAAAATCACTTACTATGTTTGTAATCGCAGTCCTTCCATGGCTTGGGTGTTTATCGTCGTTAACCGCAATGGCTTCCCCCATCGATGTGATGAAAAATGGCAATCAACTTTTTGTTCAAGGAAAACGACAAATCGAATACCCAGCAAGTGGACCGGGTTTAATTGGAGATAATACCCCACCTCTTGCAGTTGTGGTCGCTGGCTCGGATATTATAATTCCCCCAGAGCTTCTCTTTCATTCAAAACCCGGCGAACTGATTATTTTTCAGAACGCTGGTCCAGTTGTGGATAAATCTATGATCGATTCGATTCAATATTATTGTAAAGAGAGGAGCATTAACACGATTGTCTTACTAGGTCGGACTGGCTCCACGATAACAAAGTTCGCTTTTGAGAAAAAATCGAGTGATAAATTATCGGTCATTAAGACTCCCATTCTTGCAAGTCTCTTAGAGTTACAAAGAGATGACGGGATTGCGTTTCGAAAATTGGCGCCCGATCAGCAGGTCGACGCTTTGACAAAGCGGTACATTGGAAATCTCGTGGCCGATTTTAAAGAAGCTTTGTCTGATAAAAAGGTTGAAGTCTACGGAGCTTTAGTACAACCCGAGAACGGAAAGATGGAGTGGCTTGGTCCCGTAAAGAGGAAGACAGGCGCTCGTTTTGGAAAGCGCCAATAATTGGTCAATACCGTCGTGGATTTCTACCGTGCTTTGATTTCACGACTATGAGTTCAAGTGCCTTGCACTCTTTTGAGTGGCGGCAGGTATTCGGATCGCTTGACCTAATAAGGTCCCTTAGTTATTGTGATTTTTTATGGCGATGGGGTTCGCCGTTAACCGCTTCTTCCTTTTTAGGAAGCTGATGACTCCTACATGAAAGGAGATCGTCATGCCTTCCGTAACCAATTATAGGCAAAACCAGTTCCCATGAAGTTCTTCTATATGGGGGCATTCGGCATGGTAGGGATCTTCGCGCGGTATTTCCTGGGCGTTTTCATGGGTCGATTTTTTACGGTCCCTTTTCCGTGCGCAACTTTCTTTATCAATCTCATCGGATCTTTTTTAATCGGGGTGGTCTATGTCTTAGATGTAGAAAAAGCCGTCTTGAACCCAGATGTGCGAATCGGAGTTATGGTGGGACTGCTGGGAGGCTTCACTACTTTCTCAGCTTACTCTCTTGAGACGACGCGTCTGATTGAAGACTCTCAAGTTGGGTTTGCAGTCCTGTATTTTTGCCTGAGCCCCGTTACTGGGATATTAGGAGCTTTTGGAGGGTTGTACTTGACCCGAAGTCTCATCAATGGAGGTGCGACATGAACGAACGAAATTTGGTTGATGAGCACCGTCTTCTTCGCATCCATATCGGCGAAGAAGACAAATTTGAACGCAAGCGCTTGAGCCAGCTCATCCTTGAGAAGGCACGCGAGAGAAATCTTGCCGGATGCACAATCGTTAGAGGCATGGCTGGCTTCGGCAAGGGCCGAAGGCTCCATACACAGTTTCAAATGGAAGGTGCTGGGTGGGACTTACCGTTAGTGATCGAGGTCATCGATCAACTGGAAACGATTGAGCGGTTTCTGAAAGAGATAGAACCGATGTTAGGCGGGACACTGGTTACGGAAGAGCGAGCTTTGGTTCATCACTATTCAAAAGGAAGTTAGGTCATGGAGCGAGAACTGAATGGGGAGCATACGTTACTTAGAATCTTCGTGGGAGAGTCGGACAAGGTGGGACATAAATCTCTTTACTGGACCATCTTGGAGAGAGCACGCGAAGGAGGTCTTGCCGGATGCACTGTTTTCCGAGGTATCGCGGGGTTTGGGGCGAGTAGCGTCGTTCATCAAGCGAAGGGTTTCCGTCTCTCCAGCGATCTACCCATCGTAATCGAGATTGTCGATACCAAGGAGCACGTACAAAGGTTTCTATCCGACGTCCAACCTATGCTTTCCGGCGCTCTGGTGACCGAGGAGAAGGTTTTTGTTCATCACTATAAGAAGGCCGAGCGGTAGGAGGTATGGCTATGCATCCATGGCACGATGTTCCTTGCGGTGACGATATTGAGAATCGGCTCTTGGTGGTTATCGAGGTCCCAAAGGACTCGAAGGTGAAATATGAGCTGGATAAGAAAACGGGATTCATTCGAGTGGATCGAGTGCTCTTTAGCTCCGTACATTACCCAGCCAACTATGGCTTCATCCCGCAAACCTATTGCGATGATAAAGATCCGTTGGACATTCTTGTTTTGGGCCAGGTTGCGGTAACGCCGCTGTCTTTGCTTTATGCAAAGCCCATTGGGGTCATGAAGATGGTGGACCAAGGTGAGGCGGACGACAAAATCATCGCGGTTCATTCGGATGACCCGGAGTATTCTCATTACAGAGCCATCGCGGAACTTCCGCCGCATCGAATGGCTGAAGTCCAGCGGTTCTTTGAGGACTACAAGGCGCTGGAGAAGAAATCCGTTGTCGTAGAAAAGTTTCTGGGCCGAGAGGAAGCGCTCCAAATTATCCGAGACGCTATTGCTCTGTACAATGAGAACGACCAAAGGCTTCGGATGATATGACCGACGGAGTTGAGAGCAGTACGAAGCTCAAAATGCCTCGTGCTATCTGGGCTCTCGGATTGGGAAGCCTTTTCATGGACACATCCTCTGAGATCGTCCATGGCCTGCTTCCCGTGTTTCTGGTTTCCGTATTGGGAGCTAGCATTACGTCGGTTGGCGTTCTTGAAGGATTAGCTGAAGCCGCTACCTTAATCCTCAAGGTTATTTCGGGGCCGGTCAGCGACTTTTTTGGCCGGAGGAAACCTCTAGTTATTCTGGGCTATACGATTGGCGCTCTGAGTAAGCCCCTTTTTGCTTTGGCAAACTCTGTCTCCGTCGTTTATGGAGCGCGTCTGATGGATCGCATAGGAAAGGGCATTCGCGGAGCGCCCCGAGATGCCTTGGTCGCCGATCTATCTCCGGTGGAACTTCGCGGTCGGGCTTTTGGGCTAAGGCAATCGCTCGATACAGTTGGAGCGTTTTTGGGTCCGATGCTTGCCATAATTTTAATGTGCCTCACTCACAATGATTATCAGACTGTATTCTGGCTCGCGACCATCCCTGGCCTACTCTGTGTCACGGTTCTTTTCTTTGGGATTCACGAGGAGGGGGCTATTCGTGCTCACGTCGGAAATCGTAGTCTTCACGTCGGAGAATTGAAAAAGTTCCCACCTACCTTCTGGTTCATCGTAGCAGGCGGTGCCCTTTTTCAACTCGCCCGGTTCAGCGAGGCGTTTCTGATTCTGCGAGCAAAGGACTTCGGTCTTGGTTTGGAGCTTGCGCCCTTGGTGCTCATTATTATGAATCTAGCTTATTCCCTTTCGGCCTATCCCGTGGGGCACTTTTCTGATCGGTTTCGAAGAGAGTGGTTCCTCTTAGTTGGGCTCATCGTCTTGTGTCTTTCTGATCTCGCTCTTGGATTGGGCCGGGACCTGCTCACCATCTTTGGCGGGGTCGTGCTTTGGGGCCTATACATGGGTCTGACGCAGGGAACGTTGGCCGTGCTTGTGGCCGATACCTGCCCTTCCTCCTTCCGCGGTACGGCCTACGGAGTCTTCAATCTTTTTAGTGCCGGCGCATTGTTAGCAGGCAATGCTATTGCAGGAGTTCTTTGGGATCGGGTTGGGCCGAAATCAACTTTTCTGGTCGGGGCGACCTTCTCTTTTCTTGGTTTTCTGATGTTACTATCGACAAGATCCATTTGGACCAAGCCTCTCCATCTGAATGAATGAATCGGTCACCGAGGCGCTTGATGTTTCTTGTAGTTGGAAATATTGGAAGTTGGAGCCTGAGATATGAAATTACGAAGCAAGCCCCCGAATAGTGAAGTTTCTGGCTATCCGACGAGCACCGCTGGCCGCTTAATGACCACCCGCATTCCCATGATTCACCCGACCACCACCATTCGTGATGTCGAGCAGTTACTTGAACAGAATACTGATGCGTTTGAGACCATTAATTATGTTTACGTCGTTGAGAAGAATAGTGTTCTGATAGGTATTCTCTCTATTAAAGAGGTCTTTCGTCAACCTTCCGAAATAAAGGTGGCCGATCTGCTGAATCAAAAGCGGCAAGAACTTGTCACCGTATTCCCGTCCACTGATCAAGAGCGTGTTGCTTCTAAAGCCATCGTGCATGAACTCAAAGCCATACCAGTCGTCGATTCCGGAGGAAAATTATTGGGAGTAGTCGACTCGGATTCCATCTTCCATATTCTGCACGAAGAACACGTAGAAGATCTACTGAAAATGGGTGGAGTGCGCGACATCGAAGCTTACACAGCGAAAGGGTATTTCGGGGCTGGTCTTAAACAATCAATAAAATCTCGCCTTCCATGGCTCATTCTAGGGCTTGGGGGCGGCATTATCGCAGCTCAAATTGTCCAAGGTTTCGAGAAGGCTCTCGAGGCTAAGCTCATTCTTGCTGCGTTCATCCCACTCGTTGTCTATATGGCCGATGCAATTGGAACCCAAACTGAAACGCTCCTCGTACGCAATCTTGCACTTGATCCCAAGATGAAGCTACTTAAGTTTCTGTTGCGAGAAATGGAAATAGGGATCGCCGTCGCACTGGTGTGTGGTGGACTCATTTCGCTCTACTCCTTTTTTCGATTTCATTCGCCTTATCTTGGGATGGTTCTCGGACCGTCGCTCTTTGTCGCAACATTCATCGCCATTTTTGTGGGGACCCTTGTCCCATGGTTCCTCTTCAAGCTAGGACAAGATCCTGCTCTTGGCACTGGCCCGTTAACTACCATCTTGCAGGACATCGCCAGTGTCGCGAGTTATTTCGTAATTGCCTCATTCATGATGCGTTGGCTTCCAGTCTAGAATTAGTTTGATTGCGTGTTACGTGCTGAAACAATCCACCGTTGATACGTCCGAATTCGCTACATACTTGCACGAACCACCCTCACGAAGGTCTACGCTTTCATTTTTCCCAATCGTAGGTAACTGGATCAATCGCCTTTTGAAATCGATAAGTCGATGAGAGCCCTTTGCTTACTTGGGTAAGGGCCTCTTGCTTCACGAAGTGGTAAATGGCTGGTGCGCTAAAGACAGTCATCGCGGTAAACACCAGGGCTAGAATCGCATCGAATATTTTTTCAATCATGACTTTCTTCCTTCCGTAGACTCTCTTTCGAGAATCGCCTTTATGGTTTTGTGCTCCCAACGTTTTCTGGTTTTCGTGGGAACTTTCTTTTCATTGAGAAACTTTGCGATACGGGTGGAAGATAAGCCCTTTGCACTTAGTTGCACTATCTTCCTCACCGTTTTTTGCTCGCGAACATGAGCAATTAATTGCCCCTCATCGGACAGCTTCCAGCCGAAAGGGGGCTTTATTCTCTGTTTTGCGGGCCGCGTAATCCCAAGAGCGGATAACGCCCCAATAATCGAGGTCTTAGACCAGCCAGTAAACTGCGCGATTTGCCGAGCAGACCATTCTCGCTCCACAAAAAGCGTAGTTAGAAGTTGCCTGTTCTGGATCGGCTTTGATAGAAAATGATTAATGAAGACTGGAAGATGCGCGGCTGGACCGCCCCGATTCCACCTTTCAAAATTTTCAATAACTTACAAAGAAAAACATCGCCCGATTTAGACGCCGTGGGCGACATAAAACTTCCGAAAAGTGTTTAAACACAACGGAGGTTTCGCATGGGTTACTACGTCCGATTGCTGCCCCGCAAGAAAACTGCCCCCAATTGGAAAATCCAATTCATTTCTTATAAAGATGCACGAAAAACGGCATGGGATGTCAGTAAGGAACGCTGGCGATCGTTAGGGTTTCATTCCTCCATGGAAATCGCTGACGCGCGAACGAGATCCCGGCAATTAAACGCTCAGCTCATGCTCAAACGACAAGAGGAAAGGATTCGCCAACTTCAAAAAGCGGAAAATGAGTTTCGAATGAGGAACAATGCTGTTCTCCCTCTCGAATTCGTCGAGGAATTTGAGCTTTGTTTTCTTAAGATCAGAGAAGAGGGTTCTCTAATCTCAAGAACTCGGCGACAAAAGAGAGTGCGAGTTCTTTGGAAAGCCGCCCAGAAAATGATCCGGACTCTTCAGATCGAGCCTTCTGAGTGGTTTTATCACATTCATGATGTTTACGATTATTTTTGCAATCAGCAACTGAGCCTTTCCTATTCCCAAGGTATTTTAAAATTTGCAAACCTCTGGGGCTTTTTCATCTCCAGAAAACTGGTAAGACCTTTCCTTCCGGTTCCTGTCCCGAAAGGTTATGAACGCCAGAGAATCCTCGAAGCTTTCTATCAAAAGGCAAAGGGACGAAGGCGGCCTTCTCTGCCCTTAGCGCCTGAACAGCTTGCGAAGGCTGCAGGAAAGCTCAATCAGGCGAACTTCAATTGGCTTTTTTTGAGTGTGTGGTTTGGTCTGAGACCGCAAGAAGTCGATCATCAGTCCCTCCTAGTAAATACTCACCATACGAACTGGAGGTTGCGCGCAATTGAAAGGTATCGCTTACTTTCCGACGAAGAACTGGCATTTAGCTGTCCTGTTTCTATTTCAACTAAAGACATAAAAGTTATCCGTGAAAAACTTGCGAGTATGATCGAAGAAATGGGTCCTATTATCGATCAGTCGGAACCAGAAACTTTGGCGTGCCTAAATATCGATTGGTTTATTATCCCCCCTCAATAGATGGTTCAGCGACACGCACGCTATCGTTCCCAATCGTACACGGTCGGATCAATTGCCTTTTGGAAACGGTAGGTAGAATGGAGCCCCTTCGACACCCTGACGAGACCTTCGCGCTTAACGAAATTGTAGATCGCCGGTGCGCTGAACACGGTAATGGCTGTAAATATCAAGGCCAGAATTGCATCGAATATTTTTTCAAACATGGTTTTCCTTCTTCCTTCCGGATTCTCTTTCGAGAATCGCCAGTATTGTTTTGTGCTCCCACCGCTTTCTATTCTTGGTGGGAACTTTCCTTTCATTGAGAAACTTTGCGATCCCGGTGGCGGAAAGGCCCTTTGCACTTAGTTGCACTATCTTCCTCACGGTTTTTTGCTCGCGAATGTGAGCGACCAATTTCCCCTCATCGGAGAGCTTCCAGCCGAAAGGGGACTTTATTCGCTGTTTTTGAGGCCGTGTAATTCCGAGAGCGGAAAATGCATCGATAATCGAGGTCTTAGACCAGCCAGTAAACTGCGCGATTTGCCCTGCGGACCATTGGCGGTCCACAAAAAGGGTAGTTAGAACTTGCCTGTTCTGGATCGGCTTTGATAGAAAATGGTTAATAAAGACGGGGAGATGGGGGGACGGCTTTCTCGGTTCGTCTGGCATGCAACCGCCCCGACCATTTTTGTGTGGGTCCGTACCGGACACATAGGTCACATATCATACCGGAGACATAGGTGACGCTTTCGCCCCAAACGGGTTTGGGAGGGGTTCAAAGCGCCTGCTGTCCTC
>JACPXZ010000016.1 GCA_016196225.1 Candidatus Peregrinibacteria bacterium
GTTATTCAGATTTTACCGAATAAATCGGATAAAATCTTCCCTTGTAAGTCGTTTAGTTGGAACTTCTAGTGTTAGGTAGGCAGTAACGTATGCTTAATTACCTTGAAATGATTTTTTAAGCAGATATCGCTTGTGGAGAATTCTTAATTATGATTTCTTTCATTTCTTGGACAGCTTCTTTTATTCCTATAAGCATTGCCTTGCTTATTATTGAATGGCCAATGTGTAATTGTTCAATACCTGGTATTTGAGCAATTTGATAAGTGTTTTCATAATTTAGTCCATGTCCGGCATTGGTTAGAAGTCCCATGCTTCTTCCAAACGTAATAGACTCTTTTACTCTTTGTAATTCTTCTTTGCATGGATTTTCAGCATATGGACCGGTATGGATTTCTACATAATCAGCTCCTATTTCTTTTGCTGCCTGAATTTGTTTTTTGTTTGGGTTTATAAAAATACTCACTTGTAGGTTGCTTGTATGTAAATTCTGTAAATAGTTGGTTAGATATTTTTGTTGTGAGATTACATCTAATCCACCTTCAGTTGTCAATTCTTGTCTTTTTTCAGGAACAAGTGTTATTAAGCCTGGTTTAATTTTTTTTGCCATTGCTAGCATTTCTTCAGTTGCTGCCATTTCGAGAGTAAAGAGGATTGAGGATTGAGGATTGAGGATTGAAAGAATCGTTGACTCCGCAATCCGCGCCCCCCTTACCCCCCAAAATTGGGGGGCTGGGGGGCAATCCGCCATCGAAATAGGAGAGGGAAAGGTAGATGCCTGTGGGTTCCCAGAGGTGTTGTGCGATGATTGGGGCGGCATAAGAAAGGTCGGTGTGGATCCATTTTTCTGTGGGGGTGTATAACCCGATCTTGATCGTGATCATGAAAAAAGCCTCCTTGCCTAAAAATTTGGCTTGCAAAAAGGAGGCGAATTGCTGCATAATATAATACGGAAGATTAGCAATTCGCTAGAATTAGCAATCAAACGAAGTGGAATCCGCTTCGCTGGAAGACCCCCAAGGGGACGCCCCTTGGGGGTTTTTCAGTTTCGGGAACGTTTTGCCCGAAATAACTGGATCTAATTGTACTCGATCTGCAACAAAAGATCAAGTTTTTTTTGATTAATTCAGCTATTTTCTTTTGAGTCGGATGACGATCCTCAGCCCGATGTCATCCCTTTTGGGATTCCACAAGGGGTGTCGGGAGGTGGTCCGGCTATTCTGCGCATCCGATTGATAGGACCCTCCTCTGGCGACGAGGGGGTGTTCCACTTTTTTGGTGTAGGTTTCGGTCTCCATTTCACAGACTTCCGCTGCATTCCCGATGAGATCACTGACCCCACACCAGCTCTCGCTTTCGGGTCTCTGACCTCCCTCTATCAGGCTTTGGGAAGCGACGTTGGCTTTGTTTTTATCGAACGTGTCGCCCCAGGTGTACCGATGATTCCCTCCCGAGCCTTTGGCGGCGTATTCCCACTCTTTCTCCGTCGGAAGCCCAATCGAAAGTTGCGGATATGCCTCCTTTAAAAGGTCGTTTAACGCCTTCAAGAAGGCTCGGATCTCCTCTTCCGTGAGGTTGGTCACAGGTTGCCGTGCCGAGAAAGAGGCATAGTGATGAGCTGGGGTGAGGGCGTGGTATTCTTCATGGGTGACTTCATACTTGCCGATCATGAAACCGTTATTAACGTGTTGCGTGCGCCGCTCGGGAGGGACTTCTTCCACGTCGTAGACGGGATTGTTCGTCTCCCGAATGAAGGCATTGACCTCCTCTGTTGATAACCCCATGGTCAATTCGCCGGCTGGAACGGACACCCATTTTAGACGCTGATCTGAATTCGGCAGCGGCAGTTCGTATAAAAACACCTCTTCGACCTGCTCTTCTGTTTTTTTCGGTTGGGATGTTTTTTTCAGTTGGGATTGAATCACGTCAAGAGCGTAGGTTTGATAACTGTTCTGCAACGCCGTCATCTGTTGTCTGGTTTTCTCGTCCTTCTCCTTGAGCGGGTTCAATTCTGCCTGCAACTGGGTTTTCTCAGCCTGCAACTGGGTTTTCTCAGCCTCCAATCGATTCGCTTTTTCTTCTAACTGAACCAACCTGTCCTGGCGTTTCTGCAACACTTCCATTCGTTGGTTAGCATCGTCCAATTTCTTCCCTAACTGAGTATTCAATTGATTCACTTGCTCGACCTCTGCTTTGAACTTCTTGACCTGTTGGACATTCTGAGAAGCCTTTAACGTTTGATTTTCTTTTTCTAATCCCTTGATTTGGTTTTTGAGTTTCTTGACTTCTTCTGAAGCACCACTTTTTGGCTCATTCTTCTGTCCCCCTTCGGCCCCCTTCTTTTCCACACCATCAACCCCATTGGGTCCACTTTTCTGTATAGTTTTCAACTGTTCTGTTCCCTCATCGTACCGACTCTTCAACTGTAAAAGCCCTATCTTGTCTTCCAACTCTCTCACTCGATTCTCCAGCTGCTCTTTGTCTTTCTTGAGGTGATCTCCTTCAAGAACCACCTGGTTATATTCCTTCTCCAAGTCGGTGTGTTTGAGTTGCAAGGATGCCAACTGCCCTTGTGCTTCTCCCCGAAACCCGATGTCATCCCTCTTGGGATTCCACAAGAGGTGTCGTGTCGTGATCCGACTATTATCCTGATCCGATTGATAGGAGCCCCCTCTCGCGACGAGGCGTTGTTCTGTTTTTGGGGTATAGGTGTCGGTCTCCATTTCACAAACCTCCGCCGCATTCCCGATGAGATCACTGACACCACACCAGCTATCGCTCTCGGCTTTTTGCCCAACCGCCATCAGTTTTTGGGAATCCACATTGGCTTTCTTCTTATCGAACTGGCCCTTCCAGGTGTACCGATGATTCCCTCCTTCTCCTTTCGCTGCGTATTCCCACTCTTTCTCGGTGGGCAGCCCGATAGAAAGTTGCGGATATGCCTCATTGAACGCCTTGCAGAACTGTCGGATTTCAGCTTCCGTGAGGTTGGTGACAGGTTGCCGTGCCGAGAAAGAGGCATAGTGGTGAGCTGGGATGAGGGTTTGGTATTCTTCATGGGTGACTTCATACTTGCCGATCATGAAACCGTTATTAACGTGTTGCACGCGCTTTTCGGGTTTGACTTCTTCCACGTCGTAGGCGGGATTGTTCGTCTCCCGAATGAAGGCATTGACCTCTTCCGTCGATAACCCCATGGTCAATTCGCCGGCTGGAACGGACACGAAGTGCATGCGTTTCTCTGAATTCGGCAATGGAATTTCACAGGGGGAAGGCGTGACGGGATTGGTTTCAAGTTGGGCGGAAATCCAATCCCCCATCACTTTTTGATAATTTTGGAGTGCTTTTGTCGCTTGATCGAGACGATTCTTGAGCGAGTCCTCTTCAGTTTCTAAGGGTCTTTTTCGCTTTGCCTTTTGTTCTAACTCCGTGTTTCTTTTGGCTAAGTCCGTCTTCTCCTGTTCCAATCGTTTCACTTGATCCGCTAACTGATCCCTTTCTACCTCAAGCTCTTTTGTATAAGGCTCGATCTTTTTGAGCTTGTTTTCCAAGTTTGAGTATTCGAGTTTCAGGACGGGATATGGGGGCTCTTCCTCCGCTGCCGGAGGTTCGGTCACTCTTGCGGTGATGGGTGTGACATACTTACGGCTGGCGTTTACCCAACCTGTTTGACCGGTTGGCGTCTGCACTTGAACCCAACGCGGGTTTAGCTTGAATTGCTGAATAACTGTCAAGGTGTCTCCGGGCTTCATTGTCTCGGTCATCATCTTAAACTGAGTTGGAAATAACTTTTTGTAAAGGGCGATGTGAATCTTTAGAACATCAACCGCTAAAATCACTGGGAGACGATCACCCGGACGATAGGTAGGAGGGATGAATCGAACCTGTTGGGCATCCCCCCAACCTTCGATGGTGCTATCATCTGGCTTGATGAATCTCATCTCACACCACGACGTCTCCGGTTTCGGTTGACGAATCACCGTGAGCTTGTCTCCCTTGGCAGCATGACCTTTTTCCTTACCGGGCTTCCCTTCAGAGTCAGGTTCACTTTCATGAAGGGTTAGCCCGTTTTCTGCTATCACCTCCACCTCGTCCGCCTCAAGGAGTTCTATCTTGGCGAAGACAGGGGAAGAAGAAGAGAAGATTGAAAAGGCTAAGGCGCAGAAAAAAATGAGCGCGATCTGTTTTCGTTTCATATCAACCTCAATAAGACGTGGTTCTCTGCGTTCGACGATTATTTCTTGGGTCTGACCACGATCCGAAACCCGATGTCATCCCTTTTGGGAGTCCACAGGAAGTGTCGGAAGGTAGTCCGACTGTCACGCGCATCGGATTGATAAGACCCCCCTCTTGCGACGAGGTGGTGTTCTGTTTTTAGGGTATAGGTTTTTGTATCGATTTCACAAACTTCCGCCACATTTCCGATGAGATCTGAGACCCCACACCAGCTCTCGCTTTGGGGAAAAAGCCCCACCTCCATCAGTTTTTGGGTCCCAACGTTGGCTTTGTTCTTCTCGAACTCGCTCCCCCATGTATACCGATTTCTTCCAGAGCCCTTCGCGGCGTATTCCCACTCCTTCTCAGTGGGCAGGCCGATATCCAGTTGTGGATACACCCGACTTAACGCCTCCAAGAATTTTTGGATCTCTTCTTCCGTGAGGTTGGTCACTGGTTGACGCGCCCATTCGGGTGGGTATTGATGTTCCGGGATGAGGACCTGATACTCTTCATGAGTCACTTCATACTTGCCGATCAGGAAACCGTTTGGAACTGGTTGCCAGAGCCAATCGGGTTTGACTTCCTCCACCGCGTCTCTGGGAATTTGGGTCTACTTTGTCCTGTATCTGCTTTATATCCTCTTTCGATTCACTTATATCGGAGGTGATTCTTGTACTCCAAAAACCGATCCCCGCACACAAAAGAATGAAGGCAATTACCCCCTCAACAATGGGTGCTATTGCTTTTAATATTTCCCAGGACCGTGGATCCCGATCAGGGAAGTGTTGATGCTGATAACACCTATCCGAACCAGAGGTCGCCTGACGCTTACATTGTTGACCTGCTTGGTTTGTTGCCTGACATCGAGACTTGACTGACGCTTGCATCGTTGACCACCTGACTGTGTTGGTGTTGAAAAATGATTCGTCCATTCAATGAAGAGGACAAATCACCAAGTCACCAAGACACAATGAAGCGTCGCGCTGGGTGTCTTGGTGTTTTCGTGGTTGGAGGAGGACTTGGACGATTTTAATATCTGGAAAGACATTAGAATGTGTATCCATAAGCAATTTGTAGTCCTTTGACGTTTCGATCTCCTAAACGCCATTGTCCATATCCAACGTTCAGATGAGAATGGCGGGTGATAGAAGCGCGGATACCTGCCTCATAGTGATAGACGTGTTCTTCTTGTAAAACGGACTCTACGTTATCAAGCGCTGAAGCAATCGCGTCGAGATCGACTCCGCCCGAAGCATAAAGCGAAATCGAATCGATGATGTAGAGCCGCACGTTCAAGTCTGCAACGGGAATAATATGCGTCGAACGCTTGACAGTCTCCTGAATCGGATTGGGGGAAGTTCGGGAGCGTGACCCGATTTCTGATTCAGCGTCTTCGTCCAATCGCTCGTATCCTGCGACCCCACCCGAAAGACTGATGCTAAAATGCCGCCACAGTGGAGGCGGTCCAAATGAAAGGGTGGCACTTCCGCTAACCACTTCGCCCATCGAGTGGGAATATTTGCTTTTATATTCTGTCGGGTTTTGATAAGAAAAAGACGCTTGAACTCCAAGTGTCCACTGTTTCCTGCCTTCGCGCAAGAAGGCGAGGCTGAAAACATCCCCCCTGCCCCAGCGAAAATAGGTATCACCATCGTCGAGATCATCCATACCGTTGAGAGCATCAGTCGTCAACAAATACTGTCCCCACAGCCCTTTCCACGAGTCCCTACGTAACAGGTCTTTGACGGCCTGCTTCAGTTTTTTTTTGTCAAAGCTCTGCTCATAAAAGCGTACACGGCTGTCCTGATCAATGATACAAGAGACAGGCACACTCAATTCTGCATCATAGCGCTGAGCGGTTCCACCTCTATTGAGGAGGAGTTTGCCGATCGCTTCATCCCACGGCTGGTCACGGATGAAATTTTGGAGCTCTGAGCGAGCTGATGGGTCAATGTTGACAGCAAGGATAGTGAGCTGATTCGGATATTTCGCGTGGAGTTTTCGCAGCTCTTGAAGACCTTGATGACAGCTAAAAAATCGAACATCCCAAAAGTAGAGAATGACCACTTTTTCTTTCAAGACATCGTTGAGATGAACGGTGTCTCCAGATACGTCTTCTGCAACGAAATCTGGTGCCCTTTCGCCGACGGTGATGGCGGAAGCCGGGCGAACCAGAAATAATAATTTCGCGATGATGAGCCACCGCGTCCAATAGGGGATGCCAAATGGTGTCAATGGTTCCATCCTGCTCCCACCCCGCCGAGGAGAGGGCACTCTGCTTCTGCCGTCCCAGCGTGAAACGGTGGATGAATCGGCGATTGACCGATTGGTGGATTCGCTGATTTTATTCAGGTGACAGATGAAGCGTGCGTTTGAGAGTCCCTCCCGCTTGAATGTTGACCATAATGTGCTGCGGACCATATCCTTCCGCAGTGACAGTGACGGAATGCCAACCGACGGGCAATTGAGCCGTAATCGCTGTCCCGTACCCAACCGCTACCTCATCGAGAAAAAGCGCTGCCTCTGTTGGGGCGATCTGGAGTTCCAAAGTACCTACCTTTGCAAGGGAAGTCGGAGCGATGATCGCCTCTCTTTCCAGTGGAGACTGCCCCCCCGGGTAAATGACACGCAATTTTTGTACCTTGTTTTGTAAACGTTCAAACTGTTGTGTCGCCTCTTCGTACTTTCCTTGCAAGACCCCCACTTCGTGCTGTAACTGGTCTCTCCCGCTTTTCAATCTCCCGACTTCTGTTTCTAACTGCTTGATGCTGTTCGTACTCTTCGCCGTATTTTGCTGTACAGTCTTTTTTTGTTGCGTCGTCATCTCGTACTGTCTTTGCAAGGCGTCCAATTCACGCTGTAAATCGGCTTTCTCTTCTCTGGCTTTTCCTAATTCTGTTTCTAGCTCCTTGAGGCTTTTCACCTCCGAAAGGCTTGTTCCACTTTTCCAAAACCCATCCACCTGTCGGAGCACGCTATTGACCTCTTCGTCCAACGATTTCATCCGATTTTGCGGGTCTCCCTGCTCTCCGGAAGACTCCTTCAATTGAGCGACGATGCGGGTTATATCCGTTTGTATGGCATAATCCTTGGGGAAAAGTGTAAACCAGTATTGCTTCTCTTGGGTAGACACTTCGATAGCAGGGGAAATGCCATCTTGCTTGAGGAGCGTCACGTATTCCTTTTCGGACATGGAGAGATCTGACAATGAGCTCTCTATTGAGATCGGCGTCCCGTATACCAAACGGATCTGACCTTCCCTTAAATCGCTCTTTTGAGCTTTAAATCCCCAATAGATGGGCTCGCTTAGGGATTGGCGCAGCTTTATTGCGAGCGATCTGTTTCTGAGATGGAGGGTGTTTTCCACTCGCCCTAAAAGTTCGCTATTCTCCAAAATATGTATTCTGACCTCAGAGGGCGTTTGCAGGGAGGCGTTAGTTGCTATCAGTAAAGTAATTCCCGTGATCAGAGAGAGAAATCTCATCGCTTTCACCTTTCAGCAAAAGGGGATTCTTCCCTTCGCCTTCAATGATATTGGAGTATTAGTTCCCCGAAAGGATATCCGCCGGATCGACGTTTCGCGCCGATTGCGCGGCGCTCCTGCCGGCAATCAGGCTGATCCCAATGACTCCCAAAATAAACCCGCACGTTAAGAGGAGGCTAATCTGAAAAATTCTGCTCTCTGGTCGTCCTGCTGGTATCGCTAAAACAGCATGGCCGGTGGGGTTATCCAAAATAAGGGTTAAAATGTAAAACGAAAGGAAGGAGAAGGCGAAACCCACCAGGCCATAAAACACGGATTGGTATAAAAAGATTTGGGTAATAAATCCTTTTGAAAGCCCCATTGCCCGCATGATACCAATTTCACTGCGTTTCCGCTTGATCGCCTCATACATTAACACGAAAAGAGAAGCAATGCCCGCCAAACCGCCTGTTATGCCGACCAGAAGCATTAAATTTCTTAACATCCGATTCGTTTGCTTGAGAGCTTCCACCTGGACTTTTGAGGATGCGTAGATCTCATATTTTTGGGCTTCAAAATAGGTGACAACGGGAAGGATATCCTCGATTTCCTTCACATGGACGTGCACCTTCAGGAATCGATCTTCATACGGGCTTTTGGCGTTGACATCGAAGGCATTATGTTTCAGGTTATAAGTGGCTTCATTGTTCAGCAATTGGTGTAACCGATATAAGAGGATAGAGTCCATGTAGCCAACCTGACCTTTTACGGTCCCAACGACCCGAAACTGAACCGGATTTTGTGCAATGACGGTTTCTACGGTTCTGGGGATTTCTTGCTGGTGCCCCTTCCCCTTAGAATTGACATAAGCCTCCAAGGGCAAAACGATCTCAAAGCGCTCCCTTTGCGTGTTGAGCCAGTATCCTCCTGCAAGAAGTAAAAATTCTTTTCGGGCATCCGCTGTGACGGATGGGTGCAGGGAAATTTCTCTGCCTTCAAGATTGAGTTGAATCGGTTTGACGTTTAAAATAACATCCACGTCTAAATCGCCGGATAAAGTGTCCTCAATGGTCCCTCTCACGCTTTCAGTAATTTTTTCCCCTTTCGCTTTTGGGATGACCGTGTATAAGTATAGCTCTTCAAAGGGGGAATCCATGTCTTTTTTTTGCATTCCAATATTGGAAAGCAACTGCTTTTTGCCCTCTGTGAGTGGCAACGGGCTGATTGCTAAACAGGACTCCGCTTCTGGGGCTTTTAGAGCTTCTTCCTGAGAGGGTGCAGGTGGCAATCCATATTCTGGAACGCTGAAACCGAGTGTCCATCTTTCTAATTTATTCGCCATAGGAACGGGAATATAGACCTTTCTTGACGGTCCACCTTCTAGGGTTCCGACGACTTTACTATCGAGAAAAAAGGATTGGACTCTGCCTTGCTCCGTTCGGGTAACGACGACCTTTAGAGTCGGAGGGACTGTTTCAAATCCTAAGTCCTTCAAGACCTCCTTTTTGCGTATAATGATCGCCAATTCATTGACATCAGCCGAAACGAAATTTCCTTCAAAGCCGAAACGTTTGAGGTCCGGGTCAGTTGGTATTGTCGTTAGGGCTTCAAAATCAACCTGGTTATTCTCTTTATCCAAAATGTTGACCGTTCGACTTCTCTGGGGCACGACCTCAACGACGCCAGGTAGACTCTTGAATTCATGCAGCACTCTGTCTGTGATATATTGTTGTTCCGCAATTGTAGATTTCGCTACGGCGTCAATTCTTAAAGCCTGTGCTGAAGTAACGATGGATTGCTTGAATATGCTGATGTAGCCTTCTCGCAAAGAAGAAATAATCAGGAGTGGCAGGCAGATAGCGGTGATGACTCCTATGATCAGGAGAGTTGAGACACGATTATGAAAAAGGTCCTTTAACGCCAGTTGCAAACAATATTTATGCTGATCTATTCTTAACATGAGAATATCTTCCCTCCTTCAGGAGTCGAGCGGGTCAACCTTGCGGACTCCGCTTATCGGCGCTGCCAGCCCGTTCAGAACTCCAGATTGCGCGGATTTATAGGCATATTGCAGCTCGGGGTCGTAGTAGCAAACGATCTCGTGTGCGTTTCCAATTCTTCCCTTCCTTCACTTCGTTTTCGACAGGCTCTTCCATTCTTCCAATTCTTCCCTTCCTTCTCCTCATCTTTAATGGCCATCTCATTCTGCTGTCTTTTCCTTTCCCATGTCTTTCAAGAGCTGTTCTTCCAAATCCGAACTGGTGTAGGTTTCATTCCCATCCTCCAGCTTTTTTTGCCAGCTTTTTGCCCCAGCTTCCTTGTGGGAAATATAGTGAGAAACATTTTTGCCTTTGCTCAAAACAATAATTTCATCAGCAAATTGGATTGCCAACAGCATATCGTGAGTCACGACAATAACGCTTTTGGGATTGCCTTCCGCGATACTCTTGTCTACAATCTCTCGAAAGATCTGGATGACCTGAGGGCCTGTCAGTTCGTCGAGGTTGCCCGTCGGTTCATCGGCGAGAAGGATCGGCGGTTGGTTCGCGAGGGCACGCGCAATGGCACCTCGTTGATATTGCCCCTGAGACACAGCCAGCGGTTTGCTGTGCATGACCCGATTCAGGTCATCCTGTTTTCCTTCCCCCAAGAATTCTCCTTCATCATACAAACGCCTGAAGATGCTAGACAGCGAATCTTGATGCAGTCGATCTCTCTTTTTTAGAAACCGGAGAACCATTTCTGCATTCTCATAGAGGGTCAGATGCGGCAGGAGCTCCCCCTTTTGAAGCGCAAAACCGATATGGTTTGCCCGAAAAGCTTCAAGTTCCTGTTCAGCCTTCCAAAGCTTCGCGATTTCATACGACTCGTTGTAGAGGTTTATCGTCATGCTGCCTTGGGTTGGTCGGCGTAGTAGTCCTAAAAGACTGAGCAGTGTGGTTTTGCCTGAACCACTTCGCCCCACGATTGATGTGAATTTCCCTTTGGCGATTTCGAGGTCAAGCGGCCCGAGCGTGAATTCACCCGAGCGAACGGGTTCATTTTGATTTCGTGTCCGCTGGGAACGCAAAAACTCAAATTGAACGCCTGTTAGGGTATAGAGAGATGCTTCTGAAGTCGATGTCATGCCAGTGAATCTCCTACAAGGAAAGGCTTATGGGCTGATGGACTTGCGAATCCGTAGAGCAAGCTTTAAGCTTGTTCCATAAAGCCCATGAACCAGCCAGCGGCTGGTTCTACTTTTAAGGAAAATAATCCAACGGAACAAAAGTGTATTTAAAAATCCCCTCTGTCGTATACCAAACCGAAGGATCCGCTTTATGTGTCTCGAGTAGCTTGATTTTACGGTTAATGTTTTCGGTCAGGTCATTGCGGCGGCTTTCGCCCCAGGCTAAAATCTCATCTAAGGTGAAAGCAAGCGTCTGGCCAGGAAAAGGAAGCCCCAGTCGTTTTTCATACTGCGCTTTAATAGGCCGCTCTTTTTCCAACTCCTCGCCGGTCTCAGAGGAGATTGTGACTAAAAGGGCTGTGACAGCCTGAGAAGTCGTTGTTGACGCCAGAGTCATGGCGGCTCGCATATAAAATAGCGTTAACTCGAGGTCATCGAAAGATAAAAAGACATAAGGCTTTGTTTGGAGTTCTCCGTGGGGATTTCTGTCGGAAATCCACCCGTTAGAGAATTCCGGTGGTGCCAATCGATGTTTCGTTGGAAGCAGATTTTTTAAGATAATTGCGCGTTCAGACCTTGACAGGTCATCAAGTGGGTTAGAGTCCTTCTGGGCTTCGATTAATTTCGCCATAAGGGCAATTTCAACTTCAACTTCGGAAGCCACTTGCTCGACATAAGTGGAGGTCATTGAGGGCGAAATCTCAATTTCGTGGTAACTTCCACGGTCACCCGCTTCTTTCCCTTGAGCCACTGTTTTTAACTGGTTTTTATGAATCAAATTATCGGAATCGAAGTGAGAAACGATTTTCAAGGCGATAATGCGCACACGGTTCTGACTGGCGAGAGCTACCAGCTTCGCTTCATCATAATGGTTTGGATTGTTGGGGTCGCCTACCGGATTGCTGCTCGCATCGCCCACCAGAACTATCACTCTTAATCCCGTTCCTTCCGACCAATTCGTTTCTGTGATTCCCGCATATAACCCATCAAAGACCGCTTCAGGTATACCGACTGTATTGGGTCCCGCATGAACTTCGCGATCGAGAATCCGTTTCACTGTTCTGAAGTCCGGGGTCAGGTCACTGAACGATTGGGTCACGTAATCGGGGTCGCCGTAATCACGGTAGCATCGTAATCCGATCCTCACGCCGCCTTCACGCATGCCCAACGCTTTGCGTGCAATTTCATCGATGATATCTTTCGTTTTCTCGATATAGGGTCTCATGCTCAAGGTTGTATCCATGACGAACAAGATATCAAGATATGGCGTCTGTGGAGACGGATTCCTTCCAGCAGAACCCCTTTGCGAGCCTGTTTCGTTGGCGAGGTAGGCAATCTCTAAGGCGGTGTGAACTTGGGACCCAACCGAAACGGTTTGCTTGGATAAAACAGGTAAGAGCATGGCGAAGGGCAGCTCTGAAGTCTCCCCAGGCTCTGAAGCGATTGGCTTGACCCCGCTTGGATTTCCCAATCGTAAGGCAGCCTTGAGATCGCTCAGGCTTCCATAAACCTGTGTCGGTTCACGACCGGAAAGGGGAGTAAATCGCACACACTCTCGATGGTCCCACAGTTCAACGCGAGACTCATGAATCCAGCCGATGGTTTGACGGGGCCCTTTACCGACACGATAGAAGCCGTTTTGGGTCATCCCCGAAGAGCTGTCCGGCTGGAACACGAAGAGGATAGAAAATTGATTTGCCTTATCAACCTCTTTGGAACGGGTCGAAGGCTCTGAATAAATGGGGCTCTCTTCTTTTAAGATCGCCTTCACCTGTAAATTGTTTCGGATCAAAGGCTCGTCCAAGCCCTGGGCGAGGCTTGGGTTCAAGGCGAATCCAAGAACGGCTAAACAGAGGTAGAATCTTGTCAGGATCCATTTCAAATGAGTCATTGAGATGCCTCCCTGTTATTTTTGGGGCGCTGTATCGACAACAGCACATTGAAAAAGATCACCAGAAAGACGACTTCAAACATATTTGTAAGCGTGACAACGAACCTCGCATATCCTGTCATTGGTTTGATGTCACCGTAGCCTGTTGTAGTGATTGTGTAGGTTGTGAAGTAGATATAACCCATCAAGTTTAGGGACGGGCCAAGCTCACTCTCCACTTTCTTAATCAAGGAATATGCCTCGCTGCTGTTTCCTGAAACATAATCAAATATGATAATGCCTCGCACCGATGTTTTCCCCCGATTTGAATCGGGATTGCATCGGTCGTTTCGCTCTCCGATTGACGGTGTGGTCAAGCGGCTAAAATTTGCAAATTTGCAAAGCTGCAAAGCTGCAAATTTTAGCCTCCCACAAGCGTTTCTGGAGTCCTGCCCGAAACAGTCGCAGGGTCGCCCCCAGGGCAAAGTAGAAAGTGGAAGGGGGAAAGGGGGAAGTATCTCCTGTCCCTTTCTCCTTTCCACTTTCTACTTTCCCCTTTCTACGGGTCGCCCCTACTTTCCAAACGGGCGTTGAACCTGTTAAGCAAGATGGCTTTGACCCGCTCCTTAGGCGTGTAAAGGGTGATTTCCGGGTCCTTATACCTTGCCTTCAGGTTTGCTGCGGCCACCCGGTCAGCATGGTCTCTATGTCCGCAATGGGTACACTGAAACGTATCCCCCCGCCGGTTGTCCCGATGGACAAACCCACAGGGTGGACACGTTTGAGAACTATACGCCGGGTTGACCTGCTCTCGACGGGAACCTCCCGCCGACGCCTTAAACTCGATTCGTTCTTTCAAGAGGCGACGTGTCCAATACGACACGCGCCGTGATAATTTTTTACTTTTGGCTTTGCCGCGGAGATCCAACTTTTCTGTGACCAGAACTTGGGGCTGACGCACTAACAACACCTGATGAATTGCGGTGTTGATTTGCCGTGCGATTTCGGTGCGTGCTGTCTTCCTTCTGTTTTGAAGTTTCTTTCTTCCCAGATTGAATTTCCGGCAGCGACGGGATGAATTAACATCTCCTTTTTGGTGGGCTTCTTTGGCGATTTGATACAGTTTATTGCGGGCCTGCCCTTTTTGATTCAATTCTTCGGAAATCTTGCCCAGCGTTAGGCCAAAATGTTCTCCATAGCAGTTCCCCTGTTCATCAGTAAACACTTCGCTGATTCCGGCATCCAAAGCGCAGGGTTCAGAGTGAAGTTTCGGGGCGGGATGAATTTCCGCTGTGAAGTGAATTTCGACACGCTTTTGTTCCTGGTCCAACACCAGGCGGATATTTCCCTCAATCGGTGTGTTTCCGCAAAGGGGAATGGCGATTCGCTTCCCTTTTTCTAGTGACATCACCTTGATGTACTGGGTGCCGTTTTCAAAAAAGACCGTATACATATTGGGGTCAAAACAGGCACTTTTGGCCCTTCTCACACGAGGTCTTCTACCACGGCGACGACGTATCACCCGGCGCAGATAGGAAAAGACAGTTCGCTGTGGTTTGGGGTCGATTAAAAAATGAGAAGGTTCCGGAGCAGGACCATCGCACAATTGTGCCATTCTTTGCGGCTTTTTTAGCACCCAATAGGCATACCGCTTCATTTCTTCACTCCACTCTGTTTTTTGGGCAATCCGAGGACGCAAGTCCGCTGCGGTTTGACTCCACTGCTTCTGGACCGTTTCGTAAGCATCCTTGAGAGCGAGTTTCCATTGGCGAGCTTGTAAGGCAAAGGGACTGCGGAAGCTGGCACGAATGAGGTGATCTCTTCTTGACCGATCGCTGGCACAGCCCGCAAAAGCGGCATCAGAAGCGAAAAACACCAGGTGGGCATCTTTTTCTTGGGCATAACAATGCACCAATTCGACGAGGCGTTTCCACTTCTCCCTATTGAGTTTGAGGCTCCTTCGGCGGATGGTTCTCATCAAGGGGTTTCTCCTGGGCAAGTTGGGTAATTTGCTTCTTGTACTTCCGCAGACCGTACAGGCGTGACGAAAAACAATGAATGATGCTCAAGAGGTCTCTGGTCATTTCTGCTTCTGGAGAGAGGCTTTCAGCGTTCATTACAGTGAGGGTGGCCCCGTGATTTTGGCAGAATTTCACAAACCATTCATAGCCAAAGCGTACCAGACGGTCTTTATGCGCGATGACAATTTCAGACACTTCTCCGCGTTCAACCATTTCCATCAATCGGACAAAGTGTTTTCGCTCATAATTGAGCCCGCTGCCGATGTCTTCCATCCACAATGCCACTGGCTTGCCGGTGGCGATACAGAATTGCTCAAGGGCGGTCTTTTGATTCACAAGGTCCCCCTTCTGCCCGGTGCTAGACACACGACAGTAAGCGATAATTTGACGTTCCTTCGCTTTTTGGCCAATCACCTG
Organism: Candidatus Peregrinibacteria bacterium; assembly: GCA_016196225.1. Taxonomy (GTDB): domain Bacteria; phylum Patescibacteriota; class Gracilibacteria; order Peribacterales; family Peribacteraceae; genus JACPXZ01. The sequence continues at coordinate 15,156 of JACPXZ010000016.1, forward strand.
AAGGTATTGGTCATGGGTGTAGTAGCGGCGGTTAGTCAGTGTCCGATGGGCATTGAGAAGCCCAAGCCGATCCCAGCGACGGAGGGTCTGAGAACTTCTACCTATCAGTTTTCCAAATTCGTGGGGACGGTATATTTTGTCCATAACGGATATATATTAACATATCTGAACAAAAAAGTCAATACCTAATCTTACTCTTCCGTCAGGGCAATGGGTTGAGCCGAGGCTTTCGGCACCCCGCCTCCCATGCTCAAGGTCAACGCTCCCAGGGTCTTGCCCTTGGAATGGCTATAAGCCAGAAGGACGTTTCCGACTTGCTCCGACTCGCCGGTTTCGTCGCTCAAGATCGCTGAAAGGTTTGGGTATTGACGGGCAATCTCCCGGTTCCGCTCTTTTGAAAAGTTGTTGAGGACGACGACGAAGTCCGCTCGGCTTTGAATCTGGGGCAAAAGATGGTCCAGCGCATCAAAGGGGGATTCCGTTTTCCAAGGGGACGTCGGCTTTTCTTCCAGACCTGCAAGGCCAATCAGGGCAACCGTTTTGCCACCGACGGTTTTCAGCAGAAACGGTTGAACCGTCAGCGCGGCGGCTTCAAGGTTAGCCGCTAACAGCGGAAAAGATTGATTGCTCAGAACGTCCGTGACAAAACTCGTCCCGAAGTTTGCCTCCGCTTGGCTCGGCACCACTGCCTGATACCCCATGACCTCCATCGCCGCAAGGGCGGTCTGGGTTCGCAAGCGATCCAATGAGCGGGTCGCAGAGTCAGGGGATGTCCCGTCAGCCCCGTTGGAGAGAGCCACTTCCTGAAAGGAACTTTCCGGCATCTTGGAAGCTTCGGAAGGGAGGAGACCGCCAAGGTCCACTAACAAAGGGTCAAAGCCCTTCTCTCTGATACGTTTGACGGCAGCCGCGCGCCGGGGCAGTCCACCGGATTGACCGATGAAGCAACCGCACGGCTCAAGGTGGGCCTGCGTGTTACCGGTATACAACACCAGCAGCGTTTTCTCCGGCGAAGTTTGTTCCAACTCCTTCAGGAAATCCGCCAGAGGCGTGGCGTCGATTTGAGCGGCTTGTTGTTTGGCTTGTCGAATCTCTTCTAATCGACGGGCTTCGCTCCATCGCTGATAAGCAAAGGGGCCGACCACGATGGCGGTAATCAGCGGCATCA
>JACPXZ010000022.1 GCA_016196225.1 Candidatus Peregrinibacteria bacterium
AACTTATGGATGATTGGGGGAAGTGTGATCGTGAGTGTACTCGGTGTGATTGGGATGATGCGGGCAAAGAGTATCCCGCTCATCGCAAGTTTGATTCTGGTTTGCGCGTATATCTTCCTCGCGCATCGGGCGTATTACAGCCTTCTCTTTCTCCCATTACTGATCGGTGGAATGATTTTGTTCCTCAAAGAAGAGAACATTCCTGTCGGTCGCTATTTGGGATTGATGGTCGTTATGTTTTTGGTATTTGTTCAGCAGTGTATTTTTGATGATTCTCAAAATGTTGCTCATCGTGTCCTATCGCAGGTGCCTCAAAAAATTGGAGCAGGGGATATCCTCATTTCCGGACCCTTTGGGCATGAGTGGCAGTACGAAAGCCGTGTGCCTATTCGGCGCTATAAACCGGGATTGTTACCCGAAGCACAGAGTGTCGTTTGTTTATCACCGTGTGCAGAAATTGGGGTATGGGGCTCCATAGGAGAGATTCGTCAGCTATTGCATCATTAATAGAATATAGTATAATTTCATTTGTTGCTCTTTAACAGCATCGAGATTGAGGAGCATACCTCACCGTGAGTTATGCCGTGTTTCATGTTTTTTCACGAAAGGAGGTCAGCGATGCCAGAGCGCATTGTGAGCCTCGACCCTGCGAGTGTGTCTGGGAGACTCGGGAGTCTCCACCGTGTCCTTCAGGATGAAGGACTTCCTTGGGCTGCCTTCCAACAACCCATTGACGATCCGGCACTCCGTGCCCGTCTCGTCAGGAATTGGCTTGCTGGTGTCCCGGATGTCACCGTTCCCTATGGGGAAACCCCTGCCAAGCGTGCCTTCGAGATCGTCCGGACTGCCTACGGTCCAGATCTCGTGACGCAGCTCCTCGGGTACACGTTTGGTGCGGGAGAACGCAAGATGCTCGAAGTCGTTCCGTATCCTGCGGATCTCCTCGAGCGGCACGCGGATACCCATATCCTCGTGCCGAGGCATCCTGCTGCAACCATCATGTCTCTCAAAGGGGTCAAGATCGTGCGGCAGAAGAACCTCTTCTGGGACCAGAACTGGTACCACAACGAGGATCTTGGGTGTCGTCTCTGTGGGAGTGGGTGGATGTTCCTTCGCAGGGGTGCGGTCCATGGGACCGTCAACTTTCCGCGGAGCGAGCAGATCCGCTGTCTCCTTTTAGGGGAGCGAGTGCCGTACGGCACCGAAGTCACCTACGCCACCATCCTCCACAAACTTGTGACGGATGAGTGGCTCTTCTCGAGGTGGCTTCGCTGTCAGGATATCCACTCCTATGGCTTCCGCCTCGTCGTCAGGGTTAATGAGGGTCGGCTGGGTTTCGACAGCCATTGGGACGACGGCCCGTATCCGGGCATTGGGCTGGCCTCTGCCTGGTAGTTCCCCAGCACCAGTCACTCTGTTCCGGTGCGGGGCAGGCCTGAATCTCGAGCACTTGAAGATTTGCTTCTTCTTGAGCAATTGGACCTTTGGTTTCAAACACCAAAGGTCCTTTTTTGTACCATGAGTGTACATTCCCAACCCTCTCTCTAACTCTCTCCCTTTCAGCCTTCGCCAAGGCTACGGCCGGCAGGCAAAGGGAGAGAGAATATAATCCTAAATCTTATAATATTTCTTGTACCACTCCACCCTTCGACAAGCTCAGGGCAAGCACTCTAGAAATTATAGTATTCTTTATACCATTGGACGAACTGGGGGACCCCTTCACTAATCCTTGTTTTTGGCGAAAAACCAAGCATTTTTTGTGCCCTTGAGATATCAGCGGACGTTTTTACCACATCACCTTGTTGCATGGGGAGGAAGTCCTTCTTCCCTTCTTTTCCAAGAGCTTTTTCCAGTGCAGAAACATAGGACATTAATTCTTCGGTATGGCCGGCACCGAGATTGAAGATTTCGTAGGGATAATTTTTATCAAGAGATGCAATGATCCCCGCAACGATATCATCGACGTAGGTAAAGTCGCGTTGCATTTGACCTTGTCCAAAAATTTGGAGGGGTTGGTTATTCATGATCCAATTTGCAAAGAGGAAGAGTGCCATGTCGGGGCGGCCCCAAGGACCATACACGGTAAAGAATCGGAGTCCCGTGGAATGTAGGCCAAAGAGGGCGTGCTCAACGTGGGCCTGGAGTTCATTTGTCTTTTTGGTGGTGCCGTAGAGGGATACTTGATAATCGGTATTCAGCTCTTCGTGGAGCGGGAATTCTTTGGAATCCCCGTAGACAGAACTACTGGACGCATAGATCAATCCTTTTACCTTTTTTGTTTTGCATAACTCCAGAACATTCCCGAATCCGAGGATGTTATCCCGAAGGAAGATCTCGGGATTATCGATGCTGTGCCGGACTCCCGCTTGGGCTGCAAGGTGGCAGACCATATCTCCGTTCTCTATGAGATCGAATGCTTTTTTAAGTTCTGTTTTGACGGCGATATCTCCGCGAATGAGGGAGAAATTCTTGTGTTGTTCAAGGATCTCATTTCGTTTGGCTTTGAGAGTCGGATCGTAATACTCATTAAAATTATCGAACCCAATGACAGTATCCCCACGTTCAAGAAGTGCCTTTGCGGTATGGAAGCCGATGAATCCGGCAGAACCGGTCAAAAGTATGTTCATAAACCGATACCATGATAGATGAGTCCTGCCTCCTTCACCTCCTCTGGATCGTAAACATTGCGGCCGTCAAAGAGGTGACGACCTTTCATTGTCTTTTTAAGTTCGTTCAAGTTCATCCCGCGAAAGATATCCCACTCGGTGAGAAGGACGACGACATCCGCATGTTTGGCGGCGTGCAGGGGAGAGGAAGCAAAGGTTACGTTTTTAGGAAGATTTTTTTTGGCATTGGGCATGGCGACTGGGTCATAAGCACGCACGACGTTCTCGTGTTCAAGAATAGCGTGGATAATCTCGATGCTGGGTGCCTCGCGCATGTCATCCGTTTTGGGTTTAAAGCTTAATCCCCACACGGCAACGGTTGCTTTGGGAGGAAGAGCCTTCAGAATTTGTTTCGCAAATCGTTTCCGTTGGTTTTCATTGATATCATGCACCGCGTTGATGATAGGAAAGGGGAGACAAAGCTCTCTACTTAATGCGATCAGTGCTTTAACGTCCTTCGGGAAGCAGCTCCCGCCGTAGCCGATCCCGGCATGGAGGAATCTCGGGCCGATACGTTCATCGAGCCCCATGCCTCTCGCAATATCGCGGATGTTTGCACCTTTCTGTTCACAAAGTTCGGTGAACATGTTCACGAATGATATTTTTGTGGCGAGGAAGGCATTACTCGCGTACTTCACGACTTCCGCACTCTCGCGATTCATAACAAGTAATGGTTTCCCCACGCGTGTAATGGGTTTGTAGATTTCTTCCATTACGAGTTGTGCGTATGTGTCATCTTTGTTAATGCCAATGACAATGCGATCGGGTTTCATCGTATCACTTACCGCGCAACCTTCGCGCAGAAATTCGGGATTCGAAATGACCGGGATACGAAAATGTTCGCCGCGTTTTTTGAGGATCTTCTCAATGCGTTTTTCACATTCGGTGCCCGTTCCAATTGGCACGGTGGATTTTTGAACAAAAACGATGTCATGATCAACGATAGTTGCAATATTTTCGCATACAACAAAAATGTTTTTGAGGTCTGCGGAAAAATCTTTATTGGGCGGAGTCGCCACTGCACTGAAGACAACCGTAGATTCTTTAAGTGCTTTTTTAAGATCAGTGGTAAAGGACAACCGGCCGCTTTGAAGTCCTCTTTTTAGTACTTCCTCCAGGCTAGGTTCATATATAGGACTACAACCTGATTGGATGAGTCGAATCTTCTTTTTATCGATGTCCATGCCGATGACGACGTGACCCAAGTCTGCAAAACACGCAGCGGATACGAGCCCGACGTACCCTGTACCGATAACGGCAATATTCATGTGGGGATTCTAGCTTGTCATTGTGAAAAACAAAGCATGCAGCCGATCTATTCAAACGGCGTTAGGGAACGGGAGGGCAGCTTTTTTTCAAAACGACGACCGCCGCGACGGATTGTAGCGGTATCCGCAGAGCGAAGTTTACGGGAGTCCTGAAGACAATTGGTTCGTTCTTGTCCCTGGGATTGGTCACACGACTGTCGGCCGGGTTTGAGAATGGTGGGACGGGAGATTGTTCGTGTGTATTTGCGCTGACTGCGGGCAGTATCCCGGACCCCCTCCAGTGTTTCGCGCTGGCACCGCTCGCGGTCTTTCTTGACTTCAAATTTTTGGCATTGTCGGAGAGTGGCGGGGGGAAGCGCATCGGGTTTTTTTGGAACGGGGGTTTTCTTTATCCCCGCCTCGCCTCCATATGGACGAAGGTTTTGGAGCGTGCCACTTCGCAGTCTCCCGCGAATACTTTGAATACACTCCTGCGCAACTTTTTTATCGGTGATTTCGTAGCATGTACGGAGCTCTCTTTTTTGTGATGCGGCAAAGGTCGTGGGGATTTGGACGATCGATGCAAATAGAATAGCGACGATAATGAGAAGTATTGGCATAAGGGGGGAAGGAGGGTCAGGAGTATTGTACACGAACTGTTCTTATTGCAGCAATTAAGCTTACACACTAGGGGTCTATCGTGGCGGCATGAAGTACCACCACGCCTACCAATTCGCAAAAATGAAGGCTGCGCTCGTTGAGCATGTCCTTTCCGGCAAGATTTCTGTCACGGATGC
>JACPXZ010000019.1 GCA_016196225.1 Candidatus Peregrinibacteria bacterium
ATCCGGAGTTTTTGAAGGCATAGGCCGAATGGTGGACGATACTGGATTCGAACCAGTGACCTTACGAATGTGAATCGTACGCTCTAACCAGCTGAGCTAATCGTCCAAATTAAACTATGCCAATGTACACTGTAGGCATGCCTATCAACAAGGAACGTATTCTCTATGACGATGAATATCTGCTCGCGGTGAATAAGCTCTCGGGGGAACTCGTGGTGAAAGGGGCAGGGGAACTCGGTAAACTCCCGTTACTGGATTTTCTTAAAAAGGATTATCCCGGACTGCAGACACTCCACCGGCTTGATTTTGAAACATCGGGCGTTACGCTCTTTGCCCGGAGTAAGAAGGTTGCCACGATCGTAAAGGAATCGAAGTTTTTGGGATGGAAGAAGGTGTATCGGACGATTGTTGTGGGGAGGCCGCGGGAGAGGGGAGAGATTCGCATCAGATTGCCCGTGCGTGATGGGAGAGAATTGGTTGATGCACTCACGACCTATCATGTCCTCAAAATACTTGGTGATATTTGCTATGTCGAATGCGAAATAGGGACGGGACGTCATCACCAGATCCGGCGGCATTTTGCAGGCATCGGGCACCCATTAGTGCTCGATTCTTTGTACGGAGATCGAAAATTCAATCAGCGGTTTACCCAGGCGACGGGATACCGAAAGTTTTTTCTGCATGCCTCCACACTTTCGTTCCCGCATCCGGTGACGGGGGAGAGGATTCATATTGAAGCGCCGCTCCCGCGGGCGTTTGAGGAAGTGTTGTCATAGTGAGTCGATGCTACAATCCACTTATGCGAGTTTTATCGGGCATCCAACCTTCCGGCCAGCTGCATCTTGGGAACTACTTTGGGTCGATTAAACCCAATCTTGAATATGTTGGGAAGGCGGACGAATCATTCTTCTTTATTGCCGATCTCCATGCACTCACGAGTGTGCGAGACCCCAAAGAACTTCGTCAGATGCGTTTCGAAACGGTGCTCGATTATCTTGCGTGCGGATTTGATCCAAAAAAAGCGACGATCTATGCACAATCAATGATTCCTGAACATACAGAACTGATGTGGATTCTTTCGTGTATTGCACCGATGGGTCTCCTCGAACGGGCGGTGAGTTATAAGGAAAAAGTGGAGAAGGGGATCGATGCGACGGTCGGACTCTTTAATTATCCGGTGCTCATGGCGGCGGATATTTTGCTTTACGATGCGAATATCGTCCCGGTGGGGAGAGACCAAAAGCAACATGTCGAGATCGCACGGGATTTGGCGCAGAAGTTCAATCATTTCTATGGTGGTGGTACGCTTGTAGTACCCGAACCGGAAGTTCGACCGGAAGTGGCCGTTGTTCCCGGAACCGATGGACAAAAAATGAGTAAAAGCTACGGGAATATCATTCCGCTTTTTGGGAGTGAGCAGGAGATAAAAAAGGCGATCATGGGGATTGTGACTGATTCGCTCACGGCCAATGCCCCCAAAAATCCGGACAAGTGCACGGTGTATCAGATTCACAAATTGTTTTTAAGTGAAAAAGAATCAAACAAACTTGCCGATCTATACAGGGAGGGAATGGCGTATGGAGAGGCCAAGAAAAAACTGTTCGAAACCTCTATGGATGTCTTTGAGCCGATGAGAAAAAAGCGCGCAGAGCTAGAAAAGAAAAAGGACTATATTCTGAAAGTTTTGCAAGAGGGGGCTGCGAAGGCTTGCTCTGTTGCCGAATCGACTATGGAACGTGTGCGGAAGGCGGTTGGATTGCGATAATTCTCCTTTTTTGGTACAATGATCAGATTTATGAAGAAACGATTTTCCTTCTCCCCTCTCTCACACAGCGAAGTATACCTCCTGACGGTCCTCATGGTGGTGGCGGTCGTTGTGGTGCCGCTGACGACGCGGGCGCTTTTTCGTTCGCAGGATGAGGATGGGAAGGAGAGCGAGGGCTTGGGAGACTTTCGTCCGGTGGTGCTGGAACATCAGCAGCAGCGGAGAGTACAGCGGCGTCTTTATAGCAATGCGGTCGATCGCTGTGCTCGAGATGCGGCTCTGGCCACAAGTGATGCCTTCTGTGCGGTATATTCGGAGGCCGTTGACCGTTGTCTCGGTGAACGCCGTTTTGGGATTGATTATCATTGTCCGGACATCAACGATCCCAAACTTTGGGATGCATTTATTGACAATCTTCACACCGACGAACCCGCTCATGCTGCCGCTCCTGCCGAACCGACTCTGCAGAAAGAGAGTTTGGAGCCGAACGAAAAAGCACTCCTTCGGCGCTATCGTCGCGCACGGGTCTGTCCAGAATCCTTAAAGCAATATTTGCCGGGGTTTTATGAACTCTGTATTTCTCTTGTGGCAAAAGAGGAACCGCCGGCCATGCGGGAGGGAATGCTTAATGATCTGGCAACAGTAAAGATGCGCGGCGCTGCTCCTGAGGCAACGTTGAAATTGCGGCAGGCACAATGGAAAGAATTTGGGGGACTGAGGCCGGATAGGTAATAAGAGAATAAAAAACCGACCCCCTCAGGGGTCGGTTTTTGTTATGCCACTATTCTTTTGAATACTACCTACTCATGATCACCTTCACCAAACTCTTCATGGGTCCGGTTGAGGACCGTCACGAGTTCGGCGCGATTAAGCGAGTCATCTGGCCTGAATTCATCAATATCCTGTCCCATGATCCCCGCTTCGTAAACGGCAGCAATAGCATCGTGCCCGTCGGCGCTGGCATCGGCGATATCACTGAAGGTATGGGTGAGGTCGAGATCGGATTCCGGGAGATCGATAACGGCGTCAAGGAGGATGGCCACTTGTTCGCGTGTAATGGGATCTGCAGCCTCGGTATCCTCATCGAAGATTTCGTCAAGATCGATACCCGCATCTTCGAGAGTCCCCGCAGCAGACTCAGCCCATTCGGGGAGACTTGTCCCGATATCGGAGGTGGGGACGGCATCTTCGTCAATACCACCAGATAGCCGGGCAAACATCGTCAATGCTTCGGCAATGTTCGTTTCCCCTGTGGGATTCAACTCTGTCCCATCCGATTCACCCGTTCCTTCGACGAGTCCAAGATCACGAGCTTGCTGCGCATCGTCCGTGTACCATTCTCCGACCGGTGTATCTTCGAATGGAATGATACCATCATCATAGAGCTCCTCTCCTGCGGCTTCCTGAATTTCTTCCCAGCGTTCCTCCGCTTCTTCCGGCTCGAGGTAGGGGAGTTCGTTTGTTACAAATTTCTCAGCTTCTTTTGCTGTCTCTTCACCAAAGGTAAATCGACCTACTTCGTCCGCAATTGCGACCAACTCAGCCTTGAGACCCTGAATCTCTGTACGGAGTGCATTGATTTCCGCGAGGAGAGCGTTTTTGGTCTCGAGCAAACTCTGGACATCCGCTGTGGAGACCCCGAGTGCTGACAGAGACCCTAAGATATCGGGTGCGCCGGAATCTTTTTGGCTGGCAAAGTACTGTTGCAGTACTTCTGCTGCGATGCGCTGGATGAGGCCTAAGTCTTCAAAGTCGTAATTGTTATCTTTAAAGCGTCCGATGAGTTCATCGCGATCAAAATCGAGGTCTAAGTCATCGGCGAACGAATCGTAGTCAACATATCCGTGATCATCATCTTCAAAGTCATCCTCGATACCGGCCTCACGCATCAGTGCATCGAATCTTGCCGAGATATCATGATGGAGAGTATCCATCGCATTCATTGCGGATGCGCAATCATCGCTTGCCAAGTCAGCCCTTGCTTGGTTCAAAATTGCTTCTGCTTTATCCAGCAGCGTCTCCATCTTACCGGCAACAGCAGGGTTTTCATCACGGACCTCATCAATAATATCTGGTGCCTCATGCTCGATCGCTCGTTCTGCTTCATCAAGACCTCGCTCTGCCATTCGACAATCGTTTCCGCTCCACTGGCTTTCCATGATTTCCTGGAACCGCGGCCAGAGGTCTTGCATATCGCGCATATTTTCTTCCACCTCCCATGGCTCTGCGCCACTCTTAAGATCGGACAGCGCCTGTGCGACGATCGTCTTACATTCTGCGAGAAGTTCCTCAACCTCTGATCGCAGTTCCTTTGGCGCACGCTTTGCTTCGCGCTCAAAGTCCTTGCATCCACGCTCCAGGTCTTTCTGCATGCGCGCTTGCTGTTCATCACTATTAGCCTCTTGTATGGCATCCCAGAAGTCGCGCTTAAGGTCGCCAAGATCCTGCATCCTGTACTGCGCTTCGTCGGGGTCATTGTTGAGGAGATTCAGTACCTCTGCTTGCGTGCTCTTTATCTCTTCGAGAATAGAATTCAACTGAGACGTATCCCGATCTTCTCGTTCGAGACGCGCGATTTCGCGTGCCATATCTTTAAGCTCGCGTTCCTGATTTTTGAGATCACGCCCAACGTTCCCTGCCTGGAGCGCAGACCAGATATCTTGAGTCAAATCATTGAGATCGTTATTACGATCGTGACAATCCTGCATCGAATCGAAACTGGTGGCGTTCGCAAAACAGTTTGTTACTCCCGCGATGCTCTGTTCGAATTGATCAATTTTTGATGCAAGAGCGGCGTTATCCGATCGGCTGTCCTTGAGCGAGCGGCGCATATCTTTGACTTCGCGCGCCCGTTGACTCATGTTACGGGCCATGTCTTTTTTCTCCCGTTCGAGTTGGGCTTTGTCTTCAGAGGAATGGTCTCCTCCTTCACGACCTCCCTCGCCACTCATATCTCCCATATAGTCTCCATTGCCCCCCCATTCTCCCCTGTGGTCTCCAAAACCTCCCGTGTCTCCTTGATCGCCGGAAAAGTCCCCTCCGGTTGAAGGATGTTGCTGGTCATGAGACCATTCGCCTGGATGAAGACCTTTCGATTCACAATCAGATTTTGGCAGCTGTGTCCACCCTTTGATCGACGCATTGCCAAACCACATTTTTCCCGTTGCGGGATCCAGGTAACACTGGGGCTTTGCGGCTGGCTTATCGAAGCCCGGCGGTGTCCATGGTTTTGGTTCTCCGTCACAGCCACCCGGTAACGATTCGCATGGTCTCCATCCACCTTCGTGCGTACCTCCTCCGCCACAACCTCCCGGTGATGTTTCGCATCCTCCACCACTGCTTCCACCAAATCCGCCACCTTCACAAGAGCTCGGGGACCCGAGTTGCAGTCCGGCATTGGGGATAGACTGTCCGGACGGACTGCCTTCGTGACAATTAAAGTAATCTGCCTCACACCATACCGTGAAGCCTGTCTTTGCGTTATTGATCATTGCATTGGGATAAAAGCACCGTTGCATGGATGATCCGCCTCCTCCGGTCCATCCTCCTCCACCGCTACTTCCACTAGGTCCACTCCAGTTTCCATCTTTGCAGTAGGTTGGACATTCGCTGAGGGGGAATCCTGTTCCTTTTTCATTACACTCTTTACGACACGCTTCTTGAATCTCGGGAGATGCTTCCCAAGTTGATGCTTTCCATTGTCCATTCTCACACCATGAGCCGGATGTTGGCGGCGATCCGGAACATCCTCCACCACTTCCTCCTGTCGATCCCCCACTGTTGTACCAACAATAGGCACTGTTACAGTCGCTCATACTTCGTCCAGAAGTTAAGCAGTTGTTGTATCCGGCCATATCCCGACAATCACTCGTGCTTCCACCCCCACCCGTCTCTTTCCATGTTCCATTATCACACCACGAACTCATTGTTGGGGGTGATCCCGAACAACTTCCACCACTTCCTCCCCATGTTCCTCCTGTCGATCCACCACTAGTCGATTCTTTCCATGTTCCATTATCACACCACGAACTGGATGTTGGCGGCGATCCCGAACAACTTCCACCACTTCCTCCGGTGTACCCACCGGTCGATCCTCCACCACTAGATTCCTTCCACGTGTGAGTTCCATAATCACACCAAGAAGTGGTTGTTGGCTGTGAGCCTGGACACCCTTCCGTACTTCCTCCTCCTGTTGATCCACCCATTGGCTCTCCCCAAACTCCGTTATAACACTGTGATGTTGCAGTGGGCGGGGATCCTGAACATTGTGCTTGCGTTATTAAAAAGCTCCGTTGTACCCATCCTTGGAGTTGAGAAGAAGAATCTGAGAAACGCCTTGCGGTCTCGGCAATATCCCCCCCTTGGAGGACGATCCCACCAACGATGGCGGTGATACTAAGAACAGTCAGGAGTCGTACTCCCGAAAAAAGATATTTGAACGGTCCCATATGTGTATGTGTGTTAAGAAATAGAAATACATTGATATTTTACTATATTTCTATGAATTTAGCAAATGATTAAAGAATAGGCAGACGATAGTCCTCAAGAGCATTTTTGGCCTCTTGGAAGCGCGGCATGACGGATTGTACCTCACGCCAGTAGGTGGGGGAATGATCCCGCCGGATGGTATGCGCCAGTTCGTGGATAATCACGTATTTGAGGATGGAGGGAAGGACAAAGAGGAGGGCGGTATTGATCATAATAACCCCTCGGGGGGAACAACTGCCCCATTGGGATTTGGCAAAACGGAGGTTGACCGGACGGATCCGCGCGCGGAATGTCTCATGATTCAGTCGAGCGACCAAACCTGTGATGCGGGGCGCTTCGGCGTGGGCCAGAGCCTTCCAGAGGAGCCGGTGGAGGGAGAGACGACGGAGGTTTGGTCCAATGGAGACTCGGAATCGCTCCCAGTGTCGTTGGATGCGGGTACGGGGGGCGGGGAAGAGAACGAAGTGGTAGGATTTGCCCGTTGCAAGGCGTACCGTGAGAGTTCGGCCTCCTTCGAGGAGTGGACGAAAGGGGTCGATTGCCTTTCGGTGCGCTTCCTCCTTAAGGTATTCCCGCATGCGGCGGAGGAGATCTTCAATATGCTCGTGTTCTTCGGTCCGGGAGAGATTTTTGGCCAGGCGGATAATGATGGTGTTGCCCTGATACAGTGCCCGAGAATGCTTGTTCCTTGTGCGCTCAATCCGGTGTCGGAAGGTTTTGGAGGGCATAAGAGTTGCTGATTATAAATTCTCCGATAGCCTAAAGCAAACATATGGTCCGCATTGAGTCTTTTTTGTCGGATCGAGGAACAACGATGATGTTCCCGTACCATGGGGTTCTCGGTCAGGCAGCGGAAGCACGCGGCAAACACTTTGATGCCACTATTGGAATTGCGCTGGAGGATGATCGGACGCCGATGCGACTACAATGCGATGATTGCTCTGTGACTTTCGATCCAAAGGAAGTGTATCCCTATGCTCCCGGGTTTGGCGTGAAAAAATTGCGGGAGTCCTGGATGAATTTTTTACGGGAGAAGAATCCGTCGCTCCAAAGTCGCACGAGTGTTCCGGTCGTGACCTCGGGTCTCACGCAGGCGCTGTCGGTTGCGGGGTATCTTTTTTTGGATGCTGGCGACGAAGTCATCATCCCGGAGCAGTATTGGGATAATTATGAAATGATTTTTGAGCAGATGTATGGAGCATGTCTTCGGTTTTTTAATACATTCAAGGGGGATGGATTTGATACCAACGCATTGGCGAATGTATTAAAGCAGGTGACTGGAGAACGTGCGATTGTTCTGTTAAATTTTCCCAACAACCCAACGGGATATACGGTGACTAAAAAAGAAGCAAATGACATTGTTCGTATTCTTCAAAAAGCCGCAGAACGCCGTCCGCTTATTGTGCTTATTGATGACGCCTACTTCGGCCTTGTCTACGAAGAGGGGATTTATACCGAATCTCTTTTTGCGCGGCTTGCGAATCTCCATGAGAATCTTTTGGCGGTGAAGATCGATGGAGCGACGAAGGAAGATTTTGTATGGGGACATCGGGTGGGGTTTATTACGTTTTCGCGGAAGGGGATGACGGAGGAGGAAGCGACGGTCCTTGCGGATAAAGCGGCGGGCGTGGTCCGGGCAACGGTATCTAATGCGCCGCATATTTCCCAAAGTTGGCTGACGCATCTCTATGCCACTGCATCCTACAATGCGCAAAAACGGAAGAAGTTTGAGATACTCAAAGGGCGATATCAAAAGGTCAAAGAGGTTCTTCAGAATAAGAAGTACAAGACGGTATTCCATGCGCTTCCATTTAATTCCGGTTATTTTATGTGTCTTGAACTTGGAGCGGGGCTGGATGCCGAGAGCGTGCGAAAACTGCTGTTGGAAAAGTTTGATACTGGGGTGATTGCCATCGGGGATCGCATGCTTCGGATTGCATACTCGTCGGTTCCGGAAGGGGAGATTGAACAGGTTTTTGAGAATATTTATCAGGCGTGTATATCTTTACGTGTTTTGCAACATGCGTAAGTTCTGTGTCATGCGTCGGGAGAGGGGGGTTGAGGAGCTTGTTCATGAAGTAGTGACTAATCAAGAGGCGGTGGTGACGCAGTCAGGAGCACTTGCTACGTGGAATCCGGCGCATTCCACCGGGCGCATCCCCAAGAAGACGTTTATTGTTCGAGATACATATACTGAAGAGACAGTAGATTGGAATTTTTCCATGTGTAACCCAATGGATCCAAAAACGTTTGATCGGTTGTTCCGTGATACCCAAAAAAAGTTGGGAGCTTTGAATCGTGTGTACATGACCGAGCGCACCATCGGAGCAGATACGACATATGCGCTCCCCGTTCGTGTTACCGCGGATCGAGCACTCACGGCACTTTTTACCCATAACATGTTCTTGCCCTGCATCGGAGCGGAGTGGAACGAAGCGACTGGTGCAGGGTTTGAACTACTTGTGTTGTCCAATGATACCCATCAATGTGTCGCGATGGATTTCCATCGCAAGCGCGGAGTGATTATCGGGACATCGTATCTTGGTTGCGCGAAGAAGCTCATGTTCACGGTGATGAATTATCTTTTGCCTGCACGCGGCGTATTACCGCTCCATTGTTCGGCGGTAGAGGATGAAAGAGGAGATACCCACCTCTTCCTCGGGTTATCCGGAACGGGAAAAACAACACTCTCATCCGATCCTCGCCGCAAACTTATTGGCGATGATGAGCATTTTTGGTCCGATCATGGCATCGCGAATATGGAGAACGGGTGTTATGCAAAGTTGATTAATCTCAATGCGGAGAAGGAGCCGGAGATTTATGAGGCTGTCTTCGAGGCTACCTCCCCCACTGGGGGAGGATTAAGGAGGGGGGCCGTCATTATCGAAAACGCCATGGTCTATCCGGATGGTTCGGTTGATCTGAACGATAGCCGCCTCACCGAAAATTCGCGCGCTTCGTATCCATTGACCTCTTTAAAGAATATCAAAAAGGAGAAGTGCGGAGGACATCCTAAGTCCATCGTTTTTTTAACAGCGGATGCCAATGGAGTTCTCCCGCCAATTGCAAAACTCAATACCAATCAAGCAATGCTCTGGTTCCTGATGGGATACACATCCAAGTTGGCGGGGACCGAAACAGGGGTGACCACCCCACAGTCGACCTTCTCACGGTTTTTCGGCGGGCCCTTTATGCCGTACCGACCGCAGGTATATTTGGATTTGTTCCGGGAAAAAATATTGAAGCATGGGACACATGTGTTTCTTGTGAATACCGGGTGGGGTGGGGGAGCATATCCCCATGCGACGCGAATGGATATCATCCTCACACGGCAACTCGTCGATGCAGCCCTCTCCGGGGAACTGAATACTGTGTCATGTGAAGAAGATAAGCGATTTCATTTTGGGATTCCAAAGGAATGTCCCAAATACACATGGGAAGGTCCGGCAACGTACGAAAAAGCAGCAGATGCGTTGGCACAGGAATTTGCTCGTGCATTTGAGAAAGAATTTGCAGGGAAAGTGTCTCAGGAGATTGCGGCGTGCTGTCCGGGGCACTAAGCGAGATGGGGGAGGAGGCCGCGGACGGAAACGACGATGTCATTGAGATTGCTTGTGATGATGAGTTGATCAAAGAGATCTTTGCGGTCTTCAAAAAATGTAAGATCTTTTGCGGCGTGCTTGATGC
>JACPXZ010000020.1 GCA_016196225.1 Candidatus Peregrinibacteria bacterium
CGTTAGAGCAACAACAAGAGGAACGACGACAGCGAGAACAGAACCGCATGACTCATCCGGGCGCGCCAACGCCTGAACAAGTTGAGGATTATATCCAAGCAGAAACCTCAACACAGAACCCCAGAGGTCAAAGCAAAAAGTCCAATGTACCAAATTTTGACACCATCTGTCATGATTTGCGACACATTAAAGAGATGCTTCGCAATCTAGAGAGTAAAACTCTCTCATCCGGCGACGATACCAAAAACGAGGACCCCGGTCCGAAACCGGCGGATGAAAAGGCGGAGAGAGTTGATGAAGAAGATTTGAAACCATACGAGAAATACGCCCGAGCCTTCTATGGCACCATCCGGTCCAAGAAGTTCAAGAGGGAAGTGTGTCTCTATTTCAAGGACAAGGTGGAAGAATATGGGTTTGCTGAGGACGGAACGGACAGGACATTACAGGTCATTATGAAGGTCAAGGCACTCGGTTGCAGGGTGCATACCGTCATGGACAAAGAGTTTGGGGTGCGGGCGTACAACATGGTGCTGGACGAGGAAGAAGCCCGCATGAGACGGAAACGCGATGAGGAACAGAAGAAGGCACAGCAGGAAAAACAGCACGCGCAGACGGAAACCCCGCACGAACAACAGCAGGAAGGGGAACAAGCCAACCAACAGGATTCTTCCTCTACTGACCATAAAGAAAGCGATTCATCAAACAACCCAACGGGTGAGAGAGGGACACCCGAACATGATAACACTGATGACCCCGATGACCCGCGTGATTACCACCTTGACCTGCGCGAGCTGTGGAAGATGACTCCAGAGGCGGTGCGTCGCGTGTGTTGTGTCCTTGAGAACCGCATCAACCTTCACAAGGCAGTGGATTGGGTAGAACCCTACACAACGGAGGAGATTGATGGCATCTGGCAGAATGCTTACCGTGAGCATGGTTGGCCACAGAAAGTAGGTGAGTGGTTTCATCACCGAATCCTGTGTCATGAAATTCTCAAAGCCAAACGGCTTGTTGGGGCAATGACCAATGAAGAAGCGGAGGCATTGCTCGAGCTGGCGAAGGTGTATGAGCGCACATTGGGCTCAAAACACAGGAAGTAAAGGAGTAGAGTATGGTAAAAAGGATTGACCATATTGAATTGATTGTCAAAGAGGTTGAGCCTTATGTCAAACTGTTTGAGACGCTCGGATTTCAACTCAAAAGACGAACCTCACATCACGGCGAATCCGTCGAGCTGGGACTGGAAGGAGACAATCAGCCCCTCTTTGAAATCCACCAGGTGAGCGGAGAAGAAAACATCGGCTTAAACCATATCGCCTTTCGGGTGGATGACGCACACCAAGCGTATCAGGAATTGTTAGGCAAAGGAGTTGTGATTGAGGGTGAACCGACATTTGTCTCAGCAACAGGAAGGTTAGTCGTGAATTTCCGAGACCCGGATGGGTGGCGTCTTCAATTGGTGGACTCCAACAAAAAAGAGACGCAGGAGTGACTCGGCGGAGATGGCTCGATGAATACCACAACAGACCAGGACTTTGATTACCAAGCCTATATGAGAGAAAATACACCTGTTCCGACTCAAATTCAGTGGGGTCCTGATGCCCGTCAGAAACGACGGGAGGTCGCCAAAACGCGCATCACCCTTCGGATTGATGAGGAGATTGTTGAACCATTTAAGCAACTTGCCCCTGAAGGTCGTGGCTACCAGCGTTTAATCAACCAAGCCCTGCGGGAATGGTTGTCCGCTCAGGGCGTCAAAGAATGGCTGCAAGAAGAACTGCCCGCCATTCTGTCTCAGGCGATTTATCAAGCGTTCATTCTTTCTGCTTAATCGTCCCCCATGTCGTTGCAAGTTTATCTTGCGGAGAAACCGCCAGCAGATTGCCTGACATGGCTTGCTGGATTTCGTTCAGACTGAGGGCGCGGCTCCACACAGCGGATTCGTCAATCATACCTCCATCAAAGGTGTACTGAGGTCTATCCTTTGAACATCCAATGCGGAGGTCTGAGTCATTGGTTCCAGCAAAATCAAATTTGTCCGCTTGCTCGGCAAGTAATTTGCCATCCAGATAGATTTTCTTGGTTTTGCCGTCGTAAGTCCCGACAATATGATGCCATTGTTTATCCTTCATCGCGTTGGGGACGCTGTGGTCTTTTCTGCTACCAGTTTCACCTAACATCATCAGAATATTAGTGCCGAAGACTCCCATGCCATAGGAATTTTTCTCCCCGCCGTTATGGCAGTTTTTGTCAAACCATTGCGCGCTTGATGCTGTCCACGAATTCTGGTAAACCCATGCCATCATCGTAATCTCGCCTTTAATCTTTAGCGTTTCGGCCGCGGGAATGTTCACACAATCTTGTCCCTCAGCGGTAATTTCTATGGCTTTGCTAATTTTCCCATCTACCCATTTGGTGTTGGCAATGATATTGGCATCATGGCCATTCTTGGATTGGTCTTTGACCTTCTTCCCCGTGCCTTCATCAAAGGTCAGATAAAGCACCATGTTATCAGAGAGTGCAGACTCTGAGAGACTGGCAGAAACCCCGATTAAAGTGACCAGAAGCAAGTTAAAGAGAAAGTATTTCATAGTTGTGTCCTCCTGGTTATCAGTCATTTTGAGAGTCTTAATGACTTCAAGAATCTCATCTTTTCTTTCACAATCCTAAGAATTGGATTGCCACTCCTGAAAGGTATATCGTTGCGTCTGCGAAAGCATGAGCATAGCGTTCTAATCTTTGGGTTGCCATAAGAGAGTCAGCAAAAGGCGTGCTGATGAAACACTCTATTCAGATAACCCCCTAATTCTCCCTTAACTCTCCCATTGAGATTCGTTTCCTTCGTGAGGAGACCTTAGCGTTCGTCTCCCACATCATGTTGGGTCGTGTTGCCTCATCAGGTCCAAGTGGCTGATAAGTGGCGGTCAACGAGCTGCCTTTGTTGAAAGACACTCTCCTTTGAATCGCTCACTAATCGCTCACCAGCGTGTAATAGACAGAACGACCTTTCCCTTTCTTGACCAAAATTCCCTGTGCGACCATCTGATTGATCTCTTTGAGGGCATAGACTCTTCCCAGTCTTGTCAATTCCCTATAGTCACGATTCGTCAGGCATCCCTTTTCTCGAATCACCTGAATCGCTTTCTGCTGCCTCTCATTCAATCCCTCTGGAAGTCTGGTTTCCTTTTCAACCATCCAGCGTTCCCCAGGGCCTATCAACGTCACAATGAAACTGGCTCCAGTGTCTTCATACACATAGACAAAGGCAGGAGAAGAATCTCTTTGGAAAGGCAGATTGCAGAGTTGGAGAAAGAAAACCGGCAACAAGAATTACTGCATTGGCAGGATACGGTGGTGTTGAAACGAGAGTTGAGAGAGGCAGAGAAGGAATTACAGAATGCGTTGTTGGATGGGTGGATGGTGAGGTTTCTGAGATGATCAGAAATTCAACCTATTGGCGGCTTCTCCAATGGGTGTTGCCGATACATTGCCGAATGTTGCCAATAAATTGCCGATAACTTATTTCAGCGTATCATAAGTCCCCCTCTGCTTTCCGTGTTATCAAAGAGAAACTCGGCACAATCATCACCTAATCATCACCTAATCATCACCCGACCGGCGACGTATTGAGTTGCTTTTCCCTTCCCTTCAACTTTCAAGATACCACGCTTACACAAATCCGTTAAATCCTGATGCGCCGTTTTATGGGAGACATGATTGAGAGTTCTGTATTCTTTGTTGGCAATCTTTCCGTGCGCTTGTGCATAATCGATTGCTTTGG
This sequence comes from Candidatus Peregrinibacteria bacterium, assembly GCA_016196225.1. Taxonomy (GTDB): domain Bacteria; phylum Patescibacteriota; class Gracilibacteria; order Peribacterales; family Peribacteraceae; genus JACPXZ01. Next base: position 3,782 of record JACPXZ010000020.1, read on the forward strand.
TTTGGCGTTCATTGAGTCCTTTTGCCCATTCTGGCATGGTTTCTTGAGCCATAAACCTCTCGAAAGGACCTCGCAGGATGACTTTCAAGAGGTCGCCCTGCAACTCAAATCGTGGTGGCTCTAGGTCATGCTCCTTCATGGCGTCAATCATTCGACGAATGCCAGTGCCGAGTTTTTCAATGTAGCCGCCGAGTCGATCCAACACCTCGACGATGACGGGATTCCTCAACCTTGATTCGACCTCTCCCTTCTGCATGGCTTCTATGGTAATGGGTGGTAAAAGTCTCCCAGGGCTCATCACTTCAATGCGGTCATCAAACATAAACACACGAATAAATTCTCCCTCAAGGCTCCAATCCCGATGAATCACCGCGTTGATAATGGCTTCTCTGAAAGCGACCTCTGGATACTCTGGATAATCCACTCTCTGAATCCCTGGAATCCGTCCACCTATTCGCATGTGGGATTTGATAAATCGGGTTGCTTGGTCAACTAATTCCGGCAAGGGACCGCGGAATTCTTTGCGGTCCAGATATTCAATGACATCCGTACCCTTAAATCGGGCACAGAGGAGTTGCGACTGGAGAAAATACAGTTGCGGTTCTTCATGGAAAAGCAAGACTCCAGCATGGGTTGGGATAATTTCTTTCTCTTTCCGTGTGGCGCAGCCGAGGTTGAGAAGAAATTCACCTTGAGAGAGATTGAGAGGACGACCGCTATGTTCCTCGTGTTTGAGGATATAGCGGGTCATCCGTTTCTGATCCAAGTCCCACAAATTGACCCTTTCACAAGCGAGACGCTCAAAGCTCACTTCTCCCCTGGAAAACATCAAGCGACGGAGCTCTCGTGGGGTGAGTGGCTCGTTCCGAGAACCCACTCTCAAGACATATTTCCCTGCCACGCTGTGTAAGGTCTCAAAATCCGCAGGCACGGTCACAGCAACCACAATCTTACCATCATGCGTCTCTATCCTTTCCACTTCTATGGGTTGGATTTGCGGTTCACAATGGCTCCTCCCAGCGGCTTCGTAGATGAGATTGTCCCGTACCCGTTCAAATTGAGAAACGCCTTGAATCGTGCCATCATCTGCAACGCCAATTAAAACGACACCGCCATTTGCGGCAGCAAAGGCCGCCAATGTTTCGGCGAATGACCTTGGATGAACTCTGTCATCCTTAAATTCCAGTGTTTGACCTTCGCCCTTCCTGATTAGCTCCAATAATTCCTTCTCTGTCATCACGCTTGCCTTTCATTTCAAAGTTCTTAAAGATTTCTAAAGTGGAGGAGATTCCTTCCTGAAAGGGGACCTTCCCGCTCTATTATACCTTAAAAATCTGCACGATGCCGAGACTTGTTAAGAGTGGATTGCGGAACTCCACTTCCGCAAAGCAAATAACACTCATTTCTGCATGTTCTTTCATGCACATTGACGACATCATCAGAGCCTTAAAGCCCATTCTGGGCGATAGAATCAATCCCTTGATAGCCCTGTATCTTGCGGGCGATGATGAAAACAAACGCACTGCTGAGAGAATCTTACGGCTGACCTATCTTCAGATGGTGAGCGGGATTCAGGCACCGCGAGAACATCTCGGCTCTGGTAAATACCCGCTTGGCGTCGTGTTACAAGGTGAAAAACCAGTGTATCCGATGGCTCTCAGAGACGAGGACTTTTTTCATCTCGGCATCTTCTCAGACAGGCAGAGGCAAGACCAACGCCATGCTGAATCTCTTGCAGGGGTTGACTGCACAAGGCATTCCCTGGCTGGTGTTTGACTGGAAACGCGCAGGGTATCGGGATTTACTGGCTACACATCACAATGTTCGTGTCTTCACCGTCGGTAGAGACATCTCACCTTTTTCTTTCAATCCACTTATTCCGCCGCCGAGGGTTGAGTTAATTGCGTGGTTCAAACAATTCATCCAGTGTATCTCGCATGCCTATTTTCTTGGACACGGGTGTGAAGTGATTTTCCAAGATGTTCTCGGTAAGGACACAAAGACGCTGTTTGATGTGCTTAAAAAACTCCACACCTATCCTGCAAACTGGAGAAAACTCCAATGGCTTCAGTCAGCAGAGCGAGCAGTCAAGGCACTCTGCTACGGCACTATCATCCATGTGCTCAATGTTGAACACACGCCTCCTATCCATCACTGGTTAAACCAGAATCTCGTCTTTGAATTGGATGCCTTGACTGAATCAGAGGCAAAGTTCTTTGTGGAGATTTTAATGAGTGCTATCTACTTCTACAAACGAGAGAATCAACATCGCGCCCTGCATGTCTCTGTGATAGAGGAGGCTCACCATCTGTTACAAAAGGAAAACTGGAATGTGGAAGCCAAGAGCGTGATGGACAAAATTTTCCGAGAGATTCGCGAGTATGGAGAGGCACTGGTTGTGATTGACCAGATGCCCTCAA
>JACPXZ010000023.1 GCA_016196225.1 Candidatus Peregrinibacteria bacterium
GGTGAGAACATCATTGAATTCACCGCTCCACATCCCGGCAACTTGGCATTTAGCTGTTCAATGGGGATGGTGCGCGTTTCCTTTACTGTTCTTTAACTATTTTTCCCCATTTGATATATGACTTCTCTTAATTGGCAAGATTCTCCCGAAAAAGCTGCGCCTCATCGTGCGACGTTGTCCTCAGGGGACCCCTGGTTTGGTATTTCAGTTGGTCTTATGGGGGTGATCGTGGGATTTATTGTGGGGAATATTCTTTAGTTTTTTAACTTATTTATATTATGCAAACAATGGTATCCATTCCGGGTATTCACTGCGCATCGTGCGCGGCGATGATCAAAGACGTGAGTGCGGATTTTCCACAAGTGAAGAATGTCACTATTGATATAGGTACCAAGAACGTCACTATGGAACATAATGACGAGTTTGATCTTTCTGCTTGGACAAAGGAGATCGAATCGCTCGGCGATACGTATAAAGTCCAGCCTTCGTCCGCCTGAGGCGGACTACGGCCGGCAAGTCACCCTCCGTTTATGTCTTCTCAGATTACTCTCTCTATCACCGGCATGCACTGTGCCAGTTGCAGTGCGCTCATCACCCGCAAGCTTAAGAAGACTGCAGGGGTTGAAGAAGCGAATGTAAATTATGGCGCGAATAAAGCACGCATTCGCTTCGATCCTGCGCAAGTCAATGAACAAGGTCTCATCGCCGCCGTGAAGGCAGCGGGATACGGTGCTGTGATGGCCAATGAGCAGGACAGGGAAGCGGAGCAGAAGCGGAGGCTTGGGGAGATCGCCACCTACCGCTGGAAGTTCTGGACAGGACTTACTCTGAGTCTCCCCATGCTCGGTTTTATGATTGTCTCATTTTTTCCGAACTCTCCCCTCCATGAGGTGCTTCTTCCGTACATGGGCTTTCTCTCACTCCTCCTTGCAACACCAGTCCAATTCTGGCTCGGCTACGGGTTCTACCGCGGCTTCTGGTCGAGTCTCAAGATGGGCACCTTCAGCATGGACAGTCTCATCGCGATCGGGACGTCCACAGCATACTTCTATAGTCTCTGGAACTTCATTGTTCATATCCTCGAGCACGGATCGCTCCTTGGAGAAGTGCACGATCTGTATTTCGAGGTGGCGGCATTGCTCATCACATTTGTGCTTCTTGGGAAATGGCTGGAGGCACGCGCGAAAGGTTCCACCAGTGAAGCGATCCAAAAACTCATGGGACTCCAGGCGAAGACTGCGCGCATTCTCAAAGACGGGAGAACATTGGATATTCCCATCGAAGAAGTACAAGTCGGGGACACCGTCATTGTCCGTCCCGGTGAAAAAGTCCCTGTTGATGGCATGGTAACGAGGGGGTTAACATCCATTGATGAATCAATGCTTACCGGTGAAAGTATTCCAGTGGAAAAGAAAGAGGGTGACAAGGTCTTCGGGGCGACGATGAATGGGCACGGGAGTATTGAATTCCGTGCGGAGAAAGTCGGGAGTGAGACCGCGCTCGCGCAGATCATCCGGTTTGTCGAAGATGCGCAGGGCTCTAAAGCACCCATTCAAGCCTTCGCCGACTGGGTGTCTTCGTGGTTTGTCCCCGCGGTGATCGGGATCGCGATCCTCACTTTTGTGATTTGGTGGTTGCTCGGTGCTGAGCTGACATTCGCGCTCCTTGCTTTTGTTTCGGTCATCGTGATTGCCTGTCCGTGCGCGCTCGGCCTCGCGACTCCCACAAGCATCATGGTCGCAACGGGCAAAGGTGCGGAGTATGGCATCCTCATTCGCGGTGGCGAACCATTAGAGGCTGCCTGCAAGATCAATACCATCATCTTCGACAAGACGGGGACATTAAGTAAGGGGAGACCGGAGGTGACGAACGTCATTGCTTTTGGAGGATCGAAAGACAATGTGTTGAGCATTGCTGCGAGTTTGGAGCAAGGCTCTGAGCATCCTCTCGCCGAGAGTATCGTCAATCATGCGAAGGAGAAGGGAACGACACTCACTGCCGCCGAACGTTTCAAGGCAATTCCAGGCCACGGCGTGGAAGGGGAGATCGATAGCAAGACGTACTTCCTCGGCAACCGCAAACTTATGCAGAAGATCACCGTCTCCACACTGGAAGCGGAAGAGCAGATGCAGACACTTGAGGATGAGGGGAAGACCGCGATGCTCCTTGCTGACGAGAAGCACATTCTCGGCATCGTCGCCGTTGCCGACACTCTCAAAGAGACTTCCACAGAGGCAGTCCAGCGGCTCAAAGCGATGGGGATCGAAGTGTACATGATCACGGGAGACAACAAGCGGACGGCCCATGCACTCGCGCGGGAAGCAGGGATCGAGAATGTCCTTGCGGAGGTATTGCCGGAAGATAAGGCGAACGAAGTAAAAAAGCTGCAATCCGCAGGGAAGAAGGTGGCGATGGTCGGTGATGGGATCAACGACAGTCCCGCTTTGGCACAGAGTGATCTTGGGATTGCGATGGGGTCTGGGACTGACATCGCGATGGAGACTGGTGGGATTGTGCTGGTGAAAAATGATCTTCGGGATGTCGTGACGGCAATTCGCTTAAGTCGCGCAACTGTCGGGAAGATCCACCAAAACATGTTCTTCGCACTCTTTTACAACATCATCGGCATCCCGATTGCCGCACGCGCCTTCGCTTTTATGGGGATAATCCTGCGTCCAGAACTCGCGGGCCTCGCGATGGCCTTTAGCTCCGTCTCTGTTGTCACGAACTCGCTCCTCCTCAAAGGATTTCATCCGAAGCGCCGCAATTGGCTCTCGGACATCGCGCCGATCATCATGGCTGTCGGTTTCACGGCGCTCTTTATCCTCTTTGCCAAGATCAGTTCCTAATTTTCTATGCGCTGCTCCCCCAAACTCTGTATCGGTCTCATTCTCGTTGGCATTGGCGGCGCTGCATTGCTCACAGCATCGGGATATGTCAAAGCAGCTTCCCTCATTGCGTTTCTTCCTCTCCTCGCCTGTCCGCTCATGTGCGTTTTCATGATGATGTTTGGACACAAATGCGATTATAAAAGTTGTGACAAAAAATCTTCTTCCCGTACCAATGTTCCGAAATAATCTTCTTTCTTTTATATATGCGCATGAACCATATCACCATCGGCTTATTCCTTCCTTTCCTCCTCGCAGCGTGTGCCAGTGGTGGAAATCCCGTTGCCTCACTGAAGGCAAGTCACGTCCATGGTCTTGCGGTGGACCGAGGGGATAGCAATCGCGTCTATCTTGCCACCCATGACGGTCTCTTTACCGTGCAGAACGATACGGATCTGCAGCGAGTTGGGAGCAGCCGTGACGATTTTATGGGGTTCTCCCCGCACCCCTCGGATCCGAACATCCTCTTCAGTAGCGGTCACCCGAAGGGTGGTGGGAATATCGGCTTCCAGCGGTCGGAGGATAAAGGAGAACGGTGGAAGAAAATCAGTAATGGGAATCCCGCAGGTCCCGCGGACTTCCATGCGATGATGGTGCATCCGGCAAACCCCAATCACATGTACGGTTGGTATAAGCTCCGCGTCCACCGCTCGCTTGATGGGGGGGAGACTTGGACGGTTCTCCCGAAGCAACCGCCAGAAGTCTTAAGTTTTGCCGGTGATCCGCGTAATGAGAATGTCGTCTATATCGGGACGATCGGCGATCTTCTCATGAGTACGGACAAGGGGGAGTCGTGGACAAGTATGACAAGCGTGTTCGCAAATGATGTCGTATTCGATGTCGAGGTGGATGCATCAACTGGTGACCTCTTCCTCGCGACGAGAGATAGTGGCATTGAACGTGTCTCACGAGGATCGGAGGGTGGGACAATCGTCGAGGTTATGGGGAAACTCCCGGATGGCGACGTACCGCAGCATCTCGCGCTTGATCCGAAGAATCCGCAGATCATGTACGCCTTCGGGAAGTCTCATACGCTCTACAAATCGACGGATGGGGGGAAGACGTGGCAGAAAATCCTCTAACGTCTCTCTCTGTAGTCGTTCTTTTTTTATTTTTTATTCTTTCCCCCCATTCTCTATGTCCACCTTCGAGGTCATCTCCGCCGATTGTCCTCTGTGTAGGACAACTCTTCATGTGCTGCGTTCCGCTATCGAAAAGCGAGGATGCGGCTGCAAGGTCGTCGAGCATCGTTGCCAAGGCGATGAGTGCTGCGAGCCTGCGAAGAGCCATGATGTGAAAGCGGTCCCCACCATCATGCGAGATGGTATGATCGTTCACGTCGGGAAGCTCACAGAAAAAGAAGCAGAAGCTCTCCTTCCTGCATGATTGCCACGATCACCTGTCCCAAATGTGGCAAACAGTCGCAGGCACACATCCCTACAGATCAGTGCCAGTACTTCTACGTCTGTCCCCACTGCAAAACGAGGCTTAAATCAAAGGGGGAGGACTGCTGTGTGTTCTGTAGTTATGGAGATCGAAAATGCGGGAGACGAGATAATCCTAGGCGATTATCCCTTGAAAGCTAGGTAAATGCTTTAGTGAAATCTTTGATTACTCTCCCAAACTTTGCAATGGGTATGAGATCGTTCGGTTTTTTCGTCAATTTGTATGAAGCATTCGCACCTTTTTCCATTGTGACAAGGCTCCCAGCTTTTCCAGTTACTACGTCTGCTTTAGACCAAACGCGAAAATACAATTTATTGGGAGTAACACCTAAGCATAAAAGAGCATCATATGGTCTATGGTATCTCACATGATTAAACTGAAAACTTCCGCTAACATCTTCAGTCGCAGTCTTTAGCTCAAACTTAACATCATCAATTTCAATATCCCACGGACTCTGGCTTAGCCTTGTTTTATCTTTTTTCATGGGAAACTTACATTTGACCGAAAGAGCATTGCAAAGGCTCTCGATAAAATCTTGACCTACAGAACCAACTTTAGTATTTGAAATTGTTTTTATTCCAATAAAAGCACCTGCACCCCATTTAGGATTATCTTTATTGTTTTCCAAGGCTTCGATAAATAATCGTTGGTAGTCAATATCAGGCATACAGATGGGAATGATCGAGCAATGCCATCTTGATATGGTACATAGAAATGTGCCGACAGTTATGCGCCGCTAGATTGCTGTACTCATTCCAGTTGATATTTTTTAGTATGCTGTGAATCATCTTCTGATGTTTTTTGAAAATTATTCCATAGCCGCATCCGTACCTTACTTCCGAAAAGCTACGCACAAGCACTGGATGATCCCCAAAATACGTTCGCTGAATGAACGTATTGCAATCTTGAATTTTCTTCATGCCGCACAATCTTTCTTTTCGTAGATCAACTGTGAATAAATCCACAAATTCATCACATACGCTCAGATCAGGTTTCGGCGGCATCATTCCTTTTTCCCAGATTTGCCATAGAGCATTGATGTTCATTGTTTCTCCATTAGGAGAAATGAAAATATCGTGTGGCAATCTTTCTGAATGAACCAGTCTCATTCCTTCCACTCTATGTTTGGGACTACCCTTGCCATCACTTTGAAACGACATCGGAAGAATGAAACCTGCATAGTCGCAAAACTCTGCAATCTTGTTCATAAACGAAAGGGCAAGCCATCCTCTATATCCAAAGGGCGGATTGCCTATTGCGATGAACCTCCCCTTCCTCGGCGGTTCCCATGTCAGAAAATCATGTTGTATATATTCAGGGCGAAATTGCTCGACATCAATTCCTATTTTCTTTTGTGGAAGGAGATCAAAAAATGCGCCGGTGCCTGCGCTTGGCTCTACAAAGGTAAAATCAGCAAGTGACACTTTTTTCTTTTGCAAAAACTTCTGAAATGAAAACCAACAATAATCAGCCATTTCGGGCAATGTATTGTATTGATCTAATCCAATTTCTCTTCCGCGAACCCAATCAGGAATGCGATGAGTGAGTTCCCAAGCCTTATTTCTAATCATGGTGGCATTCATAACACCCTAAGAGTATCCTGAATTAGGAGATCAGGATAGCCATTTACACACTATAGGTGTACGAATGTCCACTTAAAGTGTTACCTATCTACATATGCCTGAGAAATTCACAGACGCAAGGGGAGGAAAGTATCTACCCCTAGTCATCAAGGGGTAATCATCTTGTTATAATGTTGTGATAAAGCCAGGAAAATGCGCTATGTTTCTCGGTATTCTTCTCCGCAGACGATGAACAAAGTCCTCATCCCCCTTTTCGGGAGTATTCTCCTTCTCTCTGCCTGTACCGGTGGTGGGTATCGATACAACGATCAGGGGTTTAGTGAACTCCCGCAAGCGGAGACGACAAAAATTATGGAAGTGAACGATGGTGAAACCATTACCCTCAATCCGGGTTTTGTGCGGAAGTCTGTCGATGGGAAGGAGTTTGCGATGTATGCGTATAACGGCCAAATTCCTGGACCAACACTTAAAGTGGAGCAAGGTTCAACGTTTACGGTCCAGGTGACCGATGGATTATATGTCCCGACGACGATTCACTGGCATGGGATACGTCTTGCCAATGCGAATGACGGGGTACCGGATGTCACTCAAAAGGCGATCGAACCCGGTGCATCATTCACCTATACCGTGACGGTGCCTGATGAAGGGATGTTTTGGTATCACCCGCATGTGCGCGAAGATTTGCAACAGGACATGGGACTGTATGGCAATCTCTGGGTTACTCCAAAGAAAGATAATCTCTACAATCCGGTGAATCGTGAGGAAGTCGTTATTCTCGATGATCTGCTCCTCGATGGAGATCGACCGACTCCCTATGGCAAAGAGGAGGCAAACTTTGCGCTCATGGGACGGTTTGGGAACACGATGCTGATCAATGGACAGGAACGATACGCGTTATCGGTTGCCCGTGGGTCGGTCGTTCGTTTTTATCTTACCAATGCCGCAAATACACGGACATTCAATGTGCGTTTTACTGGCGCACGGATGAAGTTGGTTGGTGGAGATGTTGGGAGAACTGAGCGTGAAGAATTTTTAGAGAGTGTCATTCTCTCTCCATCGGAACGGGCAATTATTGAAGTGTTTTTTGATAAAGCAGGAACGTTCATCCTGGAACACCGAACACCAGAAAAAGTAATAGCTCTCGGAACAATCATAGTGACTGATACGGTCGTCTCACCTTCGTATGCGACTTCCTTTATTCAGCCGACACAGAACAGTGATGTGATTGCCGATATCAAAAAATTCCGTTCATATGTTGATAAACCAGTCGACAAGATCATTCACCTCTCAGTCGAATCGACGATGGCACGGATGATGCAAGGCGGCGGACATGGGGGAGGACATGGAGGATCGGCTGCGAAACCGGAGAATGATGAGGAAATTGAATGGGAAGACCCTATGCCGCATCAAAATTCGATGTCGACGAAACATAATACCAAGTGGAAGTTTATCGATGAGGCTTCCGCAGCCGAAAACATGGACATCGCTTACAACGTCAAGGTTGGTGACAAGGTGAAAATCCGTTTGGTGAATGACGAGGAGACTGATGGTTCTGATCATCCCATGCAGCACCCGATCCACTTCCACGGGCAACGATTTTTGGTGTTATCGGTGAATGGAGAGAAGAATGAGAATTTCGTCTGGAAAGACACCGTACTCGTTCCGAAGGACGCGATCGTGGACATCCTCCTCGACGTGACGAATCCCGGCGACTGGATGTTCCATTGTCATATTGCAGAACACATCAGCAATGGGATGATGGGGATGTTGAAGGTGAAGGGAGAGAATTAAGGTGAGAGGCACCCCTCCCTGGATGGGTGCGAGGACTAAGGGGAGGGGGTCCGAAAAGAGAATCGTCAAAACCAATCACACGCCCCCCTCCTTTATCCTCCCCCAGTGGGGGAGGTACCCCCGTCGGGGGAGGGAAAAATAGGATCTTCATTAGAAAAACCGGGGCTTTTTTAGAAATGAATGATGAGCCATGATGAGAGTGTATGTATGGAAAAAATGAGCGGTATCGTGAGTTGGATGCTCTGCGAGGGGTCGCGGTGCTCTGTATGATGACGTATCACTTCTTTTTCGATCTCGCATACTTTTATGGGTATGACATCTCGGTTTATACAGGGGCATGGAAATTATTTGCGCGTGGGACAGGTGCCCTATTTCTGTTGGTTGTGGGGATTTGCGCGGTGATCTCGTGGGAGCGGACGATGCCAAAAGAGAGAATCATAAAAACGCTCAAGCGAGGGATGATTATTTTTTCGGGAGGGATGATCATTTCGGCGGTGACATGGATGATTGCTCCGCATGCATTTGTAAAATTCGGGATTTTGCATCTCATTGGTATCAGTGCGCTGTTTCAGCCGATGTTTTCGGTGTTCAAAAAGTGGAATGCCGTTATCGGACTGCTGTTTGTGACTCTGGGGATAGTGTTTACGAGGAAGACCGTTGAATCTTGGCTGCTATTTCCATTCGGTCTCGAGTATCCGGGGATGCAATCTCTCGACTACTATCCGCTCTTCCCGTGGTTTGGGGTGATCCTTATAGGAATGGCTCTTGGGCAGTGGCTGTACCAGCCTCTCCGACACCGCATTCTTACCGCTCCGGGATCACTTGCATATCCTTCATTGCTCCTTTGGTGCGGCCGCCGTGCCCTTTTCCTGTATTTCTTGCATCAGCCTATGATTCTCTTGTTTCTTCGTTTTTTTCTTGGATTTTCAAACTGATGTCTCACGGTCGTTTTTTGATATACTCATGTCACTAGTCACTGCCTGCCTCTTTGGCAGAGATTAGGGTAAACTTTGTTTGTTGTTCCTTTGAATACATCAAGACTGTGGCCCCATCGTCTAGCGGTTAGGACACTAGGTTTTCAGCCTAGGAACCGGGGTTCGATTCCCCGTGGGGCTGCCATCGCTGGACCTGAGATGGATACAAGCACAAAGTGCGTAGTATCCATCCACTACATGCCATGTGCTACTACTTCTATCTTGCCCGCTGTTCAGATAATTCTTTGTATTCTGGATCATGCATTGATCTTCAAGAACGTGAAGACCGACACAATGAAGGCAAAGGTGCGAAGTACACACGATCGCATCGTCCAGTACGCATCATATATTCCGAGGAATTCAAAACGTTGGTAGAGGCTAGAAGACGCGAGGCAGAGGTGAAAACATGGAGCAAGACGAAGAAGGAACAATTAGTCCAAGGGGGGCATCTTACAAAATAGTGAGTAGAGAAACTATTGCCGGATCGGCAGAGAGGGGAGTAGAGTGAATATACTTATGATTCCTTATAGTGGAAACTTCGGCTGTGGCGGGGGGATGATGTTGTTTGGTGGGATATTCTCGATTCTAGCGACTATTGTGCTGGTCCTTGCTATTGCCGCTCTCTGGAAGTACATCAATAAAAAATAATGGTTACGTTCGCGAGAGCCACACATAGATCGTTTGTACGAAAATGCCGTGATCGTCCGCGAGAGTTTTGGAAAGCATAAAGGTCGTGATTCTATTGAATCACGTTTCCAAGATATGGGGTGCCTGCCATTAATTGCTCTTGTATGGAAGAACGCATGCTTGGAGAATGTCACCTCCAATGATGACCACTCTCCAGTATCGCGGTGATATTGCCTCCGATGGCAGTATTGTTCCCTTCCGGGTTGCAGCTTGCGACTCCATCAGTCCAGTCGCCATTCAGCAATTGCAAAGCACACCGGGCATTGAAGTCATTGATGATCCATTACAAGCACAAGGATTGCTCATTCGCAGTGCTACGAAGTTTCTTTTGCAGGGAGACTTTGAGAAATATCAACATCTCATGTACCTCGTTCGCGTGGGAGTCGGAACGGATAATATCGATATGAAATGTGCATCGGATGCAGGTATAGCGACGGTGAATACACCGGGGGCAAGCACAAGAGCCGTTGCTCAACGAGCAGTGACATTCATGTTGGATTACGCAGCGCGAACAGTGCAAGGGACGCAAGCTTTAGCCAAAAAGAATTGGTCTAGAGGAGAGAAGAATACAGAGCCCATCGATTTGAGTGAGAGGACTCTCGGCATCATCGGCTTTGGCCGTATCGGGCAGGAGACGAAACGACTGGCAGAACCATACTTTCGGCGCATTGTTTTTACTGATGTTCGGAATATTGAAGGGAAAATAGATTTGATCGATCTGTTGAGAGAGTGCGACATCGTTTCGGTTCATGTGGCAGGCAGTGCAGAAGTTTTGAGTGCAGAGCATATTTCGCTGTTAAAACCGCAGGCACTTCTTGTGAATACGGCGCGAGGAGAAGTGGTGAATACAGAGGCTATTCTTCAGAGAATGGATGCCGGGTTGCATGTGGCATTGGATGTTTTTCCCGTGGAGGGAGTGAACATGTTCCAAGATTCTCTTATCGCTCGTATCGTTGAACATCCCAACTTTATCGGGACACCGCACACTGCGGCATCCGATCTTGTGACGCAGAGGAAACTCGGACTCGAAGGCGTTGAGCGCATGAAGGAGTTTGCGCAGCAAGGTATCGTGAATCCCTTCGATCTCGCGGGACATACATTACCAAGAGTAGCTCCCGCTGAACCAAAGATGCCGGGTATTCGTGGGATTCTCACACATCGCAGTATTCCCGGTGTACTTGCAACGATTACAGGGGTCATTGCAGAGTTTGGCGGCAATATTCGAGAACTGGTGAATGAGGAAGGGGACATCAACAATGGAACCAGATTAGCAATGACCACGTTTGATCTGACCGACGGGAAAAAAGATGTTGCATTGAACATTATGAATGCAATTACAAGTAATCTTGAATCTCACCAAAAACGTCTTCTTTGTTTTTCTTAGGGAACGGGCCCATTACAAATGGCTATCATTACGAAAGAAATGGTGTAGTATCGCATTACATGCAATCCAGTGATGCATCAACCTCTCAAGGGGTGCCTGGTTTCCAGGCACTTGGCATTGATCCTCGTTTTTCGAAGCTCCTTACCCAGCGGGGGATCACCGTGCCCACGCCGATCCAACATCAGGCGATCCCTATTGGACTGGAGGGCAAGGATGTTATTGGTATTGCACAAACAGGAACGGGCAAAACATTTGCCTTTGGACTCCCCATGCTCCAAAAGCTTGCGCAGTCGCAAGGACGGGCATTGATCGTTGTTCCGACGCGTGAACTCGCACACCAGATCGAAGAAGCACTTCGTCCTTTTGCTTCTCTACTCGCGATCCGTATGGCAGTCTTTGTCGGTGGTGCATCGATGTATTTGCAACGACAAGCGTTGAAAACGAATCCCCGTATTCTCATTGCGACTCCCGGCCGACTCAATGATCATTTGGAGCAAAGGACGGTAACCCTGAAGGAGGTACAGGTTCTTGTTCTGGATGAAGCGGATCGGATGCTCGATATGGGATTCAAACCACAGATCGATCGCATTTTGCGACATGTGCCACGTACGCGACAGACGATGCTTTTCTCGGCGACAATGCCGCAAGACATTATCCGTCTTGCAACGGCCGAGATGCATCTGCCTCTACGGATAGAAGTGGCTCCATCGGGAACGACCGTTGCAACAATAGAACAAGAACTCATCATTGTGGAACAACAAGGAAAAATTGTTCTTTTGCAACATCTTCTTAAGGAGCACCTGGGGTCGGTTTTGGTTTTTTCCCGGACCAAGCATGGTGCAAAGAAAATCACAAAATCTCTTAATGTGGCCGGCTTTCGCGCTGCGGAGATCCACTCCAATAAATCTCTTGCGCAACGACTGGCCGCTCTCGCAGGTTTTAAGGCGGGAAAATACCGCATTCTTGTTGCAACAGATATCGCGTCTCGTGGGATTGATGTAACGAATATCGAAGTGGTTATCAACTATGATTTACCGGATGATGCCGCGGATTACGTTCACCGGATCGGGCGTACTGCGCGTGCAGGTCGCGAAGGACGTGCGATTTCGTTTGCGACTCCCAATCAAGCGCGAGACATTCGCGATATTGAGCGACTGATCCGCACATCGCTAAAACGGAGAGTTCATGCGTCCATGCCCTCTCTTTCTTTGGACACACATATGACGAAGGATCAGCCGCGTCATCGTCAATTTGGTGGCTTTCGTTCGAGAAGACCCAATCATAGAGGAAGAGGTCGAACTTTTCGGGGGAGATCGAGAGGTGCATAGGAGAAAGGCACCTCCCCCGACGGGGGAGGGTAGGGAGGGGGGGTCAGATCCGATCTATATATAAACGAACCTCGTACCCCCTCCCCTTAATCCCCTCCCGTCGGGAGGGGTATCCCCAAGAGGAAGGGGAAAAGGACGGTATATACTCCGTTCATGTTTCTCAATATTCTGTTAATTGTTCTGGGATTGGGTATCTTGGCCCTCTCGGTCACGATTATTCTTCATATTTTTCTTCCGGTTCCGTATGTCCCAACACCGCATAAAATCGTGGAGCGGATGGTGGAATTGGCGGAGTTTAAAGGTGATGAAATTGTCCATGATCTTGGTGCCGGGGATGCGCGACTTCTTATTGCAGCCAAGCGGCGCTATCCGGGACTGACGGTGCGAGGATGTGAGGTTGTTCCGACTATTTGGTTCCTCGGGAAGCTCCGATCGTGGTGGTCGAGAGTGCCGGTAGATTTGTGCTGTGGGAGCATTGAACGGGCGGATGTCCGCGATGCGGACGTTATCTTTTTGTATTTGATCCCGTCACTTATGGCAAAACTCGAGAAGAAATTTGACCTCGAACTTAGAGAGGGGACTCGGGTTATTTCTTCCGCCTTTACATTCCCGACAAAGAAGGAAGTTTACTCGGAGATGGTTTGGGGAAAGAAAGTGTTTGTGTATGAGTGGTGATCCATAATACGAGGAAGACATAGTAGGCAATGACGGATGCAGAATTCACTCCGGGTATGTCGAGTGAGGCAAATGGGACACGGGAGAGATATACTGCAATCTGGATGACAAATTCGAGAAAAAACCACGCGATATAACTGATGATTTGTCCCAGAGGGAAGGAGAGGAAGCTTACGGTGACGCCGATAAATCCGAAGAGCATTGCCAGTGGGACGGGGAGCGCGACAAGGATATTGGCGAGTGGAGAGATGAGAGAGATACGGCCAAAGAGGTAAGCGATCCAGGGGATGGCAAACCATTGGGAAGCCAATGTCATCTGGAGGGATTCGTTGATTGCGAAGGTGTGGGGGACATGTTTGAGATAGGGGGCAAGGATGGGGGAGAGTTCTATGAGGCCAAGGATTGCGAGGAAGGAGAGCTGAAATCCCGCGTCATACCAGAGGTACTTCGGGTTGTATGCAAGCATAAAAAAGAGCGTCCAAAGGATGAGGAGGCGGCTCTCTTTTTGGCGGCCGGTATGGAGAGCAAGGAGTCCAAGGATACCCATGATTGCAGCTCGTACGACCGATGCTTCGGCACCGACGAGGATGGTAAAAAGGACAATAGCGATTGTTGCAGGGATGAATCTTCGTCGTAGTGGCAGAAAAAAGAGGGAGCCGCTGATGATAGCGAGGATGATCGTGATGTTGTAGCCGGAGATCGCGATGATGTGTGTCAGGCCGGTGGCATTAAAATCGTCGAGAAGATGCTCGGGGATCCCGCGGCGTGATCCTGTGAGGAGGCCTGCGAGGAGGGAGGCGTGAGGTTCGGGGAAGATGCGGTTGATCTGCTCCTCGAAGCGGGATTTGAGAGAGTAGAGGAAAGATTTTATTGCGAAAAAACGAGGAAGTTCCTTGCTCGAAGTTGGCGTGCCAATTTTAACGTATGAAATAATTTTTTCTTGTGTGCACTCGCCCGAGCCCCAACATTCGTCGCTGCGTACTTCCTCGTTTTTTTCCTGTACGTGGCCTCGATACATCACACTGTAGATCCCATAACGACTTAGGTACTTATCGTATTCGAAGTTTTCGATCTTATCGGGGCGTTCGAGTTTTCCTGTGACGGTGATTTCCTCTCCGTATTTATATTCGGGGAATTGGGCATAGTCATTGATGAGGACAAGACCCTGAACGGGAATATTGTTTACGATCTGTGCGGCGATGGTGTATTTGGTGACGAGAGGGCGAGTATCCGGTTCACGCGCGATGGTACCGATTACGGTTCCGTGTTTACCGGTGGCATACCAATCGATCGTATGAGGTGATGGGACATGGGTTGTGCGGGCAACAGTGGTAAACGCGATCGCGAGACCGAATGTTCCTGCGGCGATGAGAGATCCGGTTCGGTGGCCTTCCTGGAGAAGGAGTCCAAGGATGCCGAAGAATCCAAGGAGTCCGACAAGGATCCAGAGTTGTTGTGGGTACTGTGGCAGTTGCCAGTATTGAAGGAAGAATACTGTGAGGAGAAAAGAGATCAGGAAGGCAATGGAGAGGTGGTGCGGGCGCATGGAGGAAGAGAAGGCTACGGAGATTTTTTTGCCAAGGCAATCCATTCGTCGATCGAGAGGGTTTGGGGACGACGGGTCGGATCGATATGGGCGTGTTCCAGGAGTTCCATGGAGATCGTGTTGTGCAGCATCTTTCTCTTTTGACCAAAGGCCGTGTGCGTAAGACGAAATACACGTTCAATGATGTCCGGTTCCGCTTTTGGTTTTTTAAATGTTTGGATATGGAGGACTGCCGAGTCTACGTTGGGTGGAGGGAGAAAGGCGGATGGTGGAACTTTTGTTATTAGTTTTGGTGTTCCAAATAGTCCGACGAGGATGCCCAGGCGGGACGAATATTTAGTATCACCCGCCTTCGCTCCTTCGGAGCTACGGACGGGCAGGCAGATTTTCTCGGCCACTTCTTTTTGAATAAGAAGGGTGAGAGAAGTTGGGGGATTGGATTCGACAAAGGCATGCCGAAGGAGCGGAGAGGTGATGTGGTAGGGGATATTGGCGACGATTTTGTAGGATGCAGCAGGAAATGCCGTTCGTAAAGCATCGTTGTTGATTATTTCTAGTGAGTGTCCTGATGTAAATGCTTTGAGGAGAGGAATAAGAGATGTATCAATTTCGATTGCAGTTACATGTTTGGTTTGTTTCAGGAGTTCTCGCGTGAGGATACCGATGCCAGGGCCGATCTCTACAATATGATCATCTGGCTGGATGTTTGCGGCTTGGATGATGGTGTGGAGAATGTTCCTGGATATCAGGAAATGCTGCCCAAGGGATTTTTTAAAAGTGAGCCTATTGGTCTGCAAAAAATCATGTACTTCTTTTTGGAGATCAGACATAAACATATCGTATACTGCACAATATGAAGAAGTATATTGTGATTCTATTCATTGTGGTTTTTTTCTGGCCGACAAGTGTTGATGCATGGAGACGGTTTCCGAACTCCCAATTTTCTCGACGTGTATTACAGGATCGTTTTACAGAGCGGCGTGCAAATCGGGTTCAGAGTATTCAACGTGCGCAACCAAATAGAATTGTTTCGCCCCTATTACCGATACCGAATGTAAGTGGGACAGATTGGGACACTTCGGTGCCGACATTTTTGTTACTGGGTTCCACTTCTCCTATTGTCGGAGCGGCTCGGGTGTTTCCGGACGCAGAACCACTCAATGTATCGGCAATTCATATTGTATTAATAGATGCCGTATCATCGGTTCAGTCGTTCCTGGTGTATGACGGACAGTCGCGGTTTTTGGGAAATGCGTATCTTGACCCCTCCATTGCGGGAGGTTTTACGTATGTTCTCCCTATAAAGACCAGTACGTTGATTTTGCCAAAACGCGAGGTATTCCAGTTTTATGTCAAAGCGCGTCTACGGGCATTTGAGGAAGGAGGGGTCAGTGGGGATCAGGTGCAGATACGGTACCTGGTGGTGAAAGGCGACGGATTTTGGAGTAACCGAACCTATAGTCAATCGACATCAGAAACGTTTACTGTTTTTGAAATGGCGCGATCCATGATCAAAAAAATATCGCGTGTTTCTCCCGAGACTGGCGTGCTGGTCAGTGGACAGGGACAATATCTCGGTGCGTTTCAATTTGAAGGGACTCCAAGTGATCCCGGTGCGGAGATCCGCGTTACGGATCTCACATTTCAGGTAAATCAGGCGGGGGGAATCGGTGTCTCCAATATGAGGCTGAAACGTCTCGGCTCCGGTACTTCTGTCAATTGCACAGTGAGTAGCTCGATAGTGACGTGTGCGGCTATCTCTGAGAGCGAAGGGTCGATTCGGAGTGGACCGGCCACGTTTCAACTGTATGGAGATGTGTCTATTCCTTCGGATGTGACGAGGGCGTCACTGCAGATTCTTTTAAATGAACCGGGTACTTCTGTAGGTGCGGGGGGGGTCGGTTGGACCGATGGGCAGAGCACGTTTAACTGGGTGCAATTTGATCAGCCCGTTGCGGGGGGGACAGTATTTTCTTATTGAAGAGGCTTGAGTGGTGCAATACTTAATGCGAATGTTTTGCGTGTACCATCGTCAAATTCAATATCCGCGACGTTTCCCCGTCGGTTCATGACCGTGCCGTTTCCAAATGACGCATGAGATACTCGTGAGCCCTCATTAAACATATCCTGATTAATGTCATCCTCCAGAAAGTCCACATTCTTTTTAAACTCAATCCGTACTTCTTCATTTATTTTGGGTTTTACACCTGCCTGCCGGCAGGCAGGTTCTTTTGATTTGCTCCACCCAAATACACTCAAAATATTGTCGCTGCGTTTTTCGATCTCGCTATCCGGGAGATCGGCAAGGAATCGACTTGGAGCGCGGGACTCCGTCTTCCCCCAGAGCATACGTGCCCGGGTGAAAAAGAGTTTGAGATAGGTTTTGGCGCGTGTCATCCCGACATAGAGTAGACGGCGCTCTTCTTCCAATTGTGTGCGATCAAAGAGTGCATTGCCATGAGGAAGGATCCCTTCCTCGCATCCGGCGATGATAACATGTTCGAATTCCAGTCCCTTACAAAGATGTAGTGTCATGAGAGTCACGGCATCGGAAGCCAAATCTTCAAGACGATCGACTTCGGAGATAAGGCTGACTTCTTCCAAGAATGCGGTGAGGCTTATGTTGGGTTCCAGGTGATCGTATTTACGCATCACTGACAAGAGTTCCTGCATATTTTGCCACCGTTCCTCTCCTTCGTCCGTACCATCCCGGAGCCACGATTCCATATTCGTTTCATTGATGATGAAAAGCGTGAGTTCCGAGACCGGTAGACGGGATGACCGTTCTTGTGCGTGGGAGAGAACTTCGGTGAATTTAAAAATTCTGTTCTTTGTCCCTTCATTGAGCGCATCTATTTTTGTTGCCGAACAAAGAGTATCCCATAAGGAGAGTGCATGGGTAACACTATGGTTTTGCATGTGTTCCATGGTTGTGAGGCCGATTTTGCGTGAGGGGGTATTGAGAATGCGCAGGAGCGAGATTGTATCCAGAGGATTAAGAATCACGCGGAGGTATGCAAGAAGGTCCTTTACTTCTTTGCGTGCATAAAATTTGAACCCTCCGATGATGCGATAGGGGAGCCCCATGCGCATACACGTTTCTTCAAAAAGGCGGGATTGGGCATTTGTCCGGTAGAGAATGACCTGATCATTGAGAGGGATGCCGGAACTTTGGAGTCGTTCGATGGCGAGAAGAGCTTCCTCTGCCTCCTTATGCTCATCGGCGACTTCAAAAACCAAAACTTTCGGCCCCTCCTTTCGGTCCGTCCACATCTTTTTTTGGGGGCGATTGGGATTGGCGATAATGATGCGATCAGCTGCCGTGAGGATTGGTTGGACGGAGCGGTAGTTTTGTTCGAGTATGATGCGGGTCGCATCAGGATAATCCTTTTGGAATTCTAAAATGTTACGGATATCCGCTCCACGAAAGGCATAGATCGATTGATCGGGGTCGCCGATAACGCAAATGTTGCGATATTTTTTTGCAAGGAGAGAGAGGAGAAGATATTGGGAGTGGTTGGTATCCTGATATTCATCCACATGAAGATATCGCCAGGTTTCTTGGTAGCGATCGAGGACCTCCGGACATTCACAGAAAAGGCGTACGGTCTCGAGGATCAGATCATCAAAGTCGAGGGCACTACTGGCATGGAGTTTTTTTTGGTAGAGGACATATGCCTGGGTCACTTTGTGCATGCGATCGGTCGTTGCTTGTAACTCTGCTTTTTTCGGGGAGAGCGCTTCGCATTTGAATCGGCCGATACAGCCAAGAGCAGCGCGGGATTTGAGTTCGGTTTCATCAATTCGACATTCTTTGAGAACTTCCTTCATCAGTCTTTCCTGATCATCGCTGTCATAGATCACAAATTTCCGATCCCGTCCGATCTTATCGATATCTCTTCGGAGGATCCGTGCACAGATGGAATGGAAGGTGCCCATGGTGGGAAGTTGGCTAGGGGGCAAATTCATTCCTCGGTGGGAGTTGGCCAGCAAATTTTTAATTCTTTCCTTCATTTCGTTCGCTGCTTTGTTCGTAAACGTCACCGCGAGGATTTGCCATGGAGGAACTCCCTGTTCCATGAGACGGGCGATGCGGTGGATCAGTGCACGCGTTTTTCCACTGCCGGCGCCGGCGATAATGAGGAGGGGGCCGCTCCGGTGTTCCACTGCTCTTTGTTGCTCGGGATTGAGTTGCTGGAGGATCGGGTGTTGTAGAGAGAGCTTGGACATGGAATATATCTTACTATAGGATGCCTTTCCTCTGCTGCTCTTTAACAAGGATCTTTTTCTCGAAAAGAGAGGTGTGTGATGCAAAGGCTTTGGTTACTTGTTCTTGTGGTACCGCTCATAGTGTTTGGTTTGTTTATGCGGGCAACCGTCGATGTTCCGCAAACATGGGAGGAAAGGGTATTGGCATGGGAGGCCTATTTGCACGTTGATGTTGCCATGGATGGGGAATCAGGAAGTGTCGAAGAAACTGTGCGTTTGATCAATGCGGCGGTGCAAGTGGCCTGCAACAAGGATGGACTCACTCTTAAAAAAGGGGAGTTCGTGGATGACCGGCCACTCTTGGAAGGACGAGGAGCGTTCTCACTGTACCGAGAAATGGCCTACCCCCCGGAAGGATACCGAGCGAATGAGGACCTTTGGAGGGAGCTGATGGATACCCTTCTCAAAGAACACAACGTGAAGGTTGACTGTGTAGGATTCAGTTCCGCTCACCCACGGTGAACAATTGACAGACAGCAGAGGGTTGCCCCCTTCCATGCGTTATGGGAGGGGGTTTTTTGTTATACAGACACCAGAGTTTCCTGTGGGCGTTCAAGAAGGGAGGGATCAACTTTCCCACCCACTTTTTTGTCGGTGAGCTGGTAGATATCTTTATCAAGTTTTTGAAATTCTTTATAGGCGATATTGAATGTGTTGACGGTTGTCCCCAGGTGGCCACCAAGTTTTTGCATGTAGGATTCATATCCTGCGATGTGACGACCAAGTTTTTCCACTTTGAACAGAACTTCTCGCACGGATTCTTCCATCTTAAATGCCTTGAGCCCTTGCAAAACTGTCTGGAGGTACGCGAAGAATGTCGCAGGGGAGACAATGACTACCCGTTTACCAAATGCATACTCGATGAGCGTGGTTTTATTAACGTCCACCGTTCCAACTTTATTTATCAATAGATCGTAATAGATGCCGTCTGCAGGGATGAACATAAATGCAAATTCAGTTGTTCCAGCCTCCGGACGAATGTACTTGGCCGTCTCATCAATGCGGAGTTTCAAGTCACGTTTGAATTCTTTTTCCAATTCTTCACGGTGCTTCTCGTTGCGTTCGGTAGCGATATCATTGAAACGGTCAGCAGAAAATTTAGCATCGATGGGGATCATCTGTTCACGAAAGAAGACGACCGCATCGACGATTTCTCCATCCGGAAATGTATATTGCATTTTATACTGCTCCGGTTGGAGTACGTGCGTGAGGAGTGTTTCTAACCAATATTCACTTAATACTCCTCGCCCTTTTGGATTTTTTAAAATGATCTGGAGGTCCTGCAATTGTTCCGAGAAGTTCATAACCTGTTTATTGGTTTCGTCGATCTTGGTGAGCTTTTCTGTGACCTCCTTAATGATGGCAGTACTTTGTCGAAACTGTCCCTGCATCGTCTTCGTGAGGTACTCACGATCTTGGAGACGTGATTCTTGGAGTTCCTTATGGAGACGTTCGATGTCTTCTCGAAGACTCTTATCCTGTGTCTGTGGTTGGAGGAGTTTCCAACTGATGAATCCGCAGAGAACGAGGATAAGCCCGAGAGTCGCATAAAGCATAGGCATAGAGTGTACCATTTCCTGTGGTTTATACTTGATTTTTAGGAGTTCATCCGTATAATTCGCCCGTTCAGCCTCTCTTGACGGGACTCTCCCTCTTGGGGCGGTTGGCAGCGGGTTTTTCTGTTCCATCTCTCTTATGTCTCTCCAAAGGACTCAAAAGAAGCGCCTCATCGCAAAACATCGACGGCACGATAAAGATACGGGGTCTCCCCAGGTTCAGGTTGCTCTCCTTACAAAAGAAATCGGTCTCCTTACCAAGCATTTGCAGGAACACAAAAAGGATCACTCTGCCCGTCGAGGGCTTCTTGGCAAAGTGGCCCAACGTCGCAAAATGCTTATATACCTCAAAATGAATAAGCCGGTGGAGTATCAGGATGTTCTGGAGGTTAATAAGTTGAAGAGGTGATATGCCGGCCGCACAGAAAGCATTTCAGGCACAAAAGGAATATACGGTCGAGCTTGGTGACCAAAAGTTGGTCTTTAAGACCGGACTTCTTGGCAATCAGGCAAATGCGAGTGTGGTTTGTCAGATGGGTGATACCGTGTGCATGAGCAACTGTACGGTTGGTGTTGATCCGCGTGAGGGTGTTGATTTTCTCCCTCTTCAGGTCGTGTATCAGGAGAAATTCTATGCCGGAGGTTCCATTGCCGGATCCCGATTCCGCAAGCGCGAAGGGCGACCGGCCGATGAGTATGTTCTTCTTGGACGGATGATTGACCGGGGACTTCGACCGATGTTCCCCAAGAATTTTTTCAATGATATTCAGGTCTTTTGTACGGTGCTTTCGTATGACTTTGAATACGAACACGATATTGCATCCGCCAATGCGGCCAATCTTGCCGTTGCCCTCTCCGATATGCCGGCGGATGGTCCGCTCGGGTCTGTCCGTGTGGGACTGATCGGTGGAGAACTTGTGCTCAATCCCTCCCGTGAGGCGCGTAAAAAGTCAGATCTTGATATGTTTGTCACGGCATCCCCTGATCGTGTGGTGATGATTGAGGCTGGGGCTAACGAAGTCCCGGAAGAGGAGATCTTACGTGCGATCCAATTCGGAAAAAAGTGGGCGCAGAAGATTGCCCATTCTTTTAAAGATATTGTTGGAGAAAGAGGAAAAACAAAGCGAGAGATTCCGGTTGCTGTGACCCATGACGATGCGTTGGAATATCTTTCCTTGTGGGCATTGCCGGCGATTACCAAAGCGATTAAGGCACCGATGCCGAAGCTTGACCGACGCAAGATTTTCCACGATTTGATGGCAGATTCTTCTGCCAAACTTCAGGAGGCCATCGATGCAAAGAAAGTTAAAGTGAAGGACGAAGAAGTGGAAGCGGTTCTTAAGCATGCTCCGGTATTTGTGGATAAAATTATCAAAGAGGAAGCCCGGCGGTTGATTCTTGAAGAGGGGATTCGAATGAGCAGTCGCACCGTGGATGAAATTCGTGCAGTAGAGGCTATGGTGGATGTTCTCCCCAATACTGTCCATGGAAGCGCACTCTTCCAGCGAGGGGAAACACAGGGACTGACAACCTGCACGTTGGGTGGCCCGGGACAGAAGTTACTCATCGAAGGAATGGAAGGGGAACAGGAATTGCGATATTTCCATCATTATAACTTCCCTCCGTTTTCCGTAGGCGAAACAAGTAACCGTTTGTTTGTCGGGAATCGTGAAATCGGACATGGCAACCTTGCACAGCGGGGGATCGAACCGGTGTTGCCGGATATCGAGTCCTTCCCATATACCATCCGAACGGTAACAGAAATATTGGAGAGTAATGGATCGTCTTCCATGGCGGCGACATGTGGTTGCACACTGGCATTGATGGCGGCAGGGGTCCCCATCCGTGCTCCGGTTGCCGGGATCGCCCTTGGGTTAATGTCAGATGAAAAAAAGGGGAAGTACGTGATCTTGTCGGATCTTCAGGATGAAGAAGATTTTGGGGGGGATATGGATTTTAAGGTGACGGGGACTCGTAAGGGCATTACGGCGATCCAGATGGATATCAAGATCAAGGGGTTGCCGGATGAGGTATTTGCAGAAGCACTGGAACGGTCAAGAAAAGGGCGGTTCCATATTTTGGATATTATGCTGTCGGTGATCGCGGAACCACGCAAAGAGTTAAGTCCCCGCGCGCCGCGAATTGAGACGATCCAGATTAACCCCGAAGACATTCGTATCGTGATCGGGAAGGGGGGGGAGACGATCCAAAAGATCACGAAAGATCTTGGCGTAGAAATTGATATCGAGGACAGCGGACTCATCTTTGTGACGGCCAAGAATGGAGAAGCAATGCTGAAAGCGAAAGAATGGATTGAGGGTCTTACCGCAAGGCCGGAGGTGGGGAAAACGTATGACTGTAAAGTCGTGCGTATCGTTGCCGGTGTGGGGGCAATTGTGGAATTCCTTCGTGGTAAAGATGCGATGATCCATATTTCGGAGCTCCAGTGGCAGCGGACGGAGAACGTCGAGGATGTGCTGAAGATGGGAGATCAGGTGAAGGCATTATGTATCGAATTTGACCCGGTGGAAAACCGAACGCGCATGTCGCTGAAACAACTACAGGAGCGTCCGGCGGGTTTTGTGGATCGTCCACAGGGTGGACCACCGCATGGAGGCGGACATCGCGGGCCTCCGCGAGGAGGGGGGTATCGACGATAACTATCCTTTGCGGAGGTGCTCTTCGATGTGGTGTACTACCTGCCGGAGATCTTCGAGTGAGGATTGATTGTTTTTACTAATGGAATTCTCCCACAGGTCGACTAGTTTTTTGCTTTGTGTAAGGAATGCATCGACATTGCGGATACTGTTGGGTGGTAGGTTAACCGTATGGGCACGGAGGGCATGGAAGAACTGTTGTATGCGGATAAAAGTGCGTACTGCACCCTCCACGAGGAGGTTCTCCCGTCGCTCGGAAAGCGTAACCAGTCCCTCTTCATCGTAAAGTTTGGGAATATCAAGAAATGCTGCCTGCACCCGTGCAATGGCAACATCGAAGTCATGCCACTCTGGGTCTGAGAGTTGATGAGCGTGTGTGAGATGTGTGAGGAGGATGTCGATGTCCTGTCGGACAAGATGGAATTCGTCGAGAATGGTATGTGCGCTTTCTTCGTTGCTCAGACGATAGAGGTTTTCAGTAAAATGTTCCTGTTTTTGGGATACGAGCTTTGTTACCAGGATCGCAAAGGTGGAAAGCGAAGCGATTGCCTGAATACTGGTGAGTATCTTTGAAAACCCCTGTGGGACAATGTCACCGAATCCTACGGATGTTGCCGTCATAATGCTGAAGTAGAGACTATCAAAGAACCGCTCAAATGGCGGTACCGTGATTGCAATGGTCGGTCCGTGATCGGGTGATATGAGGCTAATGATCCAGTACGCAACGGCAAAACCAAAGGTCATGCCTGCCCATAGCAGAAGCAAGGCGCTATTGGGGAGTTGTGCAATGGCATTGTCCGTATAGCCGCGATTGGTATTGGTCGTCACTATTGATATTATAGCATAAAAATCACTTTTTAGCATTACCCGCATCTTTCTCCTTTTTGTCACATTTGTTCTCTTTCTTTTCAGGTTTTTTGTCATTCGTGGATTTGTCCGTGGTTTCCTTGAGAGGAGTGACCGGAGACGCGGCACTATCGGTTTTATAGAATCCCTGACCTTTAAAGTGAATACAGGGGGGCGCGATGCATTTTTGTGTCGTTCTGCCGCAGAGGGGACAGAAGGGCAATGTTTTTATCCCAAAGGGGAGAGTGGATTCGAATATATGGCCGCACTGGTCGCACTGAAAATCAAAACGTGGCATGGAGATATTGTACTCCCCCTCAGGGGGAGGTGGCCTCCGCTACAAAATCTTCCCCTTTGCACCGGAGAGCATTCCTTTGTGGTGGAAGAGATTCCAGATGCCACGGACAGTGAGGGCGCCGATAAGTACTATTCCTGTCACTGCGGCAAGGGAGGAGGTTTCGGCTGCTTCTAATACTGAGGAGGATTCGAGGGGAGACATATTGACGGCATTGTAGCCAAGAGTTGATGTTTTGCAAGAATATTGTCAAACCCCTTGCAATTTGTTTTTTTGCTCCTAGCATGTATCGGTTTCCCCCTGAAAAGGGGTAAGGAACATTCGCTCTTTCTCTCCAAATACGCCGCCCAATGGGCGGCTTTTTTAATGGTAAAAGAAACGGGCGAAGGTTTCCCCTCGCCCGTAGATGTGGATCACCTCCCTTCTTGATCTGGAGATATGAAGCGGTTCATGGGGCTTCGTTCTCCTTTCTTTTGGCACCAAGGATGAAGAAGTGAAACATCGGGGATATTAGATCAACTTTCCCTTTTTTGCACTCTATAATCGAGGCATGTTGGATAAGGCCTACAACCCACAGCCGACCGAGAGCCGGATTTATAAAATGTGGGAGGAGAATAGGGCCTTTGAGCCGAAGGATAATCCAGCTGAAAAACCGTTTTGCATCATCCTGCCACCACCGAATGCGAATGGTTATTTACATCTCGGTCATGCGATGTATGTCATTGAGGATATTTTGGTCCGCTGGCATCGCATGCAGGGGCATCCAACACTTTGGATGCCAGGAACTGATCATGCAGGTATCGAGACGCAGGTGGTCTACGAGCGGAAACTGGAAGAGGAGGGGCGAAGTCGTTTTGATCTTGGTCCCGATAAGTTCTATGACGAGGTGATGCGGTTCACACGTGCCAATCAGAAGAACATGATCAATCAAATGCGATCTATGGGATTCAGTGCGGACTGGTCGAAGATCAAGTTCACGCTCGACGAAGACATCATAGATATCGTCTACGATACTTTCATTGCTCTCGATCGGGATGGAATGGTGTACCGTGGTAATCGTGTTTGCAATTGGTGTCCGCGGTGCCAGACCTCTTTCGCAGATATCGAGATCAAGTATCAAGAAGAGAGTGCGTTCATGTACACGCTGGATTACGGTTCGGTCCGGATCGGAACCACACGTCCTGAGACGATCTTTGCTGATACTGCCGTAGCGGTAAATCCTGATGACAAGCGGTATAAGACGCTTGTTGGGAAGAAAGCAATTGTTCCACTTATTCAGAAAATAATCCCGATCATTGCCGATAACCATGTCGATCCGAAGATCGGTACCGGAGCATTGAAGGTGACTCCCGCTCATGATTTTCATGACTATGAGATCGGGATGCGGCATAAACTTCCGAATCCGAGTGTGATCGACAAGGAAGGCAGAATGATCAATGTTCCCGATGAACTTTCGGGACTGGTAACCTCAGAGGCACGCACAAAGACCGTTGATTTACTGGATAAGGCCGGTGTTCTCATTACGAAGGAGCCATTACAACACTCCGTTGCGCATTGCGAGCGGTGCGGCACGGTGATTGAGCCGATTCCTACAGATCAGTGGTATGTGAAGGTCGATAAATTGAAACAACGATCAAAAGAAGCGCTTGAAAAAGGAGATATTCGTATCATCCCAGAACGTTTTACAAAGCAATGTATCGATTGGCTCGATCAAATGTACGACTGGAATGTGAGTCGTCAAATCTGGTGGGGGATTCGTATGCCTGTGTACTATCCGCTGGAGTCAAAGTCGGGAAAGAAAGAATATCTTATTGCAAAAACAGAGAAGGAAGCGAAGGACTACTATGGTGAGAAGAACTATCGTGTAGAAACGGATACATTCGATACGTGGTTTTCTTCTTCTCAGTGGCCGCATGCCACACTTGCAACAAATGGAATGCTGGATCAGTTTTATCCTACGAGCGTCATGGAAACAGGACGCGATATTCTTTTCAAGTGGGTTGCACGTATGATCATGCTCGGCCTCTATACAATGAATGATGTTCCGTTTCGCACGGTGTATCTTCACGGACTTGTTCGTGATGAAAAGGGACAGAAGATGAGCAAATCCAAAGGCAACGTTATTAATCCTCTTGAGATGACATCAGTATTTGGGACGGATGCGCTGCGGATGGCGTTGACGATTGGTGTAACTTCAGGAAACGATGGCAGTCTGAGTACAGAAAAGGTTGAAGGGTATCGCAATTTTATCAATAAACTCTGGAATGCAAGTCGGTTTGTGCTGATGCAGTGTGAAGAGCATAAGGTCGTGCCAGCCAATGTTGCTGAGGATGACTTTGAACTTTTGAGTCTTGCGGATAAAGCTCTGTTCCATGAGTTACTCGATGTTCGGGTATTTGTAACGCAGGGATTGGAGCAATATCGTTTGAGTGAAGTAGGAGAGAGACTCTATGACTTTATATGGGATTATTTTTGTGATTGGTATTTGGAACTTTCTAAAGGGGAATCCAATCCTGAGCTTCTTGTATTTGCTGTACGAGAAATCTTAGTACTTCTTCATCCGTACTGTCCTTTTGTGACAGAAGAATTGTGGTCTCACGTGAAACAAAAAGAATTCGGTATGCTGATACAGCAACCTTGGCCCGCGTTTGTTGATTCAGGTTGTGCGAATGAACATACAGAGTTAGAAGTGGTCATTGCTGTTATTAAAGCTATTCGTAAAATCCGCGCAGAGCAGGGGGTTGCTCCGGATAAAAAAGTACAGGTGATAGTGGTGCCCGGAAAACATGCATCGGTTCTCAAACCACAACAAGATCACATCATGCGCTTGAGTCGCAGCGATGTACTAGAATTCACAAAAAAACCATCAGGTGATGTTGCAAGTTTGTTCCTTCCCGATGGGATCGAAGTGCATGTTTCAATGGAGGGACTGGTGGATTTGGAGGGATTGAAAAAAGAACAAACACAACTCAAATCGTATGTGGATTCTTTAGGTAAAAAGTTAAGCAATGAACAATTTACCTCGCGAGCACCGGCAGCGGTGATCGAACAAGAAAGGCAGAAGCTAGCAGAGGCAGAAGGAAAGTTAAAAAAGATCGAAGAGCGTCTTAGTACTTCCTAACCGATCCTCGTACAATCCCTGCCACCTGCAATTCTTCCAATGGATGAAGATCGGGGTAGGCGGGGTTTTCGGCTTGGAGACAGAACTTTCCCTTATTCCTCTTGAGACGTTTAAGGGTGAAAGCGTTGTCGAGGATACCCACAACAATATCATTTACTTTCGGCTCTCGACCCTTCTCGACAATCACGAGATCCCCATCGAAGATCCCCGCGTTGATCATGCTGTCTCCTTTGACACGCAGGAGAAACGTTTTCTTTTTATTGGAGACAAGAAATGTGTCGAGAGTAATCAATTCTTCCGCGTGTTCCTCTGCATCCCCGCCGTATCCTGCCGAGATCGGTCCAAAGAGCGGGAGCATGAGTGGGGCCGGTAGATCATCGCGATCTTTTAGATCAATGATCTTAATACGCCCTTTAGGATCTTTTTCGATGTGACTCTCACGGACAAGGATGGCAATCACTTTGGCCACGGCATTTTTGCTGCGCACCCCAAAAGCAAGGGCGAGATCAGCGAGAGACGGGGAGTATCCGCGCTTAAGCTGAAATTCGCGAATGTAGGCTAAGACCGTGCGCTGATGGGAGGTGAGAGACATTGTCGAGTACACTGTAGGTGTACAGATGTACACTGTCAATAGATTACTGTTTTCAGAAGGGCAATTTTATTTTGCAGTTTTATTCTCTGGCGTGACGGAGGTGGAGGGAGAAGGAGGGTTTTCCTCGATAACGTCGAGATCTTTACGGCGGTTGAGTTCGAGGAAGGTGAGCGTCCAGACCGTTTGTTTAAAGATGTGCAGGTATGCGAGGAAGTAACTCAACACTCCGAGGATGATGAAGCCCAGGATTGTGGCGATAGAGTAGCTTAACGCAGTGGGCAAAAAGAGTGTGAGGAATACCCCGATCCCAATGGCGCTTGCAGGAGCCAAGAAGAACATTGCGGCATTGATAAAGATGCGGAGCGTGATCACGATCATCAGAAGAATAAGGAACATGACATGTCCCAAATAACTGATAATGAGCTTGAAGCTCCGTCCAATCGCGGTGAATGGGCCGACTTTTGTGATCACGATTGCTTCTTCGGCAAAACTGGCGAAGAATCGCAGGATGAGACAAAAGGCAAAGAGAATGAAAAGCATGGTGATCGTAAATCCTTTCAGTGCTCCATAGCGCAGAATCAGGGAAGTCAATGTCGTAACAGTGGGAATACTGGCAAGGAAGAACAATTCACGGACGACAAAAATAGGAAAGAAGTTATAGAGCGCAAGGACAAGTCCGCCCTGGGGTTCCTCCTGGCGGTGTATTTTTGCCGCCAGTCCGATGATGGCCCCCAGAGCCATGTGCGGAAAGAAAAACTCAATCAGGAGGAGCAGACAAAAGATACTGATGATGGTCAAGAACGTCCAGAAGGGGAGACTCTCAAAGAGCGCACTCTCAATCGCAAAGAATCCGATGGGATCCCCTCGGACGAAGTACGAGTATGCAAACCATGCCTGATATCCGAACAATTTTGTATTGAGCAGTGTCTCAAGGAGCGTTGATGCAAATCCCCATCGC
Organism: Candidatus Peregrinibacteria bacterium; assembly: GCA_016196225.1. Classification (GTDB taxonomy): domain Bacteria; phylum Patescibacteriota; class Gracilibacteria; order Peribacterales; family Peribacteraceae; genus JACPXZ01. The sequence continues at coordinate 28,597 of JACPXZ010000023.1, forward strand.
CGGATAGGTCCTCCTTTTTTGGTGATGGCCCACGATTCTGCGATGATGGAGCGGGGAGTGCGCATGAGGGGATTACAGAAGGGGTGGGAGAGCAAGAGACTGGAACGGACGGTACCGATAGTTCTTTCCGAGGAAGATGGTCAGAGCTGAGGAAGGAGCGGGGGAAATTTCCATTTGTAAGAACTTGCCAAAAAAGATGACGGAGGGTTGGGTTGGAGAATCCGTCTCAATCATCGAACTCTCTCGCGCGTCCGGAGCATTTGCGGAGTCCGCCACATCGAATCCATATCGCGTAAACTCACGGGCAAGTTTTGCCGCACTGCCGGGAGGGGCTCCGGCATTGAGAATAGTGAGTGTCGTGGGTTGAATATACGGAGTGCGATAATGGAAGAACAGAGCGGCAAGAGTTTGTACTTGCGTCCATGAGATCGGAAATTCGGGGATAGAAATCGGCAACAAGACCGATGCGCCATCAAATAATTCCCGCGGAGGCGTATAGAGGAATCCTCCGGGGTGCAGGACGTCGCCATAGAGACCGTTACGATCATGGAGTTGCATGGTTTGGATAGAGGTCGGGTCAATATGGAGTGCCACTGCCGCGATACCAATGGCTTGGCGAATCGTTGCCGTGCTCATGATATGATCCTGAAGGATATTGATAAGTCGGGTGATGCGGGCAGGATCGGCGAGAAGTGAATGGACATCTCCTTTTTGTATAAGCGCGCGGAGGAGCTGCTGTTGTCGCTTGGATCTCTCAAAGTCGCTTGTGGTGGAGCGGCTGCGGGCAAATTTTAAGGCGGTTTCTCCATCCAGATGTTGTTGTCCCGCGTGGATCTCAAATGGTTGGTATGTATAGTTTGGGCCCGGATAATCAGGGTCAATAATGTCATACGGGACATCGATATCAATACCGCCGACGGCATCGATCATTTGTACAAATCCTTCAAAATCCACCTTAACTGCGTGATGGATTTCGATATTGAGACTGCGGCCGATCTCCATTGCAAGTTCCTGGATTGCAGCCAGAGATGCCTGACGTGCGTCGAGACCTTTTTTGAAGGTAAGAGTATGCATAAAATCCCGATATCGGCTATTGAGTTTACCGGGTTCCAATTGCAGAGGATGCAGAAGATATAAATCGCGGGGCAGTGACAAGAGCACCGCGCTTTTCGAGGAAGGATCCAGGCTCACCACGATGATGCTGTCGATCAAATCTTCGCCTGCCTCATCCCCCTGCCCCAGAAGAAGAAAGTTGGTATGACCATATTGGTCAAAAGGGGCGGCTTCTCCCGAAATATTAAGGAGAGAATGTAGCCCGAGCAGCCGAAGTGAGAGAACGCTCCTTGTAAGGAATGAGAAGACCAAAAGTCCCAATAGAATAGCAATGAGTACGAGAAGGATGCGCTTCAGAACATTGATGCGATGATTATGGTCCTTTCGTGCTTTCCAGTCCCAATACCAATGAAGGAATGGCCGACCCCACAGTAAGGCGGTCATTGCCATTTTTTTCCATGGCACACGGGAGGATCCTCGCTCAGGATCACTGACACGTCTGATCACAAAAGACATCGGAGGAAGTATAGGACGAGCCTACTTTAATGTCACCTTTGCTCCAGCCTCTTCCAGCTTTTTTTTCATCTTCTCCGCCTCTTCTTTGGGGACTCCCTCCTTGAGCATTTTTGGAGCAGTATCGACCATGGCTTTTGCTTCACCAAGGGCCAGACCGGTAATCTCGCGAACCACCTTAATGACGGCGATCTTTTGGGCACCGGATTCGGTGAGTTCGACGTTGTAGGAGCTCTTCTCGTCTTCTCCTCCGGCGGCTGCGGCCCCGCCTGCGGAAGGTGACGGGGCAACGGCGACCGGGGCGGACGCTGAAATACCGTATTCCTGTTCCATGAATTTGACGACATTGTTGAGCTGGATGACGTTGAGTTTTTCCAGGGCTTCAATGACAGCCTGTTCTTCCTTGGTAAGTTTTACCTTTTCTGCAATTGCGGCGGTATCTGCCATATTTTTTGGGGGAAAAATGTAAAATGAAAAATGTAAAATGAAAAATTACACAGTCTTTTTCTTAGAAAGTTCGTTTAACGCACGAACAAAACCAGAGAGAGGCGAGGAGCACATAGTGGCAAATTGCACGAGAGGGGAACGGATCATCATGGCAAATATGGTCAGGAGCATTTCGCGGCTCGGCATTTGTGCAAATGATCGTGCTTCCTCCTTGGAAAGAAGTTTCCCTTCGAAAATCCCTCCGACAAGATCAACTTGTGCATGATCTTTGCCGAACTTGAATGCGATTTGAGCCCCCGAGAGAGGATCGGCAAAACTAAAGATACAGCCGATCGGTCCATCGAGAAGAGTCGGAGCCGGAGGGGGGAGAGAGGCATTCTTGATGGCGAGATCCATGAGGGTTTTTTTGGAAACCTTTAGCTCGGCATTTTTTGCTTTGAGTTGGCGTCGAAGATGAGTTAAATCCGCAACGTTTAATCCAATATAATGGGTGAATATCACCGATGATGCGCGCTGCATCTTGTCGGTAAGATCTTTGACTTGAGCCTGTTTTTCGTCGCGTGTAAGCGTCATATAGAAAAATCGCTAGTCTTCCGACCGGGAAGACCAGCGAGGTACACGGCACGAATCACCAAGCCGGAGCCGGGTGGCCGATGCTGTATACCTCGGAGGGTCTTACCTTCGGACTGCGTCCTAATGCCCTCGGTCTTCGGTCGGAGAGCTAGTTTAGAGATAAGAAGAAAAGTGTCAAGACAAACTTACTTAACAGTTCCTTTTTCCAAGGGTAATATGGATCGTTTTGAAGAGGAATCGGGATAAGAGCAGGTAGAATCTCACACATGGAACGACTATCAGAGCGATTGCAGGATCTCCTTGCGCGAGTCCATACACATAGAAAGACTGTTTCTTTTGAACGTCTATCAGAGGCGGCACTGATCGCACAGGAAACCTATGGTTTATCGGAGCATTGGACAGGAGAGAGCCTTCTCGATCACACCATTGGCGTTGCGGAGGTACTCCTCCCTTTCGAGCCCGATGAAGATGCCCTAATCGCGTGTCTTTTACACCATGTTCTGCAGTTCCCGGGTTGGACGCTCGTGCGTATCGAGCGTCAATTTGGAAGCGCCGTTCAGCACATTGTTCGAGGCGTGCATCTGTTGTCCCATGTGACGATGAATGATCGACGAATGTCGATGGGGAATCTGCGATCCATGTTGCTCAAGGTTTCGGATGATATGCGGGTTGTTCTGATGATTCTTTGTGATCGATCCCATGTGATGGCGCATGTATCCCTTCTCTCGCCGGAGGATCAACGGAGAATCAGCGACGATGTATTGCATCTCTTTGCACCAGTGGCGGCGCGGCTTGGTATCTATACTCTCAAACATGCGCTTGAGGCGTGTGCGTTCCCGGTGGTATATCCGGTGGATACCGAACGTATTTGTGAGCAATTGAACATGTTGAAGAAAAATCGAGGTGTTTTTTTGGAAGATACGGCAAAGAAACTCCAGACGTTTCTTCGGATTCACGGCATAGTGACAAGTGTATTTGCACGCGAAAAAGAACCATACAGCATCTTTACCAAGATGCGGACGAAAACCGTATCGGCCATTACCGATATTTATGATCTTTTTGCGTTACGTGTCGTTGTGGGTACGTTGGAGCAGTGTTATCAGGTATTGGGTTTACTCCATGGTATCGGGCATCCGGTTCCGCAGCGTTTCAAAGATTACATCGGTTTTTCCAAGCCGAATGGCTATCAGAGTCTCCATACCAATCTTATGAATCTTCCGGGTGTGCCCGAAGGAGTCATGGTGGAAGTACAGATCCGGACCAAAGAGATGCATCGCGAGGCCGAAATGGGAATTGCGGCACACTGGCGTTACAAAGAAGGTGGTGCGGCGGAGAAAGCGATCCAGCGCAAGCGCCTCCAGACGGTTCTTGCCGATCAAGAACTTGTTGAAAATAGTCCCGAAGAATCAGCATTGCAGGATCATATTTTTGTATTGACCCCCAAGGGGGACATTATTGAGCTTCCCGAAAGAGCGACGCCACTCGATTTTGCCTTTGAGGTGCATAGCAACATCGGTCTCCATTGTCGATTTGCAAAGGTCAACGGGACTACGGTCTCGTTGGATCGGTACCTCGAGAACGGTGATATCGTGGAGATCATCAAGGGGGATCGGCCGTCGGCGTCGCCGCAGTGGATGTCCATTCTCAAGGTTGCATCAGCCAAGGCAAAGCTACGTAAATATTTGCTCGCAGCAAAACATGCGGGATTTTTGGAGAAAGAGTCCACGACGTCCGCGCAAGAGAAGATCGCGTCTCCCAAAAAAGAAAAACGCCCACGACTCCAACGTAAGGATGCGCTGATTGAGTTGGAGGGGGGAGTCCCTATGCCCCTCCTCTATGCGCGTTGTTGTTGTCCCAATGAAGGAGGACATGAATCCATTGCGGGAGTCATCACGCGCAACGGGGAAGTCAAAATTCATCGATCAGATTGCGGGATGCTTAAGAATGTCAATCCTGAGCGGCAGATCGGAGTCTGGTGGCGCCCTTCGACTGGCTCAGGGTGACTCAAAAAGATTTTTCTTACTGCAGGAGTTCCTCCATCAATTTCTCAACTTGTATTTTCCACCGGAGTCGTTCGAAACCCTCTTGTCCTTTTTGGTAGAACGGTTCCTGTTCCTTGCGATCGTGCTCAGAAAGATGTTCAAGAACATTTTTTGCTGCATGTTCGATATGTTGATCATCGGCGACAATCTTGTGATTTTCGACTAAGTGCTCAATCCCAAAGCGGATCTTGAGGCGATGTTCCGCCTGTGTGCGCAGTTCTTTCGCAAGATCCTGCGTGGTTTTTTTCATTTGCTTGCACCAGTCATCGACCAAGACATTGGCGCGCTTGAGATCTTCTAAAAATTCTTGCGTGAGGATCCGCTCTTCTTCGGCGATGAGTTCGGCGGCAAGATCCACTTCGACGGTATCGCGAATGGTATCGAGGAGGACGTGCTGCCGACGGCGATTCTCCCGATCTTCCTCGTAAGCGGTCAGGTTTTTGCGGACTTCGTCTTTGAATGATGCGACTGATGTTCCGCCGAGTTTTTCTTTGACGAATGCATCGGTGAGCTCCGTTTGATTATACTGCTTGAGGGTGTAATCAATGATGCGTTGAAGATCAACATCCTGCACGTGCACATCTTTTTTTTCGATCGGGGGGATCTTTTTTGTGGTGACGGTGGGATGTTCGACCAATATTAATTTGATGGTAAGAGGCGAGACGGTCGAAATCGAAAGAGTGGGGGGGATGATGGGTTTGAGTTGGTGTTCTTGAATGAGTCGGGACAGTGTCTGTGGGAGAAGAATGCGGACGGTGTCATCCATAAGACGCTCGGATCCGACTTCGGTCCGGACAACTTCGATCGGGGCGTGACCGGGACGAAACCCCTTGATGGTGACATTTTTGCGATGTCGCTCCAGTGCGCTTGCTTCTGCACGGGATACCTCTTCGGGCAGAAATGTTACCGTGCATTCGATGCGCGACTCGGCGAGGCGTTTGATGGGATGAGTGGCGGTTGTTTGAGTCACAGGAGGGGATGATAGCGGATGAGGGTGGGGTTGACATAACTAATTTTATCCGTATAATGGTTCGGCTTTATGGAAGCCCAATTTGAACTCCATAGGACGGATGGCCGCCTCTTTAGTGAGGGGGAGGGCGAACAGATTTTGGCTCATGCTATTACGCGCACGGGATATCCTATGGTTCTGGGAGGGGTCAGGCAGTCAAATGGTTCTGTTATTGGGAACATACGACTGATCGGAGGGAGCCGGTACTACCGGCTACAGCTTGTTCTTACAGAGCTGCAAAAGGTTCCGAATATTCGTTGCCAGTATGGAGGGAGTCAAAACTAAGTCCGTTTCTCCTGCCAGAGAGAGAGGAGAGGGGTTGCGACAAAAAATGACGAGTAGGTCCCGATGACGGTCCCGACAATAAGGGTGAGGACAAACCAATGGATTGATTCGGATGCAAGGAAGAAGAGGGCAAAGAGCATGATCAGCGCGCCCATGCCGGTATTGAGCGTACGTGCAACGGATTGTCGGAGACTGTATTCGACAATATCCGCAAAGGAATCGCGACGTTCTGCCAGGAAGAGGTTGTCGCGGATGCGATCAAAAATGATGATCGTATCATTGACTGAATATCCCATAATCGAAAGGAGGGCGGTGACAAAGAGGGTGTCCATTTGGAATGTGGTGAACCGACTCAAGAGAACAAATATCCCTACGGTAATGAGGATGTCATGAGCGAGGGCGAGGACAGCCGCAAGGCCGAATCGCCAGGGGCTTAAGTATCGTGGTATCTTTCGGAAGGCGAGGGCGATATACAGAATGATAACGATGGTTGCGATGATCAGCGCGAGTAATGATTTGTTGGTCAGGGTGGATCCTACGGAGGGTCCGATCGTTGTGAATTGCAGTTCGGTAATGGGATGACCGAGCGACTGTTCCATGTGTGCCATCAGCGCGAGATGTTCTTCGTTGGTAAGGTCGTGCATACGGACGAAGAACGACCCTTCTTTTGTCTGCGTGATCGAGATTGTTTCGAGTGGAGAAAATCCGGCGAATGTACGCATGGCGAGAAGAATATTGTCCTTTGTTCCCTCGGGGACAGAGAGCTCGATAAGCGTACCGCCGGTGAATTCGATGGAAAGACGGGGACCCGGGATGATGAGGAGTACAAGCGATACGAGGACAAGCAGTCCCGAAAGAGGTGCAAAGATTTTAGAGGTGTTTGCGAAGGACATGGGAGTTCAGCGTACCTTTTTTTGTAAAAACAAGAAATTGGATTGTTTTGGAGGGGGTCTTGAATAAGCCATAAATCGATCAAAAAATGTATTCATAAAATGATTTGTGAAGATATGCTAGCGCAAAAACTTGCACCGAAAGACTGTGCTGCATATAATGCTCGGATTTGTTTAAAACAAATCGACTGCGTCCTAACCCTTTGGTCTTTCTCTCTTAAGAAGAGAAAAACAAATACAAAACGTCCAGGCCACGTCGGTCTCAACCGACGTGGCGGACCTGGACACCTTCTGATCCTTCCCATCATCATCCTTCAACAATAGAGAGAGCAGTGGTCACCGCTCTGATCCGCTCAGTCAAACATATTTTATATATCTTGCTGGGGAACTGGATTCATGAGGCCCCGGTGACTACTTCTCTCTCTATTCCCCTCTGCTCTGCGATGACGTGCCGGCGATGTGAGGTCGCTTTCCGGCATGCGCATGCGCTCCCCAGTGTTCTCCTTCCGCATTATGCGAGGTTTAAAAGAACCGTCCCGGGGAACTCGTCTGGTCACGAGGAAAACAAGAGACCAAAGCAAGGCAGAGATTCGAGAGCTCCTCCTCTCTTGTCATCCTTTTCCACTTTATGTTGGCTCAGCCTCTTTATACGAGTCTGATAGTCAGCGGATGAGGTTGGCACAAACAAATACAAAAAAGGTCAGAGGTTACTTCTGGCCTTTTTTGTTAAATGGTAGGAGAAAAACCTACGGTTTTAAATTTTCCCTCCCCCGGCGGGGGTACCCCTCCCAATGGGGAGGGGATCAAGGGGAGGGGGTCATTATCCATTTGCGTTAGCGATGTAATGTTCTTTTTGGAAACCAAAAAGAACCAAAAAGTTTCGCTCCTGTGATTGCTCGCGGATCAGCCTAAGCTCTAAAACTCCGCTGCAAAAATGGCCTCCTCCACGTACTCCTCCGCATTTTTGCGGACGCTCCGTTTTAGAGAGGCTGAAACCGCTCACAATCAGGGGAGCGATAATGTATGTGTAAGAATGTGGCGCGCCACCCCTCCGTAGTACGTATTTTTTATTACAGCTTCTTTAGGAGATCTTTTGCGACACTGAGGTTGGGATCGAGGGAGAGGGCCTGCGAGAGGGCAGTGCGGGCTTGATCAGGATTATTTGTCTGGAGAGCGATCTCTCCAAGGAGTAAAAAGGCTTGCGGGTCCTCCGGGAATCGATGGGTGGCGTCGATGGCTTTGAGGAGAGCGAGTTCTTGATTGTCCGATGCGATAGCAAGATGGATCATTTCTCGGAATACAGCGATTGTTGCCGACGGTAGAGAGAGAAGTGCATCGTATTGATCGATTGCGATGGTGGCATTATCAGTGGCAATCGCTTCTTGAATGATGAATTTGCGCACTTCACCTTGTGGCTCGAATCCATTTTTGAGGGCGTATTGGAGAAAGGTAAGCGCCGTCGAGTGGTTGCCGAGGGCAGCGTATGACCGACCAAGGAAGTATTGGATTTCGGGTTTTTCCGGGTCAAGCGTATACGCACGTTCAAAGGAATGGAGAGACTGGTTAAAGCGTTCGGTCGTGAATTCACAATATCCCTGGACAATCCAGGCATCGCGATAGTCATCTTGTTCTTGGGTAACCTGCACAAGCAATGGAAGGGCGAGTTCGCATTCCTGGACTTGTGCAAGAGAACGGGCAAGGAGTGTAATCAGGTGAATGTTGGGGCTTGTAGGAAAAAGGTCGTATTCGCCATAGGCTGCAAGGATGGTGATGGCAAAACTACGCAGGATCGGCTCCCAGCCACTCCGGACATATTCCAAGTGTTCTTTTGCTTTCTGGTGATCACCTTCCAAGATAGCCAGAAGACTTAGTCCGTAATATTTTTGTGGAGAATCAGGGGCGTGTTGAAGGAGCGATCGTGCCTGAACCAGTTCACCGCTTCGAAGCAAAATGATGCTCTCAAGGAGGAGGAGGTCTTCACTGCGTGCACCGGCATTTTTGAGTTGTCGGAGAGTTTCCTTGGCGCCGCGCATGTCTCGTCGCTGGAGTTGGATCTGGGCGAGTTTGCGGAGAGCCGGAAGCCCTCCCCCATTGCGGATACTTTGTTCGTACTCTTGCTGTGCCTGCGCCAGTTCTCCGTTTAATGCAAGGAGATCCCCGCGACGAAGTTGTAGGAGGGATTCGTCATATGCATTTTCCGGAAAGTGTGCGGGATCGATATCCGGGGGGGAGGGGAATGTGTTTTGAAGAATATTACCGACGAGAGTGCTACTTTTATTTTGTTTAAGCAGAAGTGCGGTCGAAGTCGCCAGTTGCCACCAGAGTACTGCAATGAGCAGCATCGCGCAGAGTATGGCACTGACAATAGGAATAAAAATCCGCGGATGAATCTTCATAGGGGCCAGTATACCTTATTGATCGAAAGCCGGTTTGAGTTCGCCGTCTTCTTCTTCCATCGAAGCATCTTGTAGTACATTCTGTGCGGCTGCCTCGGCAAGATGTTTGGGGATGACGGCTTCCACCGTACCCCAATGGGCATCGGTATTTTTAGGGAGCAGGATAGTAACCTGATCGCCAACTTCGGCTCTATAGAAGGTGACTGATGCGAGGAGGACTCGGAATGTTTTCCCCTCTGTAAGGATCTTATATTGACCGTCCTCCTGAATGAGGACTCCTTTGACGATCCGACGTTCGATGGGGGCAATTTGTTTATAGATGAACTTGCCTTCATCGGTGATGGTGAGTTTCATACCATCTCCCTCAACCAATTTACTTTTGCTGGCATAATTTGCAGGGACGGGATACGTATTGCCATTACTATCCATCATATTTTGACCGTCAAACACCCCCTCGACAACTTTGCCGTTGACGGTACCACTCCCCATTTTCCCCGCTTTGCTTGTCAGGCGTTCTCGTGCGGGGTCGACGATTCCTGTGAGGTCTCTGAGAAGGGACGAAGCAGTCTTGATCGAGGCACTGGCGCTCTCAAGAAGTTCCTGGATATGGAGGAGAGTGTCATCAGACATAAAATGGGTTGTGTCTTAGTAAGTGGACATACTATAAGGGTGATACGCTGATTGCAAGCGGTTTTTGGGTGATGTCCGCCAGAAGGCGTTTTTTGGAAAGAAGACCGGCTTGTGCTCCAAATACTCCCACCACATTTGCAGCATTGAACGTCCCTGCTTTTAACGCATCCGAAAGTGTCCATCCTTCCGCGATGGCGAAGGACACTGCGGTCCCAAAAGCATCTCCTGCGCCCGTGGTGTCGACGACGGTGCTCCTGTGCGGTACAGGGCAGTGATACTGCGCGGTTCCATCGGTGGCCGTCACGCCGTTTTTTCCCTGAGTGATGCAGATGATCTTTGGTCCTGCACGACAAAGTGCATAGAGGGCATCATCGATTGTTTCCGTTTTTGTAAATCGGTATGCCTCTTCCTGATTAAGAAGGAGAATGGTCGTGTACGTAAGGAGTTTGCTCATGTGTTTTTCCTTTATTCCCATGTCCAGCTGACATCCGCCCGGATTCCAGGTCATGCGCAGAGCGTGGTTACCGGTAAGAATATCAATGATGTCATCTTGAATAATGCAGCTTCCTTCTTGAATGTGATTCAAATAAATCCAATCCATATTGCAGGCGGTCTCCCGGTCGAAAGTTGCATCATGAAGGTGATCATTGGTGCCCGGACTATAGAGAATGACGCGCTCGCCGCTACCGGCCGAGAGGATGATGGAAAAACTAGAATGTTCCTTTTCGACAATGGTCGTGCAGTTTGTTCGTACATGCTCTGCATGGAAGTTTTGTAAAAGAGCTTCTCCCCATTGATCGGATCCGAGTATACAAGAGACGTATGCGTCCGCACCCAGACGTGCAAAGCCTACAGCGGTGTTGCAGGCTCCTCCTCCGCATGTTTGGATGACATCCTGTACACGAATTTTTTCTCCGAGAGGAAGCGCAAGAGTCGCTTGTTTTTTTTGTTCCGTTTGAACAAGGTCGTGCGCTGTACGCACGAAGAGATCGTAGGTTGCTCCTCCGATGGACATTGTTTTGAGTCCGCTTTTGTTCCCCATAGGAGTGTTATCGGTATTGCCGTTGCAGCTCTGCAAGGAGGATCATTTCCTGACGGACTTTATAACGATGTAAACCGATGAGACCACTAAGGACTGCAAATATACTGATGCCGATCCATGCCACTGTGGGAATTCCGGTGGGGTGAGCGTACGGCGCACGCGGGAGGACCGAGGCGCCGAGAGGAAGGGTCTGATCGCGGGAGAATGGAACGGCGTCGGCGGGTCGAGGGCGGAATCCCGGTATGAGCGCATGGGGGATGCCCTGTCCGGATGCCGCCATATCCTTGAGGATGTCTCCCGTGAGGCTCACGGGGGTGAGGCGAAGGTAATAGGTGATATCGTTCAGGAGGTCGTGCAATGTGAATGCCTGGAGGGCACCATGAAGATTGCGTCGTTCGGTCAGATTTGCCGGTTCTATGCCGTACTCCAGGAGGTACGAATCAAGTGGGATATCGGTCGGGAGCGCCGGCCATTCGATGAGGAGACTGGCATCCTGCGGAGTAATAGTCAGTACAAGTCCGGGGACCGTTGCTTCAACCACTTTTTTTGTTTCGCTCTCGGTATCGCCGATGAGGCAGGTAACGGCGAAGTAGTATTTTTTTCCCGGGAGGAGTCCCGAAACTGTTGCTTTGGTTGTGGGTCGGCCCGTGTCGAGGCTATAGAGAAAGTCATCGGGATTTTCTCCCACATAAATACGGTACCCATCGACGTCTTCGCAGGGGTCCCATTCGAGGGCGACCGCGTTTTTGAGCGGAGTCGCCCGAAGATTTTCGACAGATTTTAGACCCACGAGTTCTACCGTGAGCATCGTGCGAAGTTCCGTGGAGTTTCCTCCAGTATCCACTACGGAGATCATCGGTTGGTATGTGCCGGCAGCAGGCGCCTGAAAAACCGCCTGATAGGATCCGCTTGCTGCAGACGGAGCGGGAGAAAGATTGATCTCTATCGGTATCCCATCGGTCTCGGTGATGGTCATCATGGCCAGTACGAGATTCGGTTCACTTTCGACAATAACCAGAACACTTGAACCTTCTTCCGGGCGCTCGGGGGAAAAGGAGACCGTATGGATCGCGGGTCCATCGGTATCGAGGACGAGATGAAGAGATCCCGAATCGTGCTGGCCGGCTTCATCCCGTACGCGAATGGTAAAATCCCGTTGATTATCGGGGAGTGACAGAGGGGCGGAAAAAAGGCCGGTCGCATCTGTTTCGCTCATAACGTCGCTCTGTCCGCCCGTGATCATGAGATTGATGAATGGAGGAGCTTTCCCTTGCAGTACGATGTTGGTGGTATTGATTGCCTGATCTTGTTTGTGGGATGTGATGATGATTTTCCGTTCGGGAGGAATGGCCATCGATCCGCTGATAACGACGGATGCTTCACCAAAGATATCCGGATTGGTTTTGTCCTGCGTACGAAAAGTCTGCTCTCCGGGTGTCTGGAATTTTAGTGAAAGCGGGAACTCCCGGACTCCAAGGTCCCGATCACGGAATACGTATTCTCCAAATGCGGGCAGAGCAGCGAATGGATCAGTCGAAGAGAAGACGATGGTCCCGACATAATCTTCCACGGTATTCCCCCGGCGATCCACGGCACGGATGACGATTTTTTGCGCTTCCACGCCGGTGACCATGGTGGAAGGGATCGTCACTTCGAAGTGATCGACAACGTCGAACGATGCGACCTGACCGTAAAACATGCGACCACTGACATGAGTACGAGATGGAGCGGACTCTGCGAAGAACGCCTGGTCACGAGCGCGAACATTCTGTGCTTGGGGCGGAGCATATGCCGACTGTCCTTGAACATGGATATCGATTGCGGCATCCAATGTTTCATTACTGAGGATATCCACTGCGCGAATTTGGCGTGTACCTGTATCAGATGCTACAAGAGAGAATCGTTGTACTCCCGTCTCATCCGTTTGATGAGTAAGTGTCTGTACAGCGTCGTTTTGCTTCGTAGAGAGAAGTTCGACCAGTCGTCCGGCAAGAGGATTGCGGTACTGATCCATCAGAGTAACCGTAATCTGTGTTTCTTGATCTCGCGGATCGGTGGGATCCGCCACGATGGACGATGTTCGTGGATCAATGCGGTCGGGGAGGATATTGAAGGTTCCCGTTGTCCCGCTTTCCTGTACGGAGATCGTATAGGTTCCTGCGCGGGTGAGACGATGACCGGGGAGATCACAGCGGGCCGTTCCATTGGCATCTGCGGCACAAGAGAACGTGTAGTTGCCACCCGGACCATGAAGTTCTCCCGTAACACTTTTGTGCGGTTCGATATCCCGAAGGATTACCTCTGTCGGGAGTCCTGCAATAGTATCCAGAACCTCCAGCATTCCTGCACTCTGCGCAGAGAGAGGTATGGTGAGGATCGTCAGCGCGAGGAACCCTGCGACAGTTCGATAAACAGTCATAAATCCTTATATTCTATCAAATTTTCCTGTTTCCCTCAATGGAGGGGATAGGTATCGAAACATATTAATGGTATCTGTCTATTTATTCGTTCTTGGATTCAATAATCTAACGCAACGGATCATATGATGGATCCGTATGCATATCACAACCTATCAACGACTTACTCATGAAGAACGAGAAGAAATTAGCCGTAGTCTGGCGCGGGGAGAAAAAATGACTGCCATTGCCAAA
>JACPXZ010000021.1 GCA_016196225.1 Candidatus Peregrinibacteria bacterium
GGATCTTGGATGCGAGCGGAGGGCTCGAAGATTCTCGGGAGTCACTGGGCGAGGCGGGAGAGGTGCTCAACCCCGTTTCAAGCAAAGAAGAGACAAATTTGGAAGGCATTCAAGCAAAACGCAAGACTCTTGAGACCAAACACGATTTTAGAGAAACTCCATTTTTTGAGAAACCTCGAGCGACAGAAGCAAACGTGGCCTCTTCGGGAAAACCGAGGAATAAAGTTAATATTGAGTCCGAGAAGGTGGAGAAAGGCCTGGTCAAGCTTGTGTTAACGGTTGTGGAGCTCCTCAGGAAACTGATGGAGCGACAAGCCATACGCCGGATGGAAGGGGGGTCTTTACGGCCACGAAAAATGGAAGAGTTGGGACTCGCCTTCCTGCGCCTTGATGAAAAAATGAAAGAGCTTAAAAAATTCTTCGGTCTCAAGGATGAGGACCTGAATCTCAACCTCGGACCTTTGGGAAATTTGGTGTAAGGAGGAGAAGAGCCAGTGGCAGAGCAGGCTTTAAGTCAATCACTTCGAAGTGAGGGGTTGCCCGATATTATCGAACGGGTCCTAGAAAAGGGAATCGTCCTGGTTGGAGATATTAAGGTAAATCTTTGCGATATCGAACTTTTGACCATCAAGATCCGTTTACTCATTGCTTCCGTTGAGACGGCCCAAAAACTTGGAATCGACTGGTGGAAGAATGACTTCGATCTTTCCTCTAAGGCGAAGGAGATCTTTGAAGAAAATCGCGCCTTAAAAGAAAGATTGGAGAAGTTAGAGGCAAAACTCAAATAGGGGGAGGGGGTGAAGACCGATGTTGGATGAAGAAGCCTTTACCGTAATTGAGCCCGTGGCGGACAAACATTTTGTGGTGACGCCTTTTGTCAAGGATTTGGCAGAACAAGCGCTTTCCTATTTGAAAGCGGATTTGCCCATTCATTTTTGCGGCCCAGCGGGGACAGGAAAGTCATCCCTTGCGATGTATGTTGCGGCGAAGTGGGGTCGGCCGATTGTGATGATCCACGGGGATGAGGAGTTCAAGACCTCGGATTTAGTGGGGGCAGAATACGGGTATCGCCTGAAGCGGGTTCACGATCGCTACATCAGTACCGTCAAAAAGCTGGAAGAGGACGTGGTCAAAAAATGGATGGATAATCGTCTAACCGTTGCTTGCAAAAATGGTTTCACGCTGATCTATGATGAGTTTACCCGCTCCCGCCCGGAAGCCAACAATGTCCTTTTGGCGATCCTGGAAGAGAAGATGTTGGAGCTTCCGTCGATCGGAAGTGAAGAGACTTATCTCCGAGTGGATCCGAATTTCCGGTGCATCTTCACCTCGAATCCAGAGGAGTATGCGGGAATCTACAAAGCTCAAGATGCCTTAAAAGACCGTTTGATGACGATCCACATTGGATATTTTGATGAGGCCACAGAAATTGGAATTGTCAAATCGGGAATCATAAACACCTTCCGTCAATTCGGGAGAGTGTAAAAATCGCAAGGGTTCTCAAGGCGACAAACAAAAAGCCGTCAAAAAGAGACCCCTTTTTCAAGAAACTCTGTCTGCATGTTCTTACGAGCGAGGACCACGTCTTTGATCTAGGGCAGATGCGGCAGAGGAGTAAGAACGGACGGATTCTGAGTCGTCTGATTCAGGAACATGGCTAGGCCCCTTGTTGCCTAAAGGAGAGGCTTGTACAAATGGAATGGAAGACCCTGCGAGTCGGCCAATATCAAAGGGATGAGGAATTCCGCGAGGAAGCGGGACTGAAAGTGTTGCGGCAGGAGGCGGGGTGTTACTTCCTCCTGTGTGTCTTTTGCCGCGGCCAGGGGACAGCGCACTCCGGAACGGGAATCTGCCTTGTTTGTGGTGGCAGGGGCGAGACCCTCCTTTACGGACCCATCCGGAAGTGTGTCTTTTGCGGAGGAAAGGGAAGAGGGGAAGGAGGCGTAGAGACGACATGCCTTGTTTGTAGGGGCAAGGGCATGGTGAGTGTTTGGGAGTCCTACGGACGATGTCCGGCTTGCAAGGACAGAGGCCGGCGACCCGGTCATAAGCTTCCTTGTTCCACTTGTTCCGGCAAAGGGGTCGTGCCGAGTCCTCGATAAGAAAAAAGCGGCGCTTGGTAGCGTACCGTGTTTCTGATATTTTTAGGGTTGTTTTGGGATTGATTTT
>JACPXZ010000024.1 GCA_016196225.1 Candidatus Peregrinibacteria bacterium
GCGCTGTCGCCGCAACTGGGCGCTACGCATCCGCACCCTTCGCCGAGTAACTTGCACACGTCTCCCGCGTTGGGACAGCTGCCGCCGCAGGCCGGACCGCTGCTGCCGCAATCTTCTCCGCCACTACCACCCGAACCCCCGGCACCGCCGGTGTCTCCGCCCTCCGAACCTCCGGTTGCGCCGGTGGATCCTCCTCCTCCGCTTCCGCAGGCGGTCTCGCATCCCGACTGCGTCGTGTATTCCGCCCCTTCGTAGCCGCACGTTCCTTCCTGCGAATAGACGCAGGAACCGTCCGTGCGGCACAGCCAGCAATCCACGTAGCACGCCCCGAATCCATCGCAGTTCTGGCCTGATTCACACTGCGATTGCCATTGATAAACACCGCCCGGAATCATCGTGCAAACGCTGCAAATAACCGGATCTTCCGTGCCGACAGAATTTTCGTTGCACTCTCCCGAAACTTGCGGAAGGAAATGCCTCCCCTCTCGCATGGCAAGCATGCCGCCTATGCCGAGTGTGAGCACGACAAGGAGTCCGAGTGTGACGCCACGGAGGTTCGACGAAGACAGAAAACCCATCACCCAAAACTTTAGCAGAAAAGTTCATTCTTTGCTTATCCCCCCATCGCATCCAAGAGTTCGTTCATAAGATCGACGATATCGGAGAAGGTGAGCGCAAAAGGGATATCAAGGAGTGCGCTCAAAAATCGCACAACGAAGAAGCCCACAAAACTTACGATCAATCCGACAATCGCAAAGCGGATGGTGTGGATCGCTTTTTTGATCTTATCCTCATCTCCGGCCGAAAGGATGAAGGCGATCCCCCCGACAATGATGTAAATAAGACAGAGGATGGAGGCCGCGATGAGGGCGAGGGCGATGAAGACGGCAAATATGTCGATGAGACTGCCGCCTTCGAGGAGATCACGGATCATAGACTAAATGTAGAATTTAAAATGAAAAATGTAAAAAGTGAAGCGATTGTGTCATGGATTCGACGAGCTCACCATGACACTAGGCCCCAGGCTCGAGGATTTTCAAGTTGATCCTCTGTTTGGCATCCCCTCCGATGATACGCAGAAGTGTGCGGAGAGCCTGGACTGTTTGGCCGCCTTTACCGATGAGTTTACCCATATCTTTATCGCTGACTTTTACCGTAAGGAGGACACCGAGCTCATCAATCGTTCCTTCGATACTGAGAGCGTCTTTATCTTCGACAAGTTGCTCGAGGACGAGACGAAGAAAGGAAAGGCCGGGGACTTCAGTGGTCGCTTGGTCGGACATACTCTAAGCGGATTTCTCGGGAGGGGTACTCTCGCCCCTAAAGGGGGGAGATGCAGAGGGGGGGGCTGAAGACTCAGGAGTTTTGGGGGTCTCCGCTTGCTCACCCTTCTTTTTCTTTTTGGTATAGGGTTCGATGAATTTTTCGAGATCGATGCCCTGTTCCTTAAATCCGTTTTTTTTTGAGGAGGCGCGCGACGGTATTGCTTGGGAGGGCTCCATGTTTTATCCAATGGACGACCCGCTCGACTTTATACTCAAGAACCTTAGGGGTACGATGGGGGAGAAAGTATCCGAGGATTTCGTTGATCTTCCCTTTGACGGGACGGCTGTGCTCTGCCACAACAAGGCGGAAGGTGGGAATGTTTTCGCGGCCGGTGCGTTGGAGACGGATGCGGAGCATAGGAGCGGGAGGATTTTAGGGGAGGGTAAAGGCTTAGACAAGTCGAATCCATAGAACTACTTGACCCCCTCTCCCTCACCCTCCCCCTTAAAAGGGGGAGGGAAAACGGCGCGCCGCGCCTCCGACTGATCGATGGGCAACGAGTATAGCGGCAGTTTTTTGTGCCGCATTCTGCCAGTCGTATAATCGGATTGGCGAGGGGCGCGGTGGCGGGTTTTTCATAGCTTGGGTAAAGGCATTCACTGTTGGTTCGATAAGTGTGGCGTGTCCCTTTGTTACTTCCGGGATTGCGCCGCAGTTGCTCGCAATGACAGGGCAGCCGCAGGCAAGTGCTTCGACCGCCGGGAGGCAGAATCCTTCGGCAAGGGAGGCGGTAACGAAGGCGGTGGAGGCAGAGTAGAGGGCGGGGAGATCGTGATCGGGGACAGTACCGATTGACTCCGGAATGCAGAGTAAAGAAACACCGGAAAGGTGAGCTGCTTTTTTGAGGAGGGGAACATTTTTATGATCTTTGTTACTCCCGACATAGAGGAAGAAGGATTTTTTGATGTTGTATTTTTGGAGAACGCGCTGCTGCTCTTCCGATGATTTTGGAGAAAAAGAAGACTGTACGCCTTCGTGTATGACAGAAATATGGCGATCCCCGTAGTGTTTTCGGATATCATTTGCGGTATATTCGCTCACAGCGATGATGTGATCGCTATTCCGAATTGCATGATTCATCTGCCATCGATAGGCGAGGCGTTTCCATAATAGTGCTTCGTGCGGGAATTCGTGGAGAATAAGATCATGGATCGTGACGATAAAAGGAATAGAGCAACGAAGGGGAACATTAAAATGAGGAGAGAGGAAGAAGTCGATGCTGGATTGTTTGATGATGCCCGGAAAATATATTTGTTCACGGATAGAGTAGTGAGGAAAGTCTGCAATTTTCAAAATACAGTTTTTAGGGAGCCATACTTCGTTTTGAGAATGAACGAACAATACATATTCGATTCCATCACTGCGTTTAAGGAGATGCGTCACGAGTTCGCGCGTATAGCGGCCAAGACCGGAAGGGGTAGCCGCAAATCGACAGTCGATCCCAATGCGCATAAAGGTACTATACGGGTATATGGATCCATTGGATATTGAGGTGTTAAAGGCGCATGTGCTTAAAAAGGATCGATCATGGGTGGTTGCACATCCGGAATATGTCCTTACCAAAAGGGAGCAATTGAAACTTGAAGATTGTTTGAAGAGGCGACGAGCAGGGGAGCCGGTGGCGTACATTACGGGTGAAAAAGAATTCTACGGGAGAATGTTTTTTGTGGATTCGCGGGTGTTGATCCCGAGGCCGAGTACGGAGGGGTTGATAGAAATGGTTTTAGAAAAACCCAAAGTGCAAATAATTAAAACAATTGATGAGGGAATTATTGGGACATTTATTCAACTACAGCGTACCAATGAACAAGTAACCACTCTTGTCGATATCGGTACCGGTAGCGGTTGCATTGCCATTACTCTCACATGTGAACGTTCCGATGCGCGTATTATTGCAACGGATATTAATGCAGATGCATTAGAAGTGGCGAAAGAGAATGCCAAGCGTCACAATGTTTTGGATCGGGTTGAATTCCGAAAAGGGAATTTACTTGAACCGGTTATGGATTTGAATGAGCCATTTATCATTGTTTCGAATCCGCCGTATGTTTCCAAGGATTCAAACAACCCTCACCTTAATCCTCTCTCTTCAAAGGGAGAGGAGAAATTTTACGAACCTCCTCTTGCTCTCTTCGCCGGCCCCAAGGGGACGGATGTATTGATCCCATTGGTAGAGCAAGCAAAAAAACATCCCTATTGTATGGGGGTATTTCTGGAATGTCAGGAGGATCAGATTCCGCTATTATCAAATATGTGAAGGACGTTGCGGATTCTCTTGGGCAAGTGTGTGCTGTGATCGGTGCTCAGTGGGGGGATGAGGGGAAGGGGAAACTCATTGATCTCCTTGCGGGAGAATTCGACGTCGTCGCACGGGCATGCGGAGGGGCCAATGCGGGACATACGGTGATTGTGAATGGCAAAAAGCATGTATTTCATCTTCTTCCATCAGGCGCACTGCACCCCAATGTGCAAGTGGTACTCGGAGCAGGAATGGTGATCGACGTTTCGACCTTGCTTGAAGAAATTGAAGTTCTTAAAAAAGCCGGTGTTGATATTCTTCCCCGTCTCCACATTTCTGCCGCCGCCCACATCGTGACGCAGGAGCATAAGGAACGAGATGCCAAGATTGAAGAGGAGCGTTCCAATAAAATCGGAACAACAAAGAGAGGGATCGGGCCGGCATATGGGGATAAGGCATTGAGAGTGGGGATGAGGATGGAATCCAATCTCCAATCTCCAATCTCTAATTGCCTTGTGTCGAACATCGCGGAATTTATGAATGATCTGATAAAAAACAAAAAACGTATTCTCATTGAGGGGGCGCAGGGAGTACTGCTTGATATCGATCATGGGACATATCCTTATGTGACATCGAGTTCGACGACGGTGATGGGGGCATTGCAGGGATTGGGGCTACCGCCAAAAGTGTTACATTCTTGTATTGGCGTTGCGAAGGCCTACTGCACACGGGTGGGGGAGGGGCCGTTTGCAGCAGAAATCCAGGGTGATACGGCCAATCGCATTCGGGAAAGAGGAGGAGAATATGGGGCCACGACCGGACGACCACGGCGGGTAGGGTGGCTCTCGATCCCGGATCTTCAATATGCCGCACTATTGAATGGGTTCACCTGCTGGAATATCACGAAGTTGGATGTGCTGGATGAGGAGAAAATGATTTCGGTAGAAGTGGAGAGAGGAAGGTTGGGGGAATTCCCCGGTTGGCAAACCTCGACTTCCGGCATCACTTCATTCGAAAAGTTGCCTCAACAAGCGCAGTCATATATTCAGTTTATCGAAGAAAAAACCGGGATCCCTGCTCTCTGGATTGGTACCGGACCGGATCGGAGAGATATGATTGTCAAATCGATCTAACTCTGGTATCTTTCCCCGTTATGGAAGTCGATACGATCAATGTGGTCAAACTTCCGAGTCCTAACGTGCAACGAAGACGATCGAATCCGTTACCCTATGCTCTGATGGAGCAAGATCTTCAGCGTGCGCTGGAGCAATGGATGCAACTGCTCCACTACGCTACAGAGCGTAAGGAAGTGATACCCCGATCCCGAACATACGAATGGTCGACAATAAATATTGCTGAGGAACTTCCGACGGATCTCTTGACCTATTTTGTGTATCAGTTGGAACCCGATATTGCGCCGGAGATCGGGGAACTGATTCTCGATGGACGCGTGCATTTAGTGCTCATCCTCTCGCATTGCCGCTTTCCCATTGAGGAAGATTGGTGTCAGCGTTTTAAGGTTTGCTCTCTGCGAGGAAGGAGGAGCCCCGGCGGTATCGTTATACCGGATATGTCAGAGGAATCGAGTATGGCGCCGCTGATCCAGCTCCACGAAATGAATGCGTTCACAGGCAAGATCCTCAGAAACCTTTTGGAAACCATCGAAGAACGGAAGAAGAAATATGATTTTAATGGTAACTAATCTTCCAATCTCTCCCCCCACTTCAACTTTGTTCGCAGCGTCCCGTAGAAGGTATCCTCGGCGCGGCGGAGGAATTTCACTTTTCGATCACTCACGTGTGCTTCGACGACGTCATCGCGCAGGAGCGTGAAGTATGCCTGACCATCGAGCGTGAGAGAGACTTCGGTATCGAGAAACTTGTTTACTTTTTTATTCACTTCAACTCTGACGGATTGATTGCCCGGGATGACGATCGGTTTTTGCGCGAAGCTATGGGCATTAAGCGGCGTCAGAATCATGGCGGAGATCTTGGGGTGGACAATAGGTCCTCCGGCGGCAAGGGAGTATGCCGTAGAGCCCGTGGGGGTCGCGATGATCAGACCATCGGCATGAAAGGTCGTCAGCGGTTCGTGATTAATCTCGGTCTTGAGATCCAGGAGTCGGGCGATGGCACCTTGAGCAATGACGGCTTCATTAAGCACATGACCATCGAACAGTTTTTTGTTCTTGCGATGTGCCGAAATATGGAGGAGTTGTCGTTCCTCGATGGCCCCCTTCCCCTGGAGGAAGTGGGGGATCAAGGCATGCGCTTCTTCGAACGATATTTCGGCAAGGAAGCCGATGGCGCCCTTGTTGATACTCAAGATGGGGGGGAGATGTTCGGGCATTTCGCGCACAACACGCAAGATGGTCCCGTCTCCGCCGATGACCACGAGGAGATCGAGAGGGGTTTTGGGCGAAAATTGCGGATGCTTTTTAACGCATGGTACATCTTCCATACGCTCCGGGTCTGCGTACACCGCTACTCCTTCTTTGCATAGAATGGAAAAGACATGTTCCACCGCCTCGTTTTTGTCGGGGAGATCGGATTTGACCGTGACACCGACGTTTTTGTAAGCGAGGGGCATGTACGAGAAGGATACACTTATTGAATGAACTGTAGAAAGAGATCGACCGTCCGTTCCCAACTGAATTTTTGTGCCTGCCGAAGGCCTTTTTCCGCAAGATCGCTTCGAAGGTTTTCATCTTTTAACAACCGCTTCAATCCCTCTGTAATAGAATCAATATTCTCAGGATCAATGTAGAGAGCGGCATCACCGGCGATTTCTTTTAAACTTCCTCGAGCTGACGTCAGGACAGGGATCCCCATTATCATCGCATCAAGAACAGCGAGGCCAAAGCCTTCATAGAGGGAGGGGAGAGCGAAGATGGTGGCGGATTCGAGTAGTTCTCGGTATTGATCATCCGAAACATGCCCAAGCCAGGTGACATTGGGAGTTTTTTTTGCCTTCTGAACGATCTCGTCATCGTGCCAACCGCGGGCGCCGGCTAATGCTAATTCTAACCCCCCCTCCTTAATCCTCCCCCTACGGGGGAGGTGCTCAAACGCCTCAATGAGCCGCAGTTGGTTTTTTCGGGGACACAATGTTCCGATACAGAGGATAGTGGTTCTTTGTTTCGGATTTCGAACTTCGGATTTCGTATTTCCCGTTAGGGATGGTCCGGCATAAATAACTCTTACTTTTGCCGGTTCTACCCACGGAAACCGTTCCAAAAGATCCCTTTTTGTCGCTTTGCTCACGGTAAACACCCATTTGGAATATTTGAGTGCCCATCGTAGTGTCAGGCGTTCGATCCACATTGCCTTGAAATCATGTGGTTCATTTTGAAATGCAATCAAATCGTGTACGACGATTGCGCATGAGATCCATTTTCCTATCAGTGCGGGGACAATATAGCTCGTGGGTGAAACATAGAGATCCGGCTTGAGTCGCAAGAGAGTTTTTATAGTGTACAAGTGTGAATATACAAGAGAGGTGAGGCGAACGTCGCGTTTTTGAAGTTCTTGCATAAATCCATGTGCCCATTGTCCCTTCCCGGTTCGTTTTTCATTAAGCGCTTCCCGTCCGTCCATTGCGATATGCATGATGATAGTGTACCGTACCAACCGATGTTCTCGACTCTTCGCCGCATCATTACAGAGCTCGATCTTGAAGAGAAGATCCTCAATGCGGGGGCTTTCCTCGGGATGATCGGCGTTCTCTTCCCGTGGATGGGGGGACAGTGGCTGGGGGGGGCATCCGTCATGCATACGGGCTTTGGGTTTTATACGTCATTTTTGGGATTGGCTGTTTTTTTGCTCAATGGTTTTATTTTGTTTGTCACGTTAAGTCCGCTGATGGGAGGACCGGCAATCCTTCGGCGGGAGCAATGCAATATTGCGCGGTTGCTTGCCGGAGGTCAGTCGCTGGTACTGACTATTGCCGCGCTATCGGTGCTGACGCGCGTTGCGTTTGAGTTTTCTCGCGTGGAGATCCGATTCGGGATCTATATGTCGATGATCGGGAGTTTAACGGCAAGTTTGTACGCCTTCCTTAAATTCCAGGAGGAACAACGACGGACGGTGCAATCGTTTTTTCATCATGACGAACCGGTGACAGAAAAACGGAATATTGTTCCTGTAACAGAGGTAACGTATCGAGAGCGTCGGGCGGTTATCGAAAGGATAAAAACGGATGCGGTTCGATCCGATCCTGCCGAACCCCTACCTATTAAAGAAGAAGTACACGTTTCTCCCTCCATTTCAACAGTTCCGGTCATTCCTCATGAGACACCCACTATTCCAAATGCCCCTAAAGTAGAAGAGCATCCGATTTTTCGTGGATTATGAGTCAGCAATACTCCGATGATGATCTGGTGTACATCGATCCCGATGCTCGGGAGGTTATCAAAAAGGTCGAATGGAATGCGAAAGAGAATCCCCAGTCACTTCCATATACTAAAGAAGAGGGGAGTAAGGGGTCCCATCGACGTCGAAAATTTTTCCCGTGGGGGACCTATCGTTCGATGAAGCGGATCTTTCATCTCGAAAAGAAAAAGGAGGAAGAGGCTCCCAAAAAAACACTGAAGGATGTTTTTGAAAAGCCACTAGAGGAAACATTCCTTGGATAGCAAAAAAAGGGAAGAAAATGGTATAAAGGAATTTATGTTTCCTTTACGACGCATGTCCCCCACATCGCCCCAAGGATACTTTCGGTAAAATTGCAGGGGCCAAAACTTTCACATTCTTTTTTATCACAAACATTGAAGAATCCATCACCGCAGCGCTGACAGGACTTTCGGAAAAAGTCGATTAGGTTTGAAGGGATAGGGAGAGAAGAGGCGGATGATGAGACGGTTCTTCGTTTGGTGCAGTAGAGCGTACACGTAGCATCGCCCAAAAAATCACAGGCCCCTCCGCCTTTTTCGCAGGCTTCGGGCGAGATGCAGTTTGGATCACCCCGCACGCACCCAAAACCGGCACATTGGGGACCGTCGAGGAGGCCCCCGATGCACATGGCCCCGGCGTCGCAGTCCTCGCTCAGGTCATCGGTGATACCATCCCCGCACCAGGCTGTGCGGCAGTACGGCCGGCAGGCGTTGGGGGCATAACTGTTTGCGAGACCATCGTCGCATTCTTCATCCGGAGAGTAAAGGATACCGTCTCCGCAGAGATGCGGGAGAACAAATGAGGAAGCCGGTGACGAAATGCTCTGGGGGATGGATGATGATGTCTTTGATTGGGGTTGAAGAGGAGCGATCGGTCGGGAAGAAGAAGGAGCAGACGTACTCTTCTGTTCTTCCAGACAGAGGAACCACTCTTCCTGCACCGTCCCGGGCTCAAAACAGGCGCAGAGTGTTTTGGATTGATGGATGTAGGTAAATTTTTGGCTGGTGATACAGATATCTTTTACATCAGAACACTTGGCACAATCCGTGGTGGTTGGGATTTTTTTTGTCCCAAGAGCAGAAGAGGTTTGGACGAAGGAGGATGGGGTGGGAGATGGATCGGGAGGAGGAGGGAGGGGAGAAGGGGTCGGCGAGGGGGAAGCAGCCGGTGCCGGTGCGGGACTTGGAGGAGGAGGGGGGAGGGGAGAAGGAGTTGGCGAGGGGGAAGCAGCCGGTGCCGGTGCGGGACTTGGAGGAGGAGGGGGGGGAGGGGGAGGGGGAGGGGGAGCTCCTCCTCCGCCACAGTTCGGCGTATCTTCGTTGTGGCAACCACATTGACCGGGTTCGATTTTGAGAGGGTCAAATGGACACTGATCGATGCAATCCCTAAGACCATCCGCGTCGCTATCGGTAAAATCAGATTCGAAGGAGCAGGTTCCGTTTATACACCAGTCGAATGTGCAGGAATCAAAATCATCACAATCGATATCCCAAAAACATTCTGTATTGCCACTGTCTCCACTGCCGGTATTCCCTCCGGTGTCTCCAAAAATCGGAGGAGGGGACGGAGAGGTTCCTGAAGATTCGGAGGTGCAGATGTACTGGTCCGAACAAAAGAACGAAAAATTGCAACAGTCGAGCTTATTGCTGATATTCCCTTGGGCATCGCAACATGTTCGTGGAGATTGGCAGTTTGCCCCATCCAATCGACAACCAAGATCGCTGCACTGTGGCATCCCCGGGGGGCAGGGCATCACTTGTCCGACGAGTGTATCTCCGGAGGGTTCTCTGAATATTGGTCCAAGGATGACAGCAAGACTCATCACGATAAATCCACCAATAAAACGGTGAATATGAAAAGAAGGGGAGGGCACGGAGAAAATGATAAATGAAAAATGGGAAATGTAAAATAAAGACGGCTTGTGATAGTCTTACCGTATGACGAAGTCCGCTTGTCCAATCCCCGAGCATATTTCTCTCAATTATCACTTGTTTCATCGGGCAAAGTGCCCTGATGACCTTCGGCATCTCCTGATCGATATCAGTCGGGCTGCAAAGTATATTAGCCATGCGATCCAAACAACGGATACGGGACTTACCAAAACCACCAATACCTTTGGAGAGGAGCAACTTAAGTTGGATGTGTTGAGTGATCGGATCATTCATCAGCACTTGTGCGAAAGTGAGATTGTTGCAAGCTTTGCATCAGAAGAACATGGAGAGCTCATCGAGCTTACGGCAAAAGCACCCTATACAGTGGTCTTTGACCCGCTCGATGGTTCCTCCCTTGTCGATACCAACTTTGCCATTGGATCAATTTTTGGGGTTTATGAAGGAAAGGATGTCATAGGGAAGTGTCCGCGAGAACAAGTTGCCGTTCTTTATGTTCTTTATGGTCCGCGGACTGTTCTCGTCTACTGCACCGGAAACGGAGTGCATGAGTTTATGTTGAACAGCGTCGGTGAATTTGTGCTGCTTCGGGAATACCTTGGAGTAGGGGATGATGCCAAGAATTTTAGTCCGGGCAATCTCCGCGCGGTCACGGATACCGCATCATATCATGATCTCATGAATCAATGGATGGATGAGGCGCTGACACTGCGGTATTCCGGATGCATGGCTGCGGATGTTCATCATATCCTCTCCAAAGGACAAGGGGTGTTCACCAATATCGGCGGGAATAAGTATCCGCAGGGGAAGCTCCGCCTCGTTTTCGAGTGCGGACCATTTGCATATTTGATCGAGCAAGCGGGAGGAGCATCATCAGATGGAAGAAACTCACTTCTTGATAAAAAGATTACATCACTCGATCAGCGGACGCCGATCATTGTGGGATCGAAGAATGAGGTGGAGAGATGTTGTAAGGTGCTTGCAGGAAAGTAGGTGAACGAAGATACACCACCATACATTTCTGACGCATGCAATCCGGAATAGTTGACGGGTGTACGTTCATACACTTATTGTTTACTTACTATTTTTTTCCGATACATTTATGTTGAAGACCCCTTCCTCCACTGTGACCTTACTTTCCGCAAAAGACGAAGCAATCAAAACTGCGCTCGAACAAATCGAGAAACAATATGGCGAGGGTGCCATCATGACCATGGATGCAGTGTTAACGAAGAATATTGAACGCTTCTCTTCGGGCTCTCTCTCATTAGATATCGCTCTTGGCGGCGGGATCCCGGAGGGGCGGATCATCGAGATCTTCGGTCCGGAGAGTTCAGGAAAAACCACGCTTGCTCTCCATGCGATTGCGGAGGTTCAAAAAAAAGGAGGCAAGACGGCATTTATCGACGCCGAACACGCGCTTGATACCCAATACGCGCGGAAAATCGGCGTTAAGATCGAGGATCTGCTGGTATCCCAGCCGGATAGCGGGGAACAGGCATTGGAGATCACAGAGACTTTAGTACGGTCGGGCGCGCTCAATATCATCGTGATTGATTCGGTTGCGGCTCTCACCCCTCAGGCGGAAATCGACGGCATGATGGGGGACAGTCATATGGGATTGCAGGCGAGACTGATGAGTCAAGCACTTCGTAAACTGACGGCGATCGTGAGTAAGACACAGTGCAGTATTATTTTTATCAACCAAATCCGGATGAAGATCGGAGTGATGTTCGGGAATCCCGAAACGACTACGGGAGGCAACGCTCTAAAGTTTTATGCTTCTATTCGACTGGATGTTCGTCGTATCGACAAAATTCTTGAGAAAATTGGAGGAGGGGAGGGGGCAAATAGCCAGGAGATCGTTGGCAACCGAACTCGGGTCAAAGTCGTAAAGAATAAAGTCGCACCACCGTTCCGACAGGCGGAGTTTGATATTCTCTATGATCGCGGAATAAGCTTGGAAGGAGATATTCTTGATCTTGGGATCAAATATGGAATTTTGCAAAAATCCGGTGCATATATAAAGTATAACGACGAATCCTTGGGGCAGGGGAGAGAGCAGGTACGATCGTATCTGATGGAACATCGGGATATTGCTCATAAAATTAACAAGGAGATCCGAAAAAAAGTACTCGAATCTTAATATTTTCCACACTGTTTCCACATCTCTTCACCACAGTAGAATAGAACCTCTATGAGGACGCAATGAGATTTTATTGCCCTCCTCTATTCTCCTTCTACAATCGCTGGGCATGCCTCCTCCAACTCCAACACCGCTTCTCCAGGTTCCCCCACATTCTCCCGAGGCGGAACGTACGGTACTCGGGGCACTTCTTCTTGATCCGGAAGCGATCATCAAAATATCGGACTTTTTAGAGCCGCAGGATTTTTATGATCCGGTTCATCGTGCGGTATTCCAGGCAATCCATGATCTTTACCAGTCTCACTCGCCGATTGACTTTGTAACCGTATCGGAAAAACTTGCGGATCATAAAAAAATTCAGGAAATCGGAGGGAGTGCATACCTTGCGGAACTTGCGGCCCTTGTTCCTACGTCATCACATGTATATCAGTATGGGCAGATCGTAAAAGTTAAGGCGGTACTGCGCAGTATCATTAACGCGGGGCGAATCATTATGAATCTGGGTCAGGATACGGAGCGGTCCGTCCCCGAACTTCTTGATGAGGTGGAAAAAAACGTGTTCCAGATCACCAATAAGTTTCTTAAGGAAAAATTCATCCATATTCGCGATATTCTCGACGAACGGTACGAACGCTTTGCGGAAGCACATGATTCGCGGGATCCCAATCCGATCAAGGGGATTGCAACGGGATTTCATGATATAGATATGAAGCTCTCGGGACTTCAGCCAAGCGATCTCATTGTTATCGCCGGTCGTCCCAGTATGGGGAAGACCGCTTTAGCGCTCAATATTGCACAAAATGCCGCCATTCGCTTTGGAAAAACAGTGGGAATCTTTTCATTGGAAATGAGCAAAGAACAACTCGTTGATCGTCTTTTTTCGTCGATGTTGGGCGTGGACTCATGGAAGCTTCAAAAAGGGAAACTCGACGACAGTGATTTTCAGAATATGGGACCGATTATGGATGAACTCAACAAGGCAAATATGTTTATTGATGATTCCGTTGCGTCCACCATTCCCGAACTTCGTGCCAAGGCCAGACGACTCCAGATGGAACATGGTCTGGATCTCCTGATTATTGATTACCTGCAACTTATGAGTACGGGGAACAGGAACTACGCAGGCAATCGTGTGCAGGAGATATCGGAGATTTCACGTTCCTTAAAACAACTTGGTCGGGAGCTCCATGTGCCCGTCTTGGCCCTTTCTCAACTATCACGGGCAGTAGAAAGCCGACCGGGAAACGTGCCGCAACTTGCGGATCTTCGGGATTCCGGTTCCATCGAGCAAGATGCGGATATCGTCATGATGATATATCGGGAGGATGTTTATGAGGAAGACAGTGATCGACCCGGTATTACCGATTTGTACATTCGCAAACATCGCAATGGTCCGACCGGGCGCATTGAACTCATGTTCAAAAAAGAGCAGATGCGTTTTTATGACATTGATAAAGTTCATAAAAAGCCATGAATGAACTTCTCCTCCCCCTGCGTCCGGATATTCCGCTCATCGCCATACTCGGATATGCCTTTTTTGCTTTTGCGGCAGGCCTTCTTTTCACGCCGTGGTATGTATCGTTTTTACGTCGCAACAGTATCGGGAAACAATTGCGGATCGAGACGATCGATGGTCGGGATCCGCATATTTTTCGTACGTACCATAAAGATAAAATGGGAACTCCAACCATGGGGGGAATCCTTATCTGGGGATCGATGCTGCTCACCGTTCTTTTTTCACGCGTACTATCATTGATGGGATGGGTGGATCATTCGATCTTGCAACGAGGACAGGTCTATCTGCCGCTTTTTGTATTAGTCACGTTGGGGATGCTGGGGGCGGTGGATGATTACCTTAATGTCCGCGGAATTGGCGCAAAACGGGGATTGGATTTTATGCCGAAGTTTCTCTTTTTATTGCTCATTGCGGGATTTGGAGCCGTATGGTTTTGGTGGAAGTTAGGATATGACCAAATTCATATTCCATTCCTCGGGCAGTGGATGGTGGGATGGTGGTATGTGCCTATTTTTATATTCATCATCATTGCGACGGCGAACGCAGTGAATTTTACCGATGGATTGGATGGACTTGCGGGAGGACTCCTCGTCATTGCGTTCGGGTCTTTCGGGATTCTGGCGTATATTCAAGGGTTAGCGATTCTCGCAACATTTTGTGCGGTTGCCGTCGGAGCCATTGCGGCGTTCCTGTGGCATAACGTTCCTCCTGCGCTCTTCTATATGGGGGATACGGGGTCGCTTGCGCTGGGTGGGACATTGGGGGTCATCGCGCTTATGATCGATGATGCGCTGGTCCTCCCGTTTGTGGGAGCGGTGTTTGTGATTGAGGCGCTCTCCGTCATTATTCAGCTTTTGAGTAAAAAGTTTCGCGGAGGCAAGAAGGTCTTCTATGCTGCACCGATTCATCACCATTTCGAATCGCTCAATTGGGGTGAGAGCAAAGTAACCATGCGTTTGTGGATTGTGGGAGGGTTTGCGGCAGTATTGGGGGTGGTTATTGGAATTTTTGGATAAGGAATATATAATGTCTCGCTATGGCAATATCTGCATTCGAAGATCCGGAAGAGGAGCATCGTAAAAATGAAAAGAATCCACTTTCTTCTTTGGATTGCGGTAGATTAAAAGAGATTGTTCTGATAGAACCTTTGCGAGGAGCGGAAGGACATCCCGTGGTGATGGTGGATGTCCCCTCTGCATTTTTTCCCATTCTTGATGAACCGAGAGGTCTCTCGCCTAATCCTCGGGAGGACCTCGAAAAACTTCTTCGGACGTGGTGGAATGACCCGCAGAATTCCGCATCGGAAAAGTCAATTTCGGATTGTTTTGCCGCGACACCGGCTCTCTACTACTACGCACTGGAACATTTTTCAGATCCGGAATTTTCCTTTTCATCGGAAGAACGGGATGATCTTAAACGGCAACTTTGTCTTCATGCCGGTTGTTTGAGCAATTTTGCCAATGAAGTCGATGACAAAGCCCTTGATTTTTACTGGTATTTTCTTGTTCGTCTATTGACGATACACGATCGCGTGCAATCCTCTCCGGATAGTATTCTCAAAGAGGAGCATCTCTCTCTACTGGAAGAACAGTATGCACGGTTTTTAGATCGTTTGCATGATGCAAAACGGAGCGGCTACATCGCTATTCCATCGATATCCGGATGGCTCGAAGAACGTCTTTTGGATCTCGGGAAGGATTACGATCATCTCAAGCCATTGATTGTGCCATTGCTAAAAGCAGATGCAGTGGAAGAGGCAGTCAAGACCGTTCATGCGATTCAAGAGAAGATATGGGGTCGATACGCGGTATTGTTTTTTCAAGAACAGGAGAAAAGCGGAGGATGGGAAGCAGATACCGTCCTTCAGCAAAAGATTCAAGAAACACTTGTCCGCATTCGTCTTGCGATGAGTCCCAATATTGGGAATACGGCATGGAAACATCCGATGGAATATATCGTAGATGCCGCCGAAGGAAAGAGGATTGTTTACATCGATCAGGCGTATCCGTTGGATCCCAAAGAAGATGAAAAGATGGAGGATGAGAATACGGAGGGTGAGGATTCGCTGCAGCGGGTTGACCAAGTGGAATTGGAATTGCTTTCGCGTATGACATCAAAGGATACGGTATGGATCTTTGCGGATGCACAAGTGCGCATCTGTCCATTGTATGATGCTCTTGAAGAACAGGGACGCTCAATACGCATTACAGAAATGATCGATTTGGTAGAGAGCTATGTGAATGGAATGGATGACCGGTCCTCGTTGCAAGAAACTCTTCAGATAGCAGAGGACAATGACCCTGTCGTTCAGGATTGTCTTTCGTACTGGGAAGCAATACGCAGACGACGAAAAAAGAATACCATTTTTCTACTGAATGGTCTTTTGGCAGCAGAAAAGAAAGAGATTCTTCGAATGATTCCCGCATTCGATCGGACCATCATCTTGGCACAGGGGGATAGTGCCGAAGTGCTCCTTAAGAATCAGATATTACCCGATGATATGTTGATCATTCATCATCAGATGGCACAGGGAACGTATCCGGAAGATCATGTCTGCATCCCCGGTTGTCTTGGATATACCGCGTACGAATTTGGGAGCAGGGACGGTTGGGGGGATTTTGAATCGTCGGCAGTATCTCTTAAGGGGAACGCGCAACTTATGGAGGCGGTTTTACATAAAGATCTTGGGGATCAGAGAGGCGAATTTGTGCAAACGTATGCCGTTCCATTGGAAAAAAAGGGGGAAGGTAAAGAATGGATATGCCAAGACGTCATTCTCTTTACTAAATGTGATGACGATGGTGATCATGAATCTCGATTTTCCCCCGTTCATAGCGGTTCGTATGTGCCGGTCGGATCTTGATTTTTTTCCCGACCCTCGTATCATCCACCTATGGTACGCATTGCGATCAACGGATACGGACGCATTGGTCGCAACGTGCACCGGCAGTTTTTGGAGCGGTTTCCCGATGCACAAGTTGTGGCAGTCAATGCTTCATCGAGTGCAGAGATGCGTGCGTATCTCCTGAAGTACGATTCGTTGCATGGAAAGATGAATGCATCCATTGATACCCTTGATGACCGTCATTTTTCGATCAACGAGCAGTCGGTATTGGTAGTCAAAGAACGCGATCCTGCCAAGTGTCCATGGAAGGAAGAGCATGTTGATATTGTGATCGAATCAACAGGGAATTTTTGTACGGCAGAAAGTGCCGGACATCATCTCACGGCCGGGGCGAAAAAAGTTCTTGTGACGGCACCCATGAAGGATGAGACTCCCACCTTTGTCCGAGGTGTCAATGATCACAAACTCACAAAAGATATGCCGATTATTTCGAATGCCTCTTGCACAACCAACTGTATTGCACCGCTCATTCAGGTCATTGATCGCGAATATGGAATCGAATATCTCTTAGTGAGCTCTGTTCATGCATTTACCGCTTCGCAAAATCTTTTGGATAATAAAGGGAGCGAAAAGGACTTTCGCCGTGCGCGTGCAGCAACGCTCTCTGTTATCCCCACCCGCACCGGAGCAGTAAAGGCGTGTGCAAAGATTTTCCCTCATCTTGAGGGGAAGATCGATGGGATGGCTTTTCGCGTTCCTGTACCGACAGTCAGTTGTGCCTATATGGCATTTACTATCAAAAAGAAAGCTCAAGCTGAAGATATCAATCAAAAGCTAAAAAACGCAGCGGCATCCGGACCGCTTCATGCGGTATTATCGGTATGCGATGAACATTGTGTTTCGATTGATTTTCAGACGGATCCGCATTCGTCTATTGTCGATGCTCCTTATACCAAGGTGGTAGGGAATCATGCCGTGCAGATTCTTTCCTGGTATGACAATGAATGGGGCTATGCAATGCGGGTAACAGAGATGGCGATGAAACTTGCAGCATTGTTATAATTTGACACACCTCCCGATCCCTTCTTTAAAATCCGTGATTTCACAGTAAAATCCCAGCGGACACAGTATTCCCGCTGTCCCTCCGCAAGGCGCGCCATAGTTCTTTGATGAGGAAGACTGACTCATGATTGGTGGAATATCAAGGGTTAACCCCAATGGTTCAATGGAAACTTTTTTCCATGGGTCCGACTTTTCTTCAATTTCTTGTACCACGAGAACGGGAAGGAAGGTTGGATCCACGTTGGATTCGAGGAGCCCTCGTACCATTACTTCCTTTCCTTCAAAGGGTCGCAGTGCAATGTGTTTGCTTTCGACCAAATACCGTTCTCTGCCTTCTTTCAAAAGCAGGTGAGTTCCGCGACGAACAAGAGAGAGTTCCGCTGGAGCAAGGTAACCGGAGACTTCTTGGATCCCTTGAGGAAGAGGGATGTGTTCGATTGGCGCAGAGCACCCAAACAACAGGATCCCCGTGAGAATGCAGAACCACGATGTGCTACTTCTTTTTATTGGCATCGAAGGCATAGATCGCACGCCCAACGCGGACAAAGTAGGGCATCTTCTGGAGATTCAACGAAATAGTTCCAACTTTAACCGTGCGTTGCTTGGCGACTTCGCCGATAATTTCTCTTTTACTGAGCGGCCCTTTAGCCTTCAAAATCCTTTCGATAACATCTGCAACGGTTCCTGATTCGTAGCCCCACTCCTGAAGCGCATAGAGTCCTCGCCCCACAAGAACAAATTGGGGATAACGAATAAGTTCATTATGTACGGCCTGGACCGTGACATTTTTATGATCAAAACGGGCCTCGCGAATCCGATTGGCGATTTCCATAAAATGAAGAGGCGCATTGGTTTTTTTCAGAACAATTTCGACTTTATCCCGGATACTACGAGGACGGACAAAACGCCATTCCGTCAGGCCCCATCCTTCATCGATACAACGAAGACGCTCATCAACGGTGAGACCGCTTGCCAAAAGCTCATGACTGGGGAGTCGGTTTTTAAACAAATTCAATCCCTGGAGAGCGGAGACCAACTCGTCATGAGAAAAGCATGTCCGGCGCTTGCGCAAAATCTTTACTGCGGTATCGGTGATTAAAACCACATCGTCGAGGGGGAGAGAGGCGAGGCGCCAACTCGAAGCCAGAGATCCGCTATGACAAACAAGATCCAGTTCGCTATCAATGGAAAAGGAGAGGCGGAGCACCGCGCCATCCCATTCGACATTACCGTTTGTTCGCTTGAGGATTTCGGAAATAAGGGTCTCCTCTCGCATAATCCCACCATGGCGGCGAAGAGTTTCCTTCGCCATTTCGTTAATTTCGTTGAGCTTTGTCGTACGGACAGTTCGTTTAAGCTTGCTGATGGCAATACTTTCGATTTGCCGTATACGTTCTCGTGTGACCTTGAAATGTTTTCCTATTTTTTCGAGTGTCTGCTTGGGCTGGCCTTGCAAAGCAAAACGTTTCTTAATAACAGATGATTCCTTCTCTGTAAGAACAAGAAACAGATCATCCAATAACACATGAAGATTCATAGAGGATAAGGAGTTTCCAGTTTTCTGATGCGGCGCAGTGGACGTTACGATTGGATCAGGCATGAAAGACAGGGGAAGAACAACCTTCGTTGTACCAGAATATTGACAGGAATGAAAGATTCGACTCATATTTGTGTGGACGGATTTCCACATATATTTTCCTGTTTCTTCTAGTCAACCAATGTTGTCGTTTCTCACGGTGACCTCTGTCTTTCGGCAGGTCTGTTTACCGAGAGGGGAGTCCAAAGGGACTCCAGAAACATGAGAAACTAAAAGACCGGATATAAATTTTAATACTCTTTTAAAATTTGTCAAATATCCTTTTCTTTCATGAATTTGGTCTCCAAAATGCCACAAGCGGCATAGGCATCCGAACCTCCTTTATTGTTTTTTGGGGTCGTATACCGCTCATCAATGAGAGAGTAGGAAACCCCGTATTCTTCGAGTTTTTTGATACATTGTTTTACAAATGATACTTGGGATCCAGGTCTACCGGATGGAAGCAACGGTAAACCAATAATAAGATGATCAATCTTCCGCTCTTGGATAATGACGAGGGTCTGCCTTATCAAAGAGTTGATATTCTCATGATGAATGGTAAGGAGAGGGCAAGGAATTCCGACAGAGGTATCACCAAATGCCGCCCCGGTACGTCGTTTTCCAATATCGAGAGCCAGATATTTCATTTCGATGGAGCCGATGCTGCTTGAACTGCACGAGCAAGGCGGGATTTTCTTCGGGATGCCGTTCTAAAAGAGATAATTTTTTTCTTGGCAGCAGTATCAATGGCTTTATATGCACGGGGAAGAATCGCGCGGGCCTCTTCGATATTTTGTAAGGTAACCAGATCCAGAGCGGACCGTATCATCGTTTTCATCTGTGTACGATAGGGTAGGAGCCGCAATCGGTGACGCTCATTCTGGCGCGCCCGCTTGATGGAAGATTGGATGATCGGCATAACACCAGCATAAGCCGGAAATTCCAAATTTCAAAACCGAAATGGTCGTATTGACCTTTATGTATTTTTCCCTAGAATACGCCAATATGTGCGGTATTTTTGGGTACGTCGGGAAGCGCGCCGATGCAGGGTGTATTGTGGTTAGGGGGCTAAAAAACCTCGAATATAGAGGATACGATTCATGGGGAGTGGCTTATCAGGTGAACGGCTCCATTCTTGTCAAAAAAGACGTCGGGAGAATCAGCGCGGTATCCGCGGATTTGTTCTCCAACGCGTCTAATCTGGCTCTGGCACATACGAGGTGGGCTACGCATGGTGGAGTAACGCAACTCAATGCCCACCCGCATACGAATGAAGATGGCACCGTTGCCGTGGTGCACAACGGCATCATTGAAAATTTTCAGGAACTAAAAGAGGATCTTCTTAAACGGGGACACCTATTTCTGTCCGAAACCGATACCGAAGTCATCCCTCATTTGATCGAAGAAGAGTTACGGTCCAGTGATGATTTTGCATTGGCAGTGCGGAAGGCCTGTATGCGCTTCCAGGGACGGTTCGCAATATTGGCGATGCATACGGGAAGCCAAACTCTTGTTGCCGCCCGTACCGGTTCTCCACTGATCGTGGGTGTCTCGAAGGAAACTGCGGATCATCCTCAAGGGTATTTCATTGCATCGGATATTCCGGCGTTTATTGAACATACACGTCTCGTACAGTATATCGATGATGGTGAGATGGTGGTGACCGATGGAAACAGTATTTTATTTATGGATCTCAAAACAGGCGAAGAGCGACCCAAACGCGAAGTTGAAATTCAATGGACGATAGAACAGGCACAGAAGGGAAAATATGCACATTACATGCTCAAAGAGATTATGGAACAGAAGGAAAGTATTGCGCGGGCAATCAATCAGGAGGAAGAGGAGATCGAAACTATTGCGAAGGCCATTCGAAGTGCTCGCGGAACATTTTTGGCAGCGAGCGGGACGGCACATAAGGCCTGCATGGCCGCGGAATACTTTTTTTCCGTTATTGCCGAGCATCACGTGAACGTCGTTTCGGCCTGTGAGTTTAAGTTATACCACCATTTTCTTAAACCCGAGAGTCTGCTCATTGTGGTGAGTCAAAGTGGAGAAACTGCCGATGTATTAGAAGCAATAAAAATCGCACGATCAAAAGGCTCGAAAGTATTGGCAATCGTGAACGTCCAGGGTTCGACCATTGATCGTGAAGCGGATTATACTCTCTATATCAATGCCGGTCCGGAGCGCGGTGTCGCCTCCACAAAAGCATTGACCGGTCAAATGGCCGTTCTTATGCTTATTGCGTATGCCCTCAAAGGAGCTCTCCGGGAAGGGAAACAGTTGCTCCTGGATACCGTTGCGCAAATCAATGACATGTTGAACCCGCGATATGTTGAGCGCATTGAACATCTTGCGGAAAAAATCCGGCAAAAAAATGATCTCTATATCATCGGACGCGGTTGGAATTATCCCATGGCTCTTGAGAGCGCCATCAAAATAAAAGAAGTAAGTTATATCCATGCGGAAGGATTTGCAGGAGGAGAACTTAAGCATGGTCCTATTGCCCTTATTGAGGAGGGCGTTCCTTGTGTTGTTCTTGCCGGCAATGACGAAGTGGCGGTGGATATTGTCAGTAATGCTCTCGAACTCAAAGCGCGGGGGGCATATGTGATTGGAGTCGGGCCGGCGCGCCGTCGACCGGCATTTGATGAATGGATCAAAGTACCGGATGCAGGAGCCGCGCAACCGTTGGTTAATATCATCCCTATGCAAATCCTCGCATACTTCTTGGCCGTTCAGCGGGGAAAAGACCCCGACATGCCAAGGAATTTAGCGAAGAGTGTTACTGTTAAGTAGGCATGTGTCTATCCTTCAATCATACGTCATCCTGAGTAGCCCGAAGGGCGTATCGAAGGACATTAAGAAATCATCTTCCGCTTCTGTTTTGGCAATTTCGGGGAAGTTGAAAATTCATTTATTATCCTTCGATACGCGCTCCGTTTCACTACGCGCTACTCAGGATGACGCATATATGTTTTTAGTTGTTACAAATCGTCGGGTGGTAGACCGTAGTATTTAAAAAGGAACGTCGCGACGTCTTTAAATATCGGAGCGGCAACCTCTGCACCCCACTGGACATTGCGCGGGCGATCGATTTTTATCAGTGCAGCAAATTTGGGATGATCAATGGGGGCAAAACCTGCGAAAGAGGTGATGAAAGCTCCGGTGCCTGTTTCGTACTTTCCACCCGGTCCCGCGATCTGACTTGTTCCGGTTTTACCGGCAATACGATAACCCGTTACCTTTGCCCTTTTGGCATACCCATTGTCAACTGAACTGACCAGAATGGCGGCAATGGTTTCCGCTGTTTGATGTTTGATGACTTGGTCGACAATCTCCGGTTGTATTTTTTCGACTGTTCCGTCTCCATGAATAATGCGGTCAATAATCGTCGGACGCATTAGACGCCCGCCATTGGCAAGAGCCGATATTCCTGTGACCATTTGGAGCGGAGTCACGGACACCCCTTGTCCGAATGCCGCTGTTGCGAGCATGGCCTGACTCCATTTTTTCCAAGGTGGAATTTCTCCCGGCAATTCGTCGTCCAGTTCGATCCCGGTAATACGGCCAAAACCAAAATTTTGGAGTGCGCGATATAGAAGTTTCTTTCCGATCTTTCCGGATATGCTGGTCATGCATGTATTGATTGATTTTTCGATGCAATTCACCATGGTTACCTGTCCGTAATATCGGTCGAGAGCATTCTTGATCTTGTATTCATCCACCTCTAAAGGCCCCTCGTCGTTAAAGGTATCATATGGAGTGATTTCGCCATGATCGATTGCGATGGCCATGATAATCGGTTTCATGACAGAACCGGGTTCGTAGATTTCCTGAACGGTACGATTGATGTAAGCCCCGACGCCGATGTTATTGTCATATTTCATCCATATACCTTTCATGGATGTCGGGAAGATTTCGTGACGATTATGTTCACCGAGATACATAAAATATCGTGTTATGTCGGATACCTCGTAGAGGGATTCTATTTCGGTCAGTGCTTCTTGTGTTTTTTTACTCAAATGAAGTCGTCCTTCTTCTGTAAAAACATCATCTTTGTATGCCTTGACGACCCGCGTGTTGGTCTTTGGATGATAGATCTCAACAACAATGGCATGTTCTTCTTTTTCCGAGAGCACAATCGGCACTCGTTGGTATACGGACCCATACGCATTGCTGTCAAATAGCGGTGCATTGGCCATAGCCAGGAGACGACCGGTATAGGGATCCATGATAATGATTTGTCCACTGTCGGCTTCGTATCGTCGAACAGCTTCAGCCAGAATGCGTTCCGTTTCTTTTTGGATATTGCGGTCAAAAGTAAGAACAACCGTTTCTCCGTCTTTGGGGTCGATGACCTGCTGCTCAGCGGTGAGAATCTGTCCCCCCTGCGTATCGCTTAAACTCTGGATCAATCCTTTTTGACCACGAAGGATGGGATCCAATATTCGTTCGATTCCGTACTGAGGTTCCTGATTGTTGTTCAAAAAACCAATCACATGCGATGCAATGGTTCCATCAGGATAAAATCGCCAATGCTCCGGCAAAAGAGCGATGGAACGCAGTGATGAAACGATACGCTCTGCCTCTTCTCGACTCGATGCCTTGGATTTTTGTTCCTGTGCCTCGCGCAACGCCTCGAGTTTCTTTTCTTTGATTTGTAATGATATTTTTGGAGGGAGGCGGCGCATGACGGGAACATAGCGAAGATTTCGTGTCTGGAGAGAGAGTCGGATAGTGGTAGGTTCCTGTTCAATGAGTGGTCCGATTTTGCGAGCGATGGATGCCAATTGGCTTTGGTTCACTTCTTCCGGATTGGCAAAAATAAGTTTTTGTTTCCAGGATATGCTGATACCGGGAATATTAAGATCTTCCATGGCGCGCATCTGAACTTTTGTCGCCCCGTACAGTAAGGGAACAAATGTAAGACGTCGCTCCGAAATCCGTTTTTCGATATCTCGTGCGAACAATCGTCGTACTTCGAACACATCCGCAGTGTTCTCCTTTGGAGCAGGGAGAGCGCGTATGTTAACTGACGAAAGTCTTTCGAGGAGAACTCCGGACTGAATGCGGGCAAGCGGTAGCAGTGGATCAAATGCGGACTCATAGAAGGAAATGAGTTCTTGCGGGCAATCGGATAATCCTCCCGAACATTGGTTGTGGATATCGTCGGTCAAAAGAATATCTGCCAATGTTTCTGCAACATATGCGGGACGATCGGTAATCATGGGATCGACGTAGAGCAAATCCAACGTGGTATTGGTGGCCAAAATGCTCGTTTCGTTCGTTTTACTGTTGATTGCAAGGATTTCACCGCGTCGAGCCGGGAGGATGACACCGTTAAAGTGCTGCGACTCCGCAAGTTTGCGGAACTCCGCACCTTGTAAAATCTGCAGTTCAATCAAACGTGAAACAATAATCAAAAAGGCCAAAAAAAGTACTCCGTGAACGATGAGCATTCGCTCTGAAATGCGATGCCGTGGAGGAACTGGCGGAGGAAGGGGCACAGGGCTTCGATTCTAGCACCAAAAGCTTATTTGTGATATAATGCTCTGATGCCTATTGATTACGCCAAGCTCGATGGAGAGACACTGCTAAAGACACTCGAGGGTGAAGCAGTTGCGAAAAAAGTATCCGATCTGCACTTTGCACCTGAAAAAGAATCCGTGAGATTAGAGTGGCGATTGCATGGGATATTGCAAAAACTTGCAGATATCCCTCATGGCGCATACGAAGCGGTGATTCGACGGATAAAATTTCTATCTAAATTAAAACTCAATATCACCAATGTGCCACAAGACGGACAGTACACGTTTAATGTTACGGAGAAAGGATCCGACTCTGTTGAACAAATCCGGAGCATCAATGTGCGCGTCGCGACATTGCCAACGCGGTTGGGTGAAAAATTTACTCTCCGGTTACTTGATCCCAAGCGAGGTATTATTTCTCTTCAGGAGTTGGGGTTTCCACCGGAAATCGCCCAAAAACTCCATGAACTGATCAATCTCCCGCACGGTATTATTCTTGTCACGGGACCGACGGGATCAGGGAAAACGACTACGTTATATTCCTTGCTGTCCACCATTGTAGGCAAAGAGCGCAATATTATTACATTAGAAAACCCTGTAGAATACGAAATCAAAGGGATTGTTCAGAGTGAGATCGACGAACCGCATGGGTATACCTTTGCATCGGGGCTCCGATCTATTCTGCGTCATGATCCCGATGTGATTTTGGTGGGAGAAATTCGTGACCTCGAAACAGCTCAAACGGCGATCGATGCATCACTCACGGGACATCTTGTTCTTTCGACATTGCATACGAACTCATCCATCGAGGCGGTTCCGCGATTGCTGTCGATGGGCGTGCCGCCGTACACATTTGCACCTGCCCTTCGGGCGATTCTTGCGCAACGTATGGTACGTACGTTAAAGGAGGAGAATCGAAAGGAAGGAGTGACTTACGATCCTGGTGCGCAGGAAACGTACGGCGGTGTCACCGCTTTACCGGAACTTTTCCTCCTTAATAACGAACTGCGCACGATGATCCTGATGCAGGAACAGCAAAGCGTCATCGAACAAAAAGCACGGGAACAAGGTTTCATCTCCATGCGTGATTGGGGGGAAAAATTCGTTGCAGAGCATATTACGTCAAAAGAAGAGATCGCTAGAGTAACGATGTGATCATTCGCGCTTGCTCTTGTTCATGGAGTTGCGTACGCTGAGGGCTTCTTATGTTTAGGCGTTACCGTCGACGGCATGGATACAGCGAGAAGTCACATACGCTTTTGCGGTACATCGTTTTGGGAGTCCTTTGCGGCACGCTCGTTTTTACCGGTGGGAAAAAAATCGCTTCTCTCCTCGGTCAGATCGGCGACACTCAAGTCGTCGCTGCCCTCCTCCATGTTCCAGAGCGAAGCTCCGTTCAGGTATCCCTGGACGGAGGAGAGGCTCAACGCGCTGAAAATGGATTACGACTCTATCCCGGCGATCGATTGACTGTCGGAAGCAATGCACAGGGCTTTGTAACGTTTTTTGACGGTACTATTGTGGCGTTGGATCAAAATACAGAATTTATCATTGATGAAAGCCTGCGAGGCGAGAGCTCATCCACAATCGATATGTCTCTTACCAAGGGAAATCTCTGGATAAAAACACCTTCTGCAGATGTGTACACGGGAAGCATTGTCCGCTCCGTCCACACACCGGCTTTTTTGGTTGCCATTTCATCCAGAACGGATGGGCTTATCGGCGAACGTATGCTGCAATTTTTTACTACAGACGGCCTAGGAGGTCGTATCGAAATACCGGGAATCTCCGCCGTGGGATATGTCGGAGAGGGGCAGCAATTTTTCCTTCCTGAAGGAAAAGATATCCGAGAAGATCTTTACCTCTATCGATCCCCACTGGAAGATTCGGCCTTCACTCATACACTGGTACTTGCGGGAAAGGATTTTGCACAGTCCAACGATGACACTGAAGTCCCGAAGCAAAAAGATGAACAAACGGAAGGATCCGTATCGTCTGACGAAATTCTTACGGTGACTTCTCCACTAAACAATGCCACCGTTGCAGGAGATATACTCGAGGTTCAGGGGGTCGTAGGAAAAGCAGTTCGGCGTATTCGGATCAACGGATATATGGTGGATGTCAATCCAGAGGACTCTGCATTTACGTACGAACTCACCCTTCCACGCGATGCCGAAGTATCTGTTGTTATTGAAGCATTGGATGAAAAAGGCATTCCTCTCATCGGTATCCAACGCATCATTCAACGGGATATTGATGCGCCTATTCCTCCAATAATCCTTTTGCCATCGGGATCAGGAACAACATACCGGACGCAGAAAACCGAATTCGAAATTCGTGGCTCCGCACCCCCCGATGCCGTCGGGATTGTGGTGAATGATTACCGACTCCAACTCTTTGTACAAGGAGATTCGCAGTGGAGCTATCTTGCAAGTCGGGAATTGGGAAACCTCGAATATGGCCAGAATGTCTACGATGTTCGTGCGATTGATACCTCCGGCAATATCAGTTCACCGGCACGTATCACCATCCTTCTCGAAGAAGGGGAGGAAGGAGTAGTCATAGAGAAAAGCGATGCTGTTTTGGTCGAAACGGAGACTGTATCGCCTTCGACGGAAGATGGAGAGGGGGATTCCAAAACAAAAGAACAAAAACCGGTGTCAGCGACTTTGCCGGAGAATCTGCCCATTATGCCGGGAAGTCTGAAGATCGTTGGGCCGACCGTTGGGGAACCGTTTACCGCGACCGGAAGCGAATTTTCCATTTACGGCGTCACTCCGGAAGAAACCTATAGCGTCTGGGTTAACGGATACCGGTTACGTCTCTATACTCCCGGAGACCCGGTATGGAAGTACATCGCAAGTTATCCTCTTGGTACCATGAAGCGGGGAAAGAACGTCTACGCGGTTGCTATTCGGAACCGTGTGGGGGAAGTACTGGACCGACTGGAGTACACC
Source organism: Candidatus Peregrinibacteria bacterium (assembly GCA_016196225.1). GTDB lineage: Bacteria > Patescibacteriota > Gracilibacteria > Peribacterales > Peribacteraceae > JACPXZ01. The sequence continues at coordinate 27,479 of JACPXZ010000024.1, forward strand.
GTGTATTACCGGGTGGAGTAGATATTCACTGTAACACATACGTCATCCTGAGTAGCCCGAAGGGCGTATCGAAGGATCATAAATGAATATTCCTTTTGTTTCCAAAATTCCCTGAAATTCCTTCGGTATCGGCGCCTCGGCATGAACACGAACTCCAATAGGGGAGCCAAAGGACAGTTTCCATGCATGGAGACACATGCACTCCGCATGATCTTTTGAACCGTATTTTGTGTCTCCCACGATCGGATGACCGATCGACTTAAGATGCACCCGGATCTGGTGGGTGCGGCCGGTCTTGGGGATGCATTCGAGCAGAGCGGCATTATTCCCCGTTTGGAGAACGCGATATTCCGTTTGCGCTTCTCGACGTTTGGCAATGCGCGAAACGCCCATTTTTGTCCGCTGTGCAATATTGCGGCCGATCGGCGCGTCAATAATGGCATGCTTGTGCTGAGGTATTCCGCTCACCAACGCGAGGTAGACTTTTTGGACAGTACGTTCTTTGAACTGCCGCTGGAGAAGATCGAGGCTATCCGCGGTTTTCGCAATGAGCAGACATCCGGTCGTTTCCTTATCAAGACGATGAACGAGAAACTCGTATGGCAATTCACTAACATTCACCCCCGCCGCTTTGTTCAGGACGGCACAAAAATGATCTTCGTAGAGAGTTTTCATAGCCTGGTGTAGGATACCGGATATATGGATGCGTTGCTCACGCGCGGTGTTGGCAAATTGATCCCCAGGGAACTTGCGGAGGCAAAAATTGCATCGGGGAAGAAAATGCGCGTCTATCTTGGGATTGACCCCACAGGGGCGAAACTCCATCTTGGTCATGCCGTGCCGTTGCGAAAGCTCAAGGCATTCGCAGATGCGGGACATCATGTGATATTTCTGGTGGGCAGTTTTACGGCGATGATCGGAGATCCTTCGGGTAGGGATGACCAGAGACAATCCTTAACACGAAAACAAGTTGAAGAAAATTTCCAAACATACAAAGATCAGGCATCCAAGATTCTTGATTTCTCCAAAATTGAAATTCGTTACAACCACGAATGGCTGCAGAAGTTGACTCAGGAGGAATTACTGAAAATCGCAAGCTATTTTACCAAACAACAAATGGATCAGCGGGATATGTTCGAGCGACGCGAAAGAGAAGGAAATCCCATTCATCTGCAGGAGATGCTTTACCCACTGTATGTTGGATATGATTCGGTGATACTGGATGTTGATTGCGAGCTTGGTGGAACAGATCAAGAGTTCAATATGCTCGCGGGTCGGACACTTCAAAAAGCATTTAAAAAACGGGAGAAGTTCATTCTCACCACCCCTCTTATTGAAGGTACCGATGGACGAAAAATGAGTAAGACGTATAACAATTGTATTTATCTCACTGATGAGCCGAATGATATGTACGGCAAACTAATGTCACTCAAAGATACATTGATGAAAACGTACTTTGAGTGTTGTACTGATGTACCGGTACATCAGTACCAAGAAGTTCTGAAAGGAAATCTACGCGATGCCAAAGCGCATTTAGCTCATGAAATCGTCACTCTTTACCATGGGAAAGCAGCTGCAGATAATGCTAAAAAAGAATTTGAGAATGTCTTTCAAAAAAGGGATTTGCCGGCGGATGTTCCGGAGGTGAAGGTAAAAAAAGGAAGTTTACTCATTGATGTGGTTGTAGAACAAGGTCTTGTTTCCTCAAAATCCGAAGCCCGGCGGCTTGTTTCACAAAAGGGGATTCATATGAACGATAGAGTTGTAGACTCTACTGAAACAAAAGCAGAAAAAGGCATTGTAAAGATAGGGAAGCGAAAGTTTCTTAAAATTCTATGACCGATTCTCTCCGTACAAAAAAATGTCGGCCATGCGAGGGGGGAGTGGAGGCTTTGAATCCGGAACAGGTGGGTCATATGATTCTGCAGGTCCCGGAGTGGCAGGCGGATGAAGAGGCGAGTGTTATCGCACGGACGTTTGTATTCAAAAATTTTAAAGATGCGATCGTTTTTGTGAACAAAGTCGCAAAAGTTGCCAATGACGAAAATCATCATCCGGATATCTTTCTCCATGGATACAAAAATGTCACGATCTCCCTCACAACCCATGCTATCGGCGGACTCTCCGAAAATGATTTTATCGTCGCCGCAAAAATAGATGCGTTCAGCCTTGCTTGATTCCACTTGAGGGAGTTGCGCTTCCTGTGCGCCCGTACCGTTTGCTGGGTTCACGTGGCTTGGGCGCGACTAATTCTTGGTAGGCGCGTTTGATGAGGGCGTCCATATCGATTTCGTCAAAGGGGTGAAACCGGAGTTCATCACGGAGCATGAGACGTATGCGTGCATGGAGAAGTTTTTGTAATCTATTGGTGAGACGATCGCTATACAACATGCAATTTTGTCCGTTTATCCATACTGTTCCTGTAGTACACATTTCTCCAGTATGAGCATATTGATACAGTAGATGTGCGATATACGCGTCCGAAGGAAGTTCAGGGAGCGGGTTCCTGTTCTCGGTCTTTTTTCCCATCGGAGACCCTGTCGCAGGTGTCGAATGAGAATGTCTGCGACCAGCCAAAATATGATTTACGGTTTTGCGTGGGTAAATTCTCAGGAGTTCGTCAGTGGTGAAATACGTGTTCCATTTTCTCCTCTCCGGATGATGAGGTTGACTCTGAAGAAGAGCCATCGCAAGAGATTTGATCGCCGATTGGATCGCTGCAGGATCCCTATCGGGAGAAGTGGAGTTGATGAGAGTTTGTAGATAATAAAGTAACTTGCTATATCGAGGAACAAATCCACGTTTGGGGATATTTTCGAAAAAATCCCTCTCTTCCATGTCTTTTATTTCATCTTCACGGACGGAGAGGAGTAATGCTAATTCTGCACGTGAACACTGGAGAATGGTCTCCCGAATATGACGTACGATATACGGGGGAGTGTCAATACGATCCCCCGATGTATTCTGCTTCCGATGTTCTGCCGGAGGGAGATCTTCGATATCAAATCCATCCTGTAGCCGAAGGTACGCTTGGATGTCGTCTGGCATGAATATTATTCTAACATAAAAATTTAACTTGTCACACTGAATATTTCTGCATAGAATCCGCTTTCTGATACATTTGATAGCTGTGAAGGGATCATGGATTGCAGTCTTTGTGGCAGGAATAGCAACTGCCGTTGCCGGAAGTGCTATTGCAGAATTATTACCCCAGCAATTCGCAGATGTTCCGCAGGGAACGTACTTTGCTGATGCGGTAGGGGAGTGGTGGAGGAGGGGAGTGATCAAGGGCTACGACAACGGACGTTTCGGTCCCGATGATCCGGTGACGCGGGGACAGATGGCGGTTATTCTCGATCGATTTGAATCGAGCGCGATCGACCCTCTCCGCCAAGAAATCATGCAAATTAATCGAGAACTTGAGCGGAGTACTTCCGTACCATTCGATCCCCAAGATGGTGTTCCAATTATGGATGTCCCGGCTTCGTTGATACCGGTATCACCGGTGTCGCCACCAGATCTCCCGCCCATTCGACAGGATCAGGATCTTCGACCGGTCGATGGAAATGCACTTTGTATGCAGAAAAAAAATGATCTTCATCAGTTGTTTGAAAAATATCGTTCCTGTCAGGTCGATGCGGATTGCACACTCTTTGTCCGATCGTGCGGACCATATCTGACCTGTGGAAAGGCAGTGACCAAAAATGTACTCCCGACTCTCGAGAGATCCGTTGCTCTTTTTGAGGATGTCTGTACCGGCGCGTTTCCCGTTGCCTGCGCGGCCTGCGCCCCGATGCAGCAACGCTGCGAGGAGGGACAGTGCGTCACTGTATCCGAGGAGAATCCCTCTGAAGAGAAGTGTACGACGTATCTCCGCGAAGGGGAGGAGGAAACGTACTGTGCAACGTGCGGTAATGGGATGTGTGAATCGTTTGAGCGCTGCACTTCGAGTAACTGCCAAAATGGTACGTGCATGCAGGATTGCGGAGGACTTTACTGTCCGAGCGATTGTAATTGAACCACCCGGCATCCCATCGATTGCAATTGTCTCTGCAACATCAATCCAGCAAGGTTTCGGCGCGTAGCGGGGGAGATGTGAATAGAGAGAGTCTGAGGAGTGGGGTATGTCCGAATCCAGTTTAACGTATTCTCTACAGCGGCATTTTCCGGTTCTTTCCCCCAATCGATCACGAGCGTCTGGCTGAAGATTGCGGGGGAGGAGAACATGAATGCAGTGTACATTCGTTCACCTCCCTTTTTCAAGAGCATCTGAGTTATTTTGAATTTCAAACATGCTGTATATGTGTGGTGAGATATAAAAATTGATTCTTACTTCCCATGATACTTTTCATGGACTTCTTTAAGTCGGGGATTGGTCACGTGAGTATAAATCTGGGTGGTTGAAAGATCTTTGTGACCGAGGAGTTCCTGGACAGACCGTAGATCCGCCCCATTGCGGAGAAGGTCGGTTGCAAAGGAATGACGGAGGGTGTGGGGAGAAGGATTCGAAACGATACCGGCAACGAGCGCATACTTCTTCACCAAGCGGTAGATCATATTGCAAGAGAGGCGATACTCTTCGCCCGGTGGCAACACGTTCTGCAAATGATCGGGGTTGCGAACAAACAGGGGATTTAAGGCATCGACTCGCGAGCCTAAATAGTTCTTGAGTGCATCCGCCGCATGGGGCGAAATAAACACCAATCGAATCTTTCCGCGCTTTCCTCTGACTGACATTTCCCGCAGAGAAAAGTTCACGTCTTTGGTATTGAGACTGCGCAGTTCCTGGAGACGAAGCCCGGTCGAGAAGAAGAGCTCCAGGATCGCTTTGTCACGCTTGCCGGATCGGTTGGAGGGATCTGGCGCACTGAGAAGCCTCTCCAAATCCTCTTTAAAGAGAACTTTCACCTTTCGCTGTTCTTCCTTAAAGCGCGTTACCCGATCGGGGGGATAGATGTCTTGCTCTTCCTCCTGGACCAAATATCGTAGGAATGCCCGCAGAACCGTCAGATGATGATTTTTTGTTCGGATAGAGAGCTCTTTATGTGTTTTTTTTGTTCGATAGGTATGCAATGCTTGCTTAAAGAGGCGAATCATAAGCTTATCGATCTTCTTTGGTGAAGAAACGGAGGAGAGTTCGAGAAAGAGCATAAGAGATTCCCGATAGTTCTTGATCGTCAGGGGGGATTTGTTCTGTTCGGATTGTAGGTACAAGAGGTAGCGATCAATCGCTTCATTCAATTTGTCTCGTTTAGAAGCCATCGAACGGGAAAGAGTAGTGGAGGAGGGGGAAGACATATCGCTCTACTATTCAAGATAATGCATTTTATCTTGATAAATCAATTGACACGATTCGTTGATCCAGCGTGACATACTTCTATTCTTCTTGTATCGATATATGAACCGGTATCGTCGGCATGGTGTTCTTCCACGGTGGCCAGAGTGAAATAGACACATCTTCCACCTCCTCCATATTTTTGATCGTGCGCACCGCTTCTTCCACCGATACGCCCGCTACCCTCCCCCGAACCTGCTTCCCGAATTTGATTCCTGTTAACGATAAAGGGTCCAAAACAAATTTTTCACTCCCTGTGAGGTCCACCGTAAGCTTTATCCAGGATAGGTCATCTGCGTAATCAATGACATGCACGACAAGACGATCCAGTGTAAGCGTACTCGCCAGGAGCGTTTTTCCTTCCCGTACATGAAGACGCAGTTCATCGCTCAAGAGATCAAGAATAGCCTGAGCATCATACGAAAGAACCGTATAAAAGGCTTCTCCACTCACCGGAACCGACGTTATTGGTTCTCCTAAAAAATCGTATGGAAGAACAAATCCCGTAAAGGTGGCTTGCGTCAGTTCTTCATGTTCCAGTATTGCAAAAAACTTGTTGGAGTGCTGAGAATTGCGAAGAAGCAATTCTTCCTGCACCAGCTGACGGGTGGTTTGGAGAAGTTCTTGTTTGAGTCCGGAGACCGCCATATCAAGATCATCCTGTTCAAGCACCGTACGATAGGCAGTTGTTCCCCCCGCCGCGCGCTGATCGTTGGTTCCGTATATTTTAATGCGTTCTCCGGCAGATAATCCCGGGAGATCCCATTTAAGATTTGCAGGGACATTCCCCCGCTCTCCAATTGGTTCTCCGTAGTAATCAATATCATCTGCCATACAACGGACATTCATCCGTTCTCCAGGTTGAATATTGATGGGATCTTGTATGCGGAAGACGATTCCTGCCTGGTTCATCAACCTCGTTCCTTTAAGGAAGGAATACGGTTCATCCGATTCGTTCACAAGCGTCATCTCCATCTTGGCATTTTTTCCAACAAACCGACGAGTGATCTGATTAAACGTAATGGAACGTTTGGCATGAACAACAAGAGGAATAAGAGGCATCACTTGTACGTGGGTATCGGTATCCAGCAGAGCCCCCGACCGTACCAAAAAAATATTTGCGGTTTGGCTGATCGTGTCTTCTTGCGGACGAAGATGAATTTCCGCCGATGGTAATAATTTGAAAACGATAAAGAAGAAGGCGGCAGTACTGGTCGTGGCCAAGAGAAGAATGCGAATTTTTGGTAACGACAGTAATCCTATTCGCTGCAATTGCGATTTAATTTGTTGTTGCCACAAATGCGGAGAAAATCGTCGCAATGCCTCGGATGCATCCGCATGATCCGCAAGCAATTCGCGCACATAGTGCATTCGATCGAGCACGCGAACTCCCTTTTCATGCAAATCTTTTACAATCCCCCGGCGTTTTGTTGCGATGCGAATCCGATCACTCAACAACTGACACGTATCAAGAAACCGGCTATACCATTTGGACTGCAAAAGATCTGTTTCGAATCCTGAAAGAACAACAAGGATATCGCCTTCGCTCTGTTCCAATCGTTGCAAAAAAACACTCCACTCTTCGCCATATTCCGGAAAAATGATGGTGATCTTCGAGTTCATTTCTACCGGATCAAAAGCGGCTCTAATGCGGGGAGACATTTTCCTGATACAAACTCCAACATGGCTCCCCCACCGGTGCTCACAAAGGTGTATGCATCAAGAGGCAGTTTATAGCGTGTGTGAAGATCAATAGTGTCGCCTCCGCCGATGATGGAGATCATGCCGCGTTTTTTTGTTTCCTGTGCGATAGTCTTTGCTATTGCCCTGCTTCCCTCTGCAAATTGTTCTTCCTCATACATACCAAGCGGGCCATTCCAAATGACCATTCCCGCTTTCGTAATACTCTCTATGTACCGCTTTACCGTGATCTTCCCGATATCAAAAATTGCCATATCTCCCTCGATGTCTTCTAGCGGAAGATCTACACATGTTTTTTCATGGGGGTCGCTGGCCACGACAGCATCACGGGGAATGTGAATATCGGCTTTTTCTTCTTTATCACCTTCGAGCATGATTTCTTGTGCCTTTTCCATAAACTCTGACTCATACTTTGATTTGCCAATATCAAATCCTCGAGCCGCAATAAAGGTATTAGCTACCGCCCCCCCCAATAAAATCTCATCTCCTTTTGCCAAAAAGTGTTCAATCACCGGGATTTTTGTCTTCATCTTTGCTCCACTGATAATCAGAATAATGGGACGACGTGGATCTTCGAACACCTTGCCCAGATATTCCACTTCTTTTATAAGTTGAAATCCTGCATATGCAGGAAGACGACGAGCCACTCCACATGTACTGGCCTCTTCATAGGTGTGGAGTGATGGAAAGGCATCGTTAACATATAGTTCGCCGAGACGTGCCAGAGCATCAATATGCGCTTCTGTATTTTCCTTTTCACCAGGGAAAAAACGTACATTTTCCAAATAGAGAATATCCCCTTCTTTTAATTTCTGTATCGCAGAATCGACTTCGGGTCCATAGAGTTGCTGAACGGTCTTTATTGAACGTATTTTTTTGCTCATCTTTTTTAAATGTTCGGCAATAGGTCTGGTGCGAATGGACTCGTCCACTTCTCCTTTTGGTCTTCCCACATGCGTCATAAGAATAATTTTGGCACCTCTGTCGATAAGATACTCAATACTCGGAAGGCTTGCTCGTAACTTACGATCATCTTTTAGTATTCCCTGCTTATCGTACGTCACATTATGATCGATACGAACAAGAACCCGCTTTCCCCGGATATCGGGCATCGACTCAATTGTGCGATATTTCGCCATATGCAAAGTGTAACGGAACGCCAAAAACTGTAAACTCCTTCCATGTCTCCCCTCTTGAGTCCTCCCCTGTTCGCATTTGGTACCTGTGTGCTTCTGCACTTCCTTGCGCTCGAACTTTTTCCCAAAATAAAACTCCTCGATTTTCCCGAGCGTTACGGATTAAAGCGTCGCCGACTCCCCTACCCGACCGGCGTTATCCCCATTCTGATTTTTCTTCCTCTCTATGCATGGCTGCAGTGGGATGTGCAATCCTTTGGACTCATGACCGGCATCGTCCTTTTGGGGATCACTTCTTTTATCGACGACCGATCCCCTCTCCCCTGGTGGATACGCGTGCTCGTTCAGATCGGGGTCGCATTCATTATTTTTGCTACAGGAAGCCGAATTTATACCATTACCAATCCTCTCGATGCGCTGACCTCGGTCCCCTATTTTAAACTCGATTCCTATGTGTTTCTCACACCGCTCGGTTCTCTCCCCTTATGGAGCGGCATTTTTACCATCTTCTGGCTCGGCCTTACGATGAATGCCCTCAATTGGTTCGATGGTATCCCCGGTCAGGTCAGTATTCTCTCCACCATTGGGTTTTTGGTGATCGGATTCCTTTCGTTGAGTGATCGTGTAGGACAACCATACCTTGCCCTTCTCGCATTCATCTTGGCAGGACTGGCATTGGGATCCTTTCTTTTCGAAATTCCCCCACCCAAGGTTCTCTCCGGTGACAGCGGGGCGATGTTTTTTGGATTGATGCTCGGCGTTCTCACGATTTATGCCGGCGGGAAGGTGGCAACCGTATTCCTTGTCCTTGGTGTGCCTCTGATTGATTCGTTGTTGGTAACCCTGCGACGGATACTCCAGGGGAAGAGTCCTTTTAAGGGCAGTCAAACCGGAGAGCATCTTCATCATCGGTTACTCGAAAAGGATTGGACGGAGTTGCAAGTGATTTTTCTTACTGTCGCTCTTGGATCCATTTTTGGAATAACGGCACTCTTTCTTTCCACATTCCAAAAACTTGCGGCCGCGCTCATCCTTCTTTTCCTGATGATCGGACTGTTGCGATATACAAAAAAGACGTAGAATCTCTTTTCCTATGGCTCTCACATCATTCATTGAGCCGGATCTCAATATCAAAACATGGGGAGATGTCGCACCCTATGTTGATGAACTGGAAAAAAGTCAGCCCCGAACAGTCCTTGGTCTTCAGCGCCTTATTCGCCGCTACAGCGACCTTTACTGTGTTGTCCTGGAGAATTGTGGACGCGCTTTTATTACTTATAGTAAGGATGTACGCAATCTTTCGGCAGTACAACGGCTGGAACAATTAATCAATGAACTTACTCCCATGACAGAACATGTACATCGGATCACGCAAAACATCCTCTCCAATCCGGCTGCGGTGGATCTTGATGATCGTTATGGGCCGGTGAAAAAAGCCTTCAGATGGGAAATAAGTTCATACGCACCTTCTACTGTTCCTTTGGAGAATGAAGATGCAAAACTTTCTCTCCGTACCGAAGTAATCAATGCCTTAGTTACGGTTGATATCGGAGATCAGAAAGAAATCCCCATTATTGCCGCCGAAGGCATGCTGGATAATCCTGATCGGGATTATCGAGAAAAAATTTGGCGGACGATCCATGAAAAACGGTTGGACATTAAACCCCAACTCGATGCCCTGTTTAATTCTATGGTGCACTTGAGACACGAAACGGGACGACGAGCGGGGCATCCCAATTATCAACGATACATGCACTGGTCCCCATACCCCCAGCATACGATACGACAGGCACGTCGCTTCCACGATGTCATCGAACAGGTGGTAGTGCCCGTCGCACGAGAGATCACCGATCGTCAGCGCGAACGTCTCGGACTCACCACTCTTCGCCCCTGGGATTCCAATGCCATACGTTGGGGATCGTGTGCAACACCAAAGGGGCTGCATGAGCTTGTCCCATTTCAAAATACCGATGAACTCCTCGATAAAAGTATTGAGGTTTTTTCTGAATTAAAACCGGTATTTGGTCACAACCTCGAAACCATGCGTGCAAATGATATGTTTGACCTTGATGCAAAAAAAGGGAAGGGCGGATTTACCGCGTACTGTCTGAATCTTGAAGCAAGCGGACTTCCTTTTGTGGCAATGAATGCCAGCGGAACATCATCGGATGTCGGTACCAAAATGCACGAAGGCGGCCATGCGGTTCACATGTTTGCGACCCGTCATGATCCCCTGATTTTTCGACGAGATGTCTCTCTGACGATGGCGGAGACCGCGAGTATCGCCATGGAATTTCTGACGATGGATAAATGGAACAAATTTTATCCGGATCCCGCGGATCATCGGCGCGCTATGCTATCCGACCTTGAAGAAAAAGTCCGATTTCTTCCGTGGTGCGCGGCGGTCGACAAGTTTCAACAATGGATTTATAAAAACCCGAAGCACACCCCTAAGGAACGGGATGAGTACTTTGCCCATCTTATGGATCGCTTTTCTCCCAATAACATCAGTTGGAAGGGGCTGGAACGCTACCGAAAAAACCTCTGGCAAGAGCAGGATCACATCTTTTCCAGTCCGTTCTATTATATTGACTATGGCTTCGCCCTGCTCACCGCCATTCAGATCTATCGCAATTATCTCCAAAATCCAAAGCAGGCGGTGGAACAGTACTATCAGGGGCTCCGCATGGGAGGGAGCAAACCCTACCCCAGAGTGTGGGAAGTGATGACCGGCAAAAAGTATGTCCCTCCGGGGAGTCCGCGCTTTAAACCGATGGTCGAGGATCACATGCGATTTATGATGGAGCGTATTGAGGAATTATCATAGTTATTCATTTTGATACTTCATCGGTTCGCTTAAGCTTCCAAACGGTTCCGATCGGATGACAACCGTACGATGACCGCGAGGGAGCATATACACATAGGCGATGCCACTCTGAAAATCAAGCGGGGAGAGCGACTGTGGACGAAACTCCGCTTCGCCGTAAGCAGTCCGTAGTGCAATATCCCGCGTAAAGCGTACCGAACGGACGATTGCTCCATCATCTCCGACCAATTGGACTTCAAGACGTTCCCATCCGCGTCCGCTAAATTTTCCGTCATGAACCACATTGATATTGGTGATAGTGTTATGAGATTCTTCCGATCCCCCTTCCTCAAGCGAGGCGACAAGTTCGGTACGAACAATCTGCGGTGATGTCTTGGTTGTTGCGACTACACCAACGCGCTTCGCGTAGTACGCACGTGCAAGTCGCACACTGCGTCGTCCATCCCGACGGGTAAGCGTTTGCGCGTACTCTCGGGATGACTGGCTCTCTGTCTCATGGACAAGTGCAATAATCTTCTGTTCGACAGGTTTATCATTCGCCTGCACATAGAGCATAGGATGGATGGTATACAGTGCACCCCGCTCGCGGTGAAAACCACGATCCACGGCGCGAACAAAATCAAGACCGACGAGTCTCGCTTCCTGCATCGTGAACGGCCAATACGGATGCCATGGAGCATCATCCCGATCAATCTGGAAGTGCAGATGCGGCCCGGTGACAAAACCGGTTTTCCCCGAGAGGCCGATCTTCTCCCCTTTTTGCACAACTTGCCCTTCCGATACGAGCTGCGCGTTTAAGTGCGCGTACACCGAATGGAGAACGGTTGTTTTTGTAGCATCCAAAGGATCGGGAACATGCGGATGACGAATGACAACGAGCTTCCCGAATCCTCCGCCATCCTCGCGGACCTGCTCGACAATACCGTTGGCAATCGCCACAACCGGGGTTCCTTCCGGGACGCGGATATCCACCCCGGGATGGCTACCGGTCCCATCCTGAATATGTTCATATGACCCCAAGTGCCCCATCGAGTATGCATCGTTTTCTTCTCCGACACGGTATGGTGGGAGTGGTGTGAGTACAGAAACCGGTACCTGTCGGTAGGTATTCTCCTGCCAGTCACCACCGTATCTCGCCCATGCCTCATAATCGGGTACCGCTTCGATCGGAGCTACTGTTCCCGTATACACAATAAGATGATCCTCATACCCTCCCCATACGGACCGCCAAAACGCATACCAACCATGTTGGCCGACCATATTTCCTGCCACGAATGCAATGAGCGAGAGTGCGGCGATCCAAAACGATGATCGCTGCCGAAGATACTCGAAGGGATATCGTACGAAGTCTTTCCCCCGATGGAGGGGGGTGGATGAAAATCCAATTCTTTTTTTGTGTTTGAGAGCCATGGCGGCTGCGTATATTCTTAAAGAAAGGGTATGAAAGGTGTGTATTTACCTATCTATCATAATATCATTTTTATCAAATTTAGTCAATGACTGGAACAGCACATATTAGGCTTCCGAAAGCCAAAAGTACCACTTTTGCGGGGGTGTCTCTTGCATCCTCTCTCTATACCGTCCCGTTGACCCTTTTTTTACGAGGGAACCTTGGTGCCGGTAAAACCACTTTTTTACAGGGATTTGCAGAGGGGCTTGGTATCCGGGAGCGACTTACGAGTCCGACATATGCGTTGGAACAACGATATACAGTGGAACTATTTGACCCCCTCTCCATACACTCCCCCCTCCCTGCCCTCCCCCAATGGGGGAGGTGCCCCCCGTGGGGGAGGGAAAATATTGAACTCCTTCATATCGATCTCTATCGCATCGACCCCAAAGAAGCGAAAGACTTGGTCGAATCCAGTGACGATTTTCAAGGAATCCGTTGTATTGAATGGAGTGAAAAAATATCCGAGAAAGAAAAAACAGGACTGCATATAGACTTGAAATTTGAAGATCATAAAAATACTGAACGCAGTCTTGATATTCAATTCCATGACATTGCGCTCCCCTCCCGCGCACAGATTGAAACATGGCGGAAAGAAACCGCACTCCTCAAACCAATTTGTAAACATTGCGATACCGTCGGACGGTTTGCAGAAAAAATTGCCCATACGCTCCTTGAGCGAGGAGTTATTGTACGTCCGGAAACCGTTCGCCGTGCCGGTGAACTCCACGACCTTCTGCGCTTTCTCGATTTTCAAAACCCTTCGCTGGATCCTCCTCCTGTGTGGAAAAAATGGATGGCACAGTATCCCAACCTCAAACACGAAGCTGCCTGTGCACTGTTTTTACGTGAACAGGGATTTGATGCTCTGGCCACCATCATTGAACCACATGGTCTCATGTTTCCCTCTCCAAAGCGCCCAACCATCGAACAAAAAGTTCTTTTTTACGCCGATAAACGTACGATTGTTGATCGGGTGGTCAGCATCGACGAACGATTTGAGGATTTTAAAGAGCGGTATGGTAAGGGGAAGGTTTCATCAAAACACACCCAGTGGTATGAGGAGGTCTGTGCAATCGAACGGGAACTTTTTCCAGAGGGTGTGCCATTTTAGGTCAAAGACGGGATTATCTCTTCCCGAATAATCTGCTCAATTATCACTGCATCCAGTCCCAAAATTGATGGGGCGATGACGAGCAGTAAAACTGATGCTGCAAACGAAGCAAGACAAATTTTCTCTAAACGCGTCCACTCCTTATGCATACACGGATGAATGGAATCGAGGTAGTGATGAATATGAGCAACAATCTTGAGGACATCCTGAAGGATATACACTTTTGGAATAATTGTTCCAAGAGCCCGGATGACGGTGAATTCTGCTCGCATCAGCCCTGACACAGCAGCAACGCCGGCGACGGAATGATGGAAATAGACAGCAAATACCAATCCCGTAAAAAGCAGTGCAACCTCTACAATACTTTCTCGCACTGTTCCCTCGATAACCCTTTTCCACGAATATCCATGTACTTCGCGGTATTTTACGATATCCAAGCTCATGTGAGCAATCACAAGGAGGGCGAATGTCCCCATATTGAACATCGCCGCAACCAAAAACGTGAGCACGAGGTATCCCGCATGAAATGCGGGCAGATCATCGTGAGTGTGCGCAAAAATGCGCAGGATATTGAATGTGTGTTTCATGAGAAAAGAATCTCTTGGATATTATAACATAATACTGCGAATTAACCTATCGCTGCGCAGTCGCGCCGCAAGAGGTATTGACGGAGATCCCATGTACGCCTGATCATAGCATGCATCTTTATCACTTCCCCTTCTCTCTCCCATGGATACCTGCGGTGCCTGTAATGAAGAAATTGTGGATTGCCCCATTTGCGGCGGTCACAGCTGCTCTCCCGGTTGCCCCGACCGCGAAGAGGACGGGTGCACGTGTGGAGAGGAGGATGTCTAAGGTTCGTGAAAAATTATCACTACCAAAAAACCCCCAGGACATTGCTGTCCTGGGGGAGGTTGATCACCGAGTGGTCCCTCACTACGACCCACCAGTAAGGCCGGTGAAAGCTTCCCTTACGCCCGGGATACTCGCAATGTACGCAAGAAGTCCCAGATAGCTCGTGACAAGCAAACCCCAGTAGAAGAGCGCGCCGCCGATCCCTGCTCTGGATAACGGAGGGGGCTCTGGCGATGCAGCGAGTACTTTTTTCAAGTGTGCATACACTTGCCCGCTCGATGGGATCCAGGAGATATCAAGAGTATCCGGATCGATCAGGCGCGATTGTACCGCGATAAGAGCACGCTGCCCGGCTGAGATCTTTCCTTCATCCATGAGGGAGAGATATCTTCCACAACGCACACGCAGACGTTGCCGCTGCGGTCGTTGCTGGTACTCAAAGAAGCCCTGCCACGCAAAAAAGATCACCAGCAGGACAACAAGGCTCTCCGTAAACTAGAACAACACGAACGCCACGAAGAGGGACAATCCAAAAATCACGACGCCCACTCGTCTCGGGACCGAGTACGCGACGCTCTTAAGGACGCGCCCGCCATCCAGCGGGTAAACGGGAACCAAATTGAAGAGGTTTACCATAACCATGAACAGCGTGGCCGCGGCCAGAAGCATCCAGCCGGTCAGCGCGTAGGCGATCACCGTCACGATCGCGAGTGCCAAACCGAAGACGGGTCCCATAAGGGAAATAAAGACATCCGCCTTTCGTGACGGCATCTCATCGGATCCAACCGCGGCTCCTCCGACGAAGGGGATGAGGTAGATCCCTTTGACTTTAACGCCGCAGCGCTGCATCGCCCAAACATGCCCATATTCGTGGAACAGCAGCGATCCGATCAAAATGATCGCAAACTGCCACGAGAAGAAGAGCGCGTACACGACGAAGGAAAAGACCGCCAGTCCAACCATCCACCGCATTGAACGACTCATGATTCTCGCTCCTTATGTGAGGGGTTATGTGAAAGATCAGTGATCAGCCCTGCAATAAAGCAGGGGAAAGCTATGGTATGCGAAATTTGACAATAAGCAATGTTGGTCGGGGTGAAAGGACTCGAACCTTCGGCCTCCTGCTCCCAAAGCAGGCGCTCTAGCCAACTGAGCTACACCCCGAACGAGACTCAGTATACCGTTTATTCATTTCTAATTTTTTTATTTGTTCTTCCTTCTCCCACTTTACTTTATTGGCACACCAATTGCCAAACCGCTGCGCGGTAAATACCAACTTGCCCTTACTCATACACCAATCGATACATCGATCGATCTCTCCTGTCATCCCCTGCACTTTGCCATAGTACCGATACACCGTGAGATAGAAATGGTGCGGTTCGGATTTTTGGCATTTAAGTCCCACGAGCTCGCATGCATCTTTGGCATGCTCTGAAAGTTTTTTCGTAAGATCCCTCTGTACAGTTGTGAGTTCGATCGGCATCGCAAATTGACAATTTTACTTAACAATACTATCATACCCTCTTATGAAAACGGAAGTGTGGCCGGCATACTTGTTCAAAAAACAAAACATCCACCATCCACCGGTACAGGATTGTATCAATAAATTACGGATATTGCAGAGTGATCTGCGCGGCGCGCCCGATCAAGCAGAAAACGAATACAGAAAGGTACTCTGTCTTATTCAACGCAATCTCCCCGAATATAATGCGCTGTGCAATATTCCTGGAATAACAAATCTTCTTCACCAATACAGCGATCAATTGTTACAGGAAAAAATGCAAGTGGTTTCTTCCCTCATCGAACGATTAATGATGATCGAAGTACAGCATCCCATTTACCGACCACTTCCGTACGACGATCTTCGTCTTCTCGCCCCCGCCCAAGCGTTTCATCTTCTTATTCTCGGATCCATTCGGAACAATATGCTTTTTATTCTCCATCACCGAAAATCCTCTTCCAAAAAATAAAATTCGTAACATGTATCAATTAATCAATTAATTGATGTATGAACATAATAGAAAATAAAAAATTATTTCCGCAAATGCCATAATGCGATCCCTGCGGCAACCGCGACATTGAGTGATTCCTTTTTACCAAGCATGGGAATCTCCACAATCGCATCGCAGAGCGAAAGAATATTGCCGGGGACACCCTGGAGTTCGTGACCGACGAGGAGAAGGATTTTTACGCTCTTTACCCCCCCTCCTGTGTCCTCCCCCTCAGGGGGAGGTACCCCACGGGGGAGAGGGAACATATTGAGTGGAATAGCATCGGTTGTTTGTTCGAGCGCGACGATCTGCCATCCATCCTGTTTTAATTTTTTGAGGATGGGAACAGGATCTTCATGATGTTCCCACAGAACAAACTCCTCTGCCCCGAGGGCGGTTTTTGTAATTTCCTTCCGCGGAGGATGGCCGGTGTAGCCCGTAAGGTAGATTTGTTCAACATTCAGTGCGTCACAAGTCCGGAAGAATGACCCGACATTCCAGAGAGACCGAATGTTATGCGCGAGTAATCGTAGATGCATGGGGATTGGCAAAAATATTCTTAATTTCTTCTTTTTCCAGTTCTTCTGCCTTCACGTTCTTACAAACATAAAAAATTCCCTCATTAGGATTTTCATCAAATCGAATAAAACAAATTCCACTAAGATCGAGAGCGGTGCGTCCAACATAAGCAATTTCTTTATTGGGATTGTAGTTGGAAATGTGGGAAAGAAATTCTTTTGAATCCTCACATCGACAGTAGCGATATTGTTTGAGTTGAATGGCGGGCAAATATTTTTTTAGGAGCTGTTCAAGCGAACGCTCTTCGTTATTCGTAATGACCGTATCAATGAAAATTTCTACTTCCTGGTGAGCCATGTGTTAAGAGAACAAAAATAAGGATCTCCGTTGATTGTCCGTTCCGGATGCGGCATCAACGCGATCACGTTTCCCATCGGATTACAGATCCCTGCAATGGATTCAATCGATCCATTGGGATTTGATTCTTCGGATATTGCTCCATTCTCATCACAATATCGGAATGCGATCTGATCGTTTTCCTCCAATTCTTTAATGAGATCTTTATCTCTTGTGGTAAACCGCCCCTCTCCATGGGCAATCGGTACATGCATGGTTCCACGCCACTCGGATACCGCACATCTGTTCTTGGAACAGGTTGGGATTATCCAAACCCACTTATTGAGAAAATTCGATATTCTACATTCAGCATTCGATATTTTATTTTTTGCCAGTGCCATCCGTAGTCCCTTATCCAAAGGAATCAATCCCGATTCGACCAATATCTGCGCACCGTTACAGTGCCCGATGATCACCTTGCCGCGCTGTGATTCTTCCCTCAAAAAATCGAGCAATGGATCATGCGCCGCAATCATCCCCGATCGTCCGCGATCCTCATAACTAAAACCGCCTGGTAAAAAGTACCCCCCGATAGTAGATGCTAACGCATCACTACGGGGCGCCGCATTCCACCGAAGGTTTACAGCCTCCATCCCTGCTCTTCGAATAGCACGAAGGGATTCGATCTCGCAATTTGTTCCCGGGAAGGATATGACTGCAATCGTCGAGGGCATAGATGCTTTTTCTAAATCTTCATGATTTCTTCCTCCTTTTTCTTTTTACTCTCATCAATTTTTCCATTAGCGGACTTTACCGCATCATCGAGTTCTTCCAAAAGCGTATATCGCGCATCTTCGTCCTTCTCATTCTTCTTAATATCCTCAAGACTATCCTGACGCTTTTGACGAACACTTATCCGCGCTTCCTCCGCCAATTCGTGAACCACTTTTACCAGATGCTTTCGTCGCTCTTCGGTCATTGGAGGCAAATTGATCCGAATCACGCTGCCATCATTCACCGGACTTGCCCCAAGATCGAGATCCCGGAGTGCAGTCTCGACTTCGTATAGGATCCCCCGATCCCACGGCTGTACCACAATCGTCCGTGCATCCGCAATGGAGATACCCGCCAGAGTCCGGAGTTCCTGTTTTTGACCATAGGCTGCTACCTTCGCATGCTCAATCAGTGCGGCGTGGGCACGCCCGGTCTGGAGTTTGGCATATTCTCCATGCAAATGCTGGAGTACTTCTTCTATTTCTTTTTTAAATAATTGCATTCGCGGGTCGACTGGCATACGAATCCATGCTACACATCAAAAATGAATGGCACAATCACCAAATCCCAATTCTTCTCTACGAACACATACACAATATACACATACATTGTCACCCTGAGGTGCGACGAACGTAGTGAGGAGCCTCGAAGGGGCATAAAAGGAATATTCTTTGATGATGCTTCGAGGCTCGCTACGCCTGCCTTCCGGCAGGCAGGCTCGCACCTCAGCATGACATGTTAAAGTGGCAAAAATTACCCATGAACCAGCGTCCCGATTTCCTTCCCCAGCGCTGCCTTGCGTAAACTCCCCTTCGTTTCGTATTTGAACACACGGATAGGAACATTCTGATCCCGACACATACTGAATGCCGTTTGATCCATGACTTTGAGATTTTTCTCCATTGCTTCATTAAATGTCAGTGTCGCGTACTTTTTGGCTCCTTTATATTTGAGCGGGTCCTTATCGTACACGCCATCTACCATCGTCGCTTTGAGGAGCACATCACACCCCAACTCCGATGCTCTTAGCGCCGCCGCACTGTCCGTTGTAAAGTAGGGGTTCCCGGTCCCACCGGCACAGATCACCACACGCTTTTTGGTGAGATGCGAGAGGGCCTTCCCCCGGATATAGGGTTCGGCCAATTGCGGCACATCAATCGCGGACAGAACATGGGTTTCTACTCCAAATGATCGCAGTGCTGCTTGGAGCGCAACCGCATTCAAAATGGTCGCGAGCATCCCCATATAATCGCTTACTGTCCGCTCGATCCCGCTCCCCTGCATATCGCGGTACCGCCAAAAGTTCCCCCCGCCGATGACGATCACTAATTGCAATCCTTCATCGACGATCTCCGCCTTAAGACGTTTGGCCAGATGATGCAACACCTCCTGATTGATCCCATGCCCCTTCCCTTTACTGGAAAGGGCTTCACCCGAGAGTTTGAGCATGACCCGTTTGTACTTCATAAGGAAGGTTCCAAAGGTTTGACTGAAAATCGTCCGACGAGAGGGAGTTTCTTCCACTCTCCTTGCGCAGCAGCCATAAAACCAAGAACCGCTGCGGCAAGAATCAACAGTTCCAGATAGCGACCGATATAAGGAATAAACCAAATCGGGATGCTTAACACAAAAAGAATCATTGCCTGCGTCGCATGGAATCGAACAAACGCGGAATCCCGCCGCACAAGGTAGACGATCACCGACATCACCCACACATAACTAAATGCCGCGACATCCTTGTTTTTCTCCACGTCGTCATTTTTTACAGGGACCGATGAGGGATTGGTATCCATCAAGAAGTATTATAGCAAAAAGAATAGAAATGGTCGATGGCGTCGCCATGAATCCGAGCGAGCGTTGCGCGTGAGTGGTTCATGGTGCCCCCGGCAGGAGTCGAACCTACGGCCAATGGGTTAGAAACCCACTGCTCTTCCGCTGAGCTACGGGGGCATGTATAACATTGTACCGTGATCCCCCTTCATATTCACTTGCAACACTGCTAACTCAGCATATATCCTTATCAGCCATGTTTGCCAATGTGCCATCCACGGGAAACACCGAAATCGTCATGCGTATCGCTATGTCCATCGACGCATTCCGCGCATTACAAGAGCAATTTATTCGTGATCTTGCGGCTATTTTGAGTTGTGACGAACATGAAATTAAAATCCTTGGCCTCTATCCCGCCCGCCCCGAAACATCGGCGGACTTTGTCGATTCGGCTCAACTATCTGCACTGGGTACAACGCGGACGTACTGAAGCTTAAGGAATGATCATCCGCATATGGATCCATCGCGCGATCAACCCTGTGACAAAAAACAGAATTATTCCTCCAATCGCGACAAAAGGATAAACGGTTGATTCTTGCTCGCAAGAGTCACTGCAGCCATCCCCCGATTTGGTGTTCCCGTCATCACAAGCCTCCCCTTCCTGGAACATTCCGTCCCCGCAAACAGGGGTGCGAC
>JACPXZ010000007.1 GCA_016196225.1 Candidatus Peregrinibacteria bacterium
AGTCAATCCCTGGGAGGCGCTCAATCGGATCTTCACTGAGGTGCCCACCGCCTCCACTGCCGATGACTACGATCGCATAGCCTCGTACCTGCTCGCCCCCCGTGCAACCTGATTCGGGACGTAGTTTATGAAGCGCTCACCCTTGCTTCCCCTTCCAATCTTTTGATTTAGGCCGTGATAACACAGGTATGAAATGGTGAGTGGGCTTTTCCAAAGCAAATTTCTCGAGCTCGTCCCGATAGGGAATCTCCTCCTCATTTTCGACTCCAAGAATGCACGTCACTGAAATCGGGTGGGTGTTTTGAAACACACTTGAAAAGGCGATTGAGCGGAAGGGACCAATGCCGGAACCCGTCCCTACGTAGCAAAAATGCCGATTGGGATTTGAATCAAAAACAAATTCTCCGTAAGGGCCTCGGATTTTAAACGTATCGCCGGGCTTAAGGCGGTTTAGATAACTTGTTCCCGTGCCTACAAGCTCGAAACAAAGTTCCAACGGCCTTTTTTCAGGAGGCGTCGCAATCGAATAGTTTCTGCTGAAGGCTTTCTCTACCGACCCATCCGGAATCAAGATATTGATGTACTGACCCCCTTGAAATTCAAAAGGCTTCTCAGTCTGAAACGAAAGAGAACAGATGTGCGGGGTCAAGAATCTCACTTCCTCGACCTTGCAAATAATAGGGGAAGTCTTCACTTTCATCTCCTCATTCCTTCCTACTCGAGTTTTCTAATCTCGCTTCCATGGTGATATTCGTATTGAGCAGTCGCGAGATGGGACACGTTTCTTTGGCCTTATTAGCCGCCGCTTCAAAAGTCGCCTGATCAGTTTTGGGAACTTTGCCCAAGACCTCAAGGTGAATGCGCGTAATAGACCAACCCGCTTCATTTTTCTCAAGGGTTAAAGAAGCGGAGGTATGAATAGCATCGGGCGTGAGATTCTGTTCCGAAAGAGTGGCTGAAAGAGCCATCGAAAAGCAGGCAGCGTGCGCTGCCGCAACAAGCTCTTCCGGATTCGTACCGGGTGCTTTCTCAAAACGTGTTGTGAAAGAATAGGGCGTTTCCGAGAGCACTCGGCTTTGTGTCTCAATCGTTCCTTTACCTTCTTTGAGGTTTCCTTTCCACGTGGCAGAAGCATTTCGCTGCATGGCATACTCCTTATTTCATCGATTAAAACCTTCAAGAAATGAGCCAACTAGAATTGCAAGAAATGTGGCACGTACTCTGCACTCTCATTCGAGGCAAGAGGAGGTGAACTGTGGCTACCTGCGAAGTTTGCGGTAATCAGTATGACAAAAGTTTTGAAGTGACTCTAGGTGGGAAAAGCCACGTTTTTGACTCCTTTGAATGTGCCATCCACGCTTTGGCACCTACTTGTTCTCACTGTGAGTGCTCCATCGTTGGCCATGGGGTAGAAGTCAATGGAGTCATCTATTGCTGTGCCCATTGTGCAAAACAAGAAGGAAAAACCGGAGTCAAGGATCGCGCCGAAACACCAAACAGAAAAATAGCTTAATAATAAATTGGAGGTGAAGCATGTCGTTACACAATATTTTAGAAAGAAAAGTTATTTCCTGTACCCCGGAGACGCCGATTAAGGAAGTGGCAGAGTTAATGGACAAAGAAAACGTTGGGGCGATTCTTGTCCTGCAAAAGGGAAAACCCCAAGGCATTATCACCGATAGAGATATCGTGATTCGGTGTGTGGTGAAGGGACTTGATTGCACTGGCACTGCCGTAAAGGAAATGATGACGGAAAATGTTGAGACTGTGAACGTGGACGATGGAATCTACGATGTCGTCCAGGTCATGAAGAAAAACAAAATTCGCCGCGTTCCCGTTATCGATAGTTCAGGGAAAGCCGTTGGGCTTCTTTCGTTTTCTGACGTCTATCAACTTCTAGCTAAAGAAATAGGGGATCTTTCGGTGCCGGTTGCTCCAGAGGAACCAAAAATCGTAGAACAAGCAGCATGAAAGGCAATGTCTATGAATAAAATTACAATTGAAATGCCGCTTGTGAAAAAATGTGAGGTTGGAAGTTGCGCCTACAATACAGCACATAATTGTCACGCCAAAGCAATCACCGTGGGGGATGGCGATCGCCCCGGATGTGACACTTTCTTCGAAAATGCAGACCATACTCGCATAGTAACCCTTACGGCAGGCGTTGGAGCGTGTAAGGTAAGCCAGTGCCGATACAATCAAGATTATGAATGCAATGCGGAGAGCATCGAGGTCGGCTATGTGGCAAACGACGTAAGATGTCGGACGTTTTCTTCCCGATAAATGGTCTGGAAAAATATTTTAGGCTTGCGCCGTATCTCTTGGAAGTTTTCCTGTTTCAAGGAACGTTTTCATTCGAATGGTACGGGGTAGAACGCCAATAGAAATGGAAAGAGAATCTTCGATTGCCTTCGCACAGTGCCACCATCCACCCGGAATGTAGAGAAAGTCTCCTCCAATGAGAGTCGACGCAATAAGGGGACTAGTTTCCCTCTCAAATTGCATGTCTTTAGGCATCGTCTCTAATTTGGGATGGGGATTTACGGTATTCTGCCGCAGATAATATTCCTTCTGGCCGTTCGTCTGGATGATAAAAACTTCTTCCACGTCATAATGCCAGCCAAAACTGTGGAAATCTTTTGGCGTTGAGTAAATCTGGATAACGGCTTCCCCGTGAAGTTCTCTTTCAGCGTCTTCGGCAAGAGTGCGCAGATTCGGAGCAACCTTTTGCGTGTTACGCAATACGATACTAAAGCCTTTTTGATGAAGCTCTTTTACCTCCTCCCCAGATCGGGGCAGGAGATCGGAAAAGAGCCTTCCGTTTCGAACAACAAGCACATCACATTCGGGAATAAGGGGCGCGAGCTCATAAAACTCATTCCAATTAAGCGCGCTTAGCAAGGACTTCGCCCGATCAGGAATAGAAAAGGGGGTCTTAAGATAATTCTCTTCCAAAAAACGGCAAAAGGGTTCCTCTCCCAGAATCTCTTCCAACATGTTTTATATCTACGACCGGATTCCATATTAGGCAAGCCGCGTCAAATCTATGCAAAACCAGCGATGGATACTTGGTTTCGGGTTTGCGGTATAAGAAATCCAGAGCAAAAAGTGACAAACAAACATTTCCATATTGTCGCCTTAGGCGCTTCGGCTGGCGGCCTTCAAGCGTTAAAAAGTCTTCTGGAATTCTTACCTTGCGACACCGGCTTTGCATTCGTCGTCATCCAACACGTGGGTCCCGAGAGCATTTTGGCTGAGCTCCTCGCCAAATCTACAGAAATGCCTGTCCATCTTATTGAGGATGGAATGAAGGTGCTGCCGAATCATGTTTACGTGAACTCACCAAAAATAGATGTAGAACTCTCCGGGAACATACTCGGTATCAAAGGCATCGAGCGAAACTACGGAGAGCCTAAGCGCTGTATCGACCATTTTATGTCTACCCTAGCTGATCACAGACGGGATAAAGCGATCGGAGTTGTTCTCTCCGGAACTCTTTCCGACGGATCTAAAGGGATCCGTAAAATCAAGAATGCCTCAGGGACAACATTCGCCCAGGATAAATCGGCCCAATATAAGGACATGCCGCAAAACGCGATCAAAACTGGCTGCGTAGATTTTGTTTTACCCCCGAATAGAATCGCTGCAGAAATCACGAGAATTGCGAATAGCTTACGAACATGATCCTAAGCTTTCCTTTTGAAAAACTGAACAGCTCTCTCGTGTTTTTCGGCCAGCTTTCTAGTTGAGAAAGTCCCCAAGTTCCTTAGTTTATATGTCTTCGGATCGATCTTCCGGGAATACAGACGATACTTACCTGATTTTAGTTTTCGAATCATATTGCTACATCGAGATTTGCAGAAAACAAATTCTCCGTGACCTGTGGACATTCTCTGTTTTGGTCGGGACTGCGCTTTCAGCGCTCTCCATAGCAAGTAGGTAATGGACCCCCATCAGATAGGGGGGCATTATAGGCTGCTGGCGTTTTCTTTATCTTTATCCAAGGGCTCGGAATAGCTCTTTGCGTTCGCAAGATTTTTGGACGGAAGTGTAAAACAAAAAACCGACCCTTTACCGGGTTCCGATTCCACCCATATTTTCCCGCCGTGACGCTCGACGATCTTTTTACAGATCGCAAGTCCGACTCCGGTACCTGGATATTTCTTTCTGTCATGGAGGCGACGAAAGATAACAAATATATTTTCACGGTATTCCGGTTCAATTCCGATTCCATTATCACGGACTGAAAATACCCACTCCTTGCCCTTGTCCTCTGCGTGAATGTGTACTTTGGGAGGTTCTCCTTCTTTCTTATACTTGAGGGCATTTCCGATGAGGTTTTGAAAAAGCTGAATGATCTGGGTTAAATCTCCCAAGATATGCGGTAGCTCGTCATGAGTGATGATAGCCCCGCCACTTTTAATTGAGAATTGTAAGTTGGAAAGGGCGCTCTCAAGCGCTGAGGTGCAATCTAATGGCACAAATGAAGTTGCGGTTCTTCCTACCTCGGAAATCTTTAGAAGATCGTTAATAAGGTCCTTCATTCGAGAGGCACCTTCTACGATGAAGGCCATGTATTCTTCGGTCTTGGGATCGAGTTTCCCAGCGAATGTTTTCTGCAGCAACTGAACATAGGCTTGTACCATCCGAAGTGGTTCCTTGAGATCATGTGAGGCCACGGAGGCAAACTGTTGAAGTTCCTGGTTGGATCGAGTCAGTTCTTCGGTTCGATGCCCGAGATCAGAGGCAAGCGCTTGAAGTTGGTTTCTCGCGCGATCTGCTTCTAAGCGTGCGGCCTCTTCTTGCAGAAGCCTTTCGCGTTCTTTTTCCGCTTTTTTCGTTTCTGTTAGGTCCCTAATGAACGCGGAAAAAAGAAAGCTTCCCGAGATTGGAACAGGTGAAATCGTAATTTCCACAGGAAATTCTCTGCCACTTCGTTGAAGACCCGTAAGCTCAATTCTACGATTCAACACAGGCCCCTCTCCGGTTGCTAGAAAATGAGCGAGTCCTTTTTTATGTGCTTCGCGATATTTTTCAGGAATGATCAATTCGCACATTGGTTTACCGATAGCGTCTTTCTTCGTCCAACCAAAGATCTTCTCCGCTTGAGGGTTCCAATGGGTAATCTGCCCTTCCACATTGATACCCACAAAGGCACTGTGGGCCATCTCGATGACTAGGCGACTTCTTTCTTCGCTGGTGCGTAGCGCCTGTTCAATTGTTTTTCGCTGAACGAGCTGCCCCAAATACCTTCCAACGTGATCCATGATTTCAAGCAGTATTGGATCTGGGGCCCCATCTTTAGGAGAGAAAAACTCAAGAACCGCGACCACCTCGTCCCCAACAATAACAGGAAACGCGAATGCAGCTCGAAGTTCACTTGCTTTGGCCGCATCGGCACGAGGAAAGTTCGGGTCTTTTGTTACATCCACAACCCAGGTCGCTTTTTTCGTTTCTAAAACACGACCAGGCAGGCCAACCCCTCGGGAAAGACGAGTATCTTCGGTTGATTTCCTAAAAGGGAAAAACCGTGGATCGTCATTTCCGGAACACCAAATCTTACTTGATACCAGATCGTCTTTATCGTTTGATCTTAGATATACATGGCCTATAGGCCAATTGGTGAATCGACACACTTCAGATAAGCATTCTTTAAAGGCGTCATCGATGGATATGGCCTTGTTGGCGGATTCGGCAACAAGGTGAAGAAGTCTCAGTTTAGAAAATTCTTTTTCCTTCTGCCGCTCACGTGACTGGAACTCTTCTTCTAACGCATGTTTTGTCTCGGTAAGGAGTCGTTCATGCCGTTCGATCTCAAGACGTTCGAGCTCTTTGGTTTTCTGATACAGATCGCAAAGGACCGCGACTTTGGACCGAAGAATGTTGGGATCATAGGGCTTCGTGATGAAATCGATGGCGCCCAGCTCATAACCGTGAAAAACACTTTGCGGATCTCCGTAAATTCCGGTGACAAAAATAATGGGAATGTTCTTCAGTGTCCCGTTCTTTCGGATGATTTCCGCGGTCTCAAAGCCATTCATGTTGGGCATCTGGACATCTAGAAGAATGACAGCTACTTCGTGATCTAGGAGAAATTTTAGCGCTTCAGCACCGGAAGTAGCTCGAAGCAAGTGATAACTTGGATTTCGCAGGATTGCTTCAAGCGTAATAAGCCCATCGGGTCGGTCATCGACTAATAAAATATTTATTTTTTTGGCATGCACTTCTAAGTCCTAAAATGGATGTGCTTGCTAAGAAGTTGTTTCCCGCAAAAAGCACCTCAATCTCTTTTCCCACATCAGGGAAAGTACGGCAATTCCGCTATATTCACCCAGAATTGTTCTATCGCTTTAAGCACCATTCCAAACTGCTCCAGATCCTGGGGCTTTGTAATATAGCAATTTGCATGAAGCCCGTAGCAAGATTGCACGTCCTCGATAGCCCCCGATGTAGTAAAAATAAATACGGGAATTCGCTTTAACTCATCATTCGACTTAATCTCGCGTAAGACCTCGCGACCGTGCTTTTTTGGAAGATTTAGGTCCAAAAGAATAAAATCGGGCCGCGTTGCATCGGAGTATTTCCCTCGTCGATAGAGATAATCTAATGCCTCTTCTCCGTCCGCCGCAAAGTGAAGGTTGGTTTTTGTAGCGAGCGAATCAAACACCATTTGAATGAGTCTTGCATCTGCTGGATTGTCTTCTACCGAGAGGACTTCAATCGGTCTTGTCGGTATCATCGCCTTTTCTCGTTTTCCCTAAAATCCGCCATCCATTTACTGGTCTTGCTTCCCAACCTTTTTGATACTGCTATTCAATAGGCTACTCTCCCAATTAAACCTATAGCATAACCCTCTAGTTTACGCTTGTAAATTCACGAACGTAAACAACGGGATACGTTCCTTTGAATATGAAAAGGAACAAAGATCCTCTCACGCCCATGCGGAAGCAGGTGGAGCAGCTAATCTTAAAAGAGTATTCGACGGTTGAGCAGTTTTGTTGGGACAAGAATCTGAACAAGGCCACTTTGTCGAACTTTTTGCACGGCAAGAAGGACTTTCAGCTCTCGACCCTCATCAAGATCGCTGATGCCATGGGCAAGGCCCTCCATATTCAACTTAAATAAAGGTTTTTGTGATTCGGCTCGAGGTTCGCCAACCAGCAGATGAGATGCAATATGCGTTGCGTCAAAGCGGCGAGTAGGGTCTATCTCTTAAATGCCTTTGGGGAGCTGTAAACGGGTAGTTTGACCTGAAGGTTCCGCGTATCTAGAATGCTGGATTAGGCGATGGGGTTCGCCGTAACCGCTTCTTATTTTGACCTTTTAGAAGCTGATGACTCCTATTCAAAAAAGGAGTTGTCATGCCTTCTGATATCAATTCCACGCAAAATTACCGAAGGACAATCCCATGAAGTTTGCCTACATGGGAGCTTTTGGCCTTTTTGGTATTTTTGCACGGTATTTCCTGGGGCTTTTTGTCAGCCGGTACTTCACGACGCCATTTCCCTACGCATCGTTTTTTATCAACATTATGGGGTCATTTTTTGTCGGCGTCGTTTACGTCTTGGGCACGGAGAAAGCCATTCTTAATCCCGAAATGCGGATCGCAATCATGGTTGGACTGCTCGGCGGCTTCACAACCTTCTCGGCCTACTCGCTAGAAACCGCACGCCTAATCGAAGATGCACGATTTTGGCTTGCGGGCCTCAATTTTTGCCTGAGTCCCATCGCGGGAGTATTAAGTGCTTTAGGAGGGTTACATTTGACCCGCCTGTTAATGAGCAGAGGTGCTTCATGAGTGAATCAATTTTGGCCGGTGAACACCGGCTTCTTCGCATTCACTTTGGGGAAGAAGATAAGTTTGAAAGAACTCGGTTGAGCCAGCTCATCCTGAAATTAGCGCGAAAGCAAAACCTTGCTGGCTGCACGATTGTCCGGGGGATGGCTGGCTTTGGCAAGGGCCATCGGCTTCATACCCAATTTCAGATGGAGGGGGCGGGTTGGGACCTGCCGCTAGTTATCGAGGTCGTGGATCAAAAAGAAAAAATCGAGCGGTTTCTAAAAGAGATTGAGCCAATGCTTAGCGGCACTCTTGTCACGGAAGAACGGGCCATGGTTCATCACTATTCGGCGCGAATGGCCTCGGACCCAAGCGATCGGAAAGGAGACTAAAATTTATGGAGCGGGAACTCAATGGCGAACATACGTTACTTAGAATTTTCGTGGGCGAGTCGGATAAGGTGGGGCATAAGTCACTCTATTGGACGATTCTTGAAAAAGCCAGGGAGGCGAGGCTGGCCGGCTGCACAGTCATCAGAGGAATAGCAGGGTTTGGCGCTAGTAGCATCATTCACCAGGCAAAAGGGTTCAGGCTTTCTAGCGATCTTCCGATTGTCATCGAAATCGTGGATACAAATGAGCATGTGAAGAAGTTCCTCTCAGAGATTCAACCGATGCTTCAGGGAGCGCTTGTCACCGAAGAAAAAGTCTTCGTCCACCACTACAAAAAAGCCGAGCGAGAGAAGAAATAACGATGCATCCCTGGCTCGATATTGAATGCGGTGAGGGCTGGGAAAATAAATTGCCCGTGGTTATCGAGGTCTGTGACTAAGGAAGGCTCATAGTTCCCACATGCGCATTCCTTTAAGCTGGAGAAAAACTTTGCCACTCCATGGGTTCCCGCCATAGCTGCTTGAATATTCATTTGGCAAAATATCTTTTGTAACGGAGGCACCTAGGCCTAACGTAGCTCCCTCAAATTGGGCTAGATAGTGGGTGTAGCCTAAAGTCACGGCTGCGACCCAGCGCCCTCGGTTTTGATCGGGAGCGGAAGTAATGCCCAATTCTGATGGCGTTCGTTCCAACACTTCAATTCGCCCCCAGATATTGGGAGCTCCTTTTGAAAACCAGAATTCCTCTGCGAAAGAATTAAGAACGGAAGCATGATCGTAGTTGGTAACCGCTCCAAAGATAAGAGCATTGTTAAGAATCCACTCTTCAGAAATAGGAATGCGATTATAGGCGGATGCAGAATAGCGCCACGCGTGGGAAATATCCGGCTCGTGTGGCTCTGGATGATTGATATAACTTAAAGACGCCATTGCCATAAAGTTTGGCGTGAATTCTTGAATGACACGAATGGCCCCAGAGTCAGGAGTCCCAAGTGGCAGATCCACCCTTGTGGGTTCTGGCTCTTGCCCGTGAAATGTCGATGCCTCAAAACGAGTGTCTCCCAATTTCAATGAAGCGCCGATCACAGTACTTGTGATGTGCCCTACATCTTGTCCAATATGATGTCCCAGGGGTGCATCTGAATTGACCATTCCTGTGGGGCGATGGATGAAAGCGACTGGCCCCTCAGTGCTTTCACCACGAGGAGCAAAGTAAATTTTTAAAGCGTCTTTAGCTGAACCAAGCCGAATTGTATCGCTCAGAGTCAGGCCCATGATAGGTGAGCTATGAGGATGTTGGGCATCGATAAAAGGTTGGCCTTTGGAATTATCTTCACCGATTTGTAAAAGAAGCGGATACCCTCCTTCGGGCAAAGTCCAAAGCTCCGATGTCATCATCAGATCCAAATTGAGGTAGTGCCTATCTCCGAGGGTTGTTCCCACATCGAGCATGATCATATTCGTCGAATAGCCAGCGTTTCGTCCGCGTGGGCCTTCTTGCGTGATGTATCCTCCAAAGATATTTCCACTGAGCATAAGCATTTTCATCGGCATGCCTTGCATGGGAAACGGCATGCACATTCCCATTGCGACATCAAAAATTTGCATTTCAGAACAATCGGAAGACCTTTGCGGGTAATTCGGTGTGGAGTTCATAGAGTGGCTCATCTTCTTGCCAGACTCATCTGATGCCTCATGATCGTGATGATGCTCTTCAGCCATGACCGGCATGAAAGCTTGAAAGAGAAGAAAAAGAAAAGACAGGGAGTGGGTTAATTTCATATCATCTCCTTCGCTAGGGCCCTGAGCCAGGTGAGTTACGTTTTCTTTGTCGACGAGCAAAAGCAAACAACGGCACTGACACCAATTGAGTGGCAACAGCAAAGATGACTAGAAAGAGCCGCGAGTGCTCATAGAGAAGGCCCATAGCGACGCTTCCCCCGAGCCAGCCCGTTCCATAACCTGCGTAGAAAAGACCAAAGGCTAGGCTCCTTTTTCCTTCCGGCAGAAGGTCCGCGATAATCGCTTTAAGAAGTGTATCTTGAATGGCGTAACCCACTCCCAGAAGGCACATGCCCAATATAACGGCGGGGAAATTTCCAAAAAAGACTAAAGGGGAAAATAAGGAGGAAAGAAGTACCGCGACTAACACAACAGGTAGCCCCACTCGATCATAGGTTTTCCCAAGAACAAGACTTGCGACAACCCCGAATCCCGTAGCCATTGCCAGAAAAACAGGAATCCAGTTCTCTCCAACGACTCCAGCTTTCGTCAGGTGAAAGCCGACGAGTTCATAACTCATAAGGCCAGCAGCGAAAAAAACTCCAGCAAGCATGTAAAGCCAATAAGGGAGTGAGAAGCCCTTTGCGAGAGCCGTACTCCTTCCTTCTTGGAGCCGAGAAGGAACTGGAAAGCCTATCCGTGCCGAGGCCAAGGCGGTAAGCGCTAACAACGAGGATATGAGCAGCAAAGAGTATCCGAATCGGTAGTTGCCCTTCCAAAATAGGGCGAGAGCAACAATAAGCGGACCTAGCGTTGCGCCGGTTTCATCCAATGCTGTGTTTAGCCCGTAAACCCAACCTTTGCCCAATTTTCCGGTGGTATAGGACAACATGCCTTCCACTGTGGGTTTTCTGATTGCGCGTCCAATCCGCTCAGCTAGGATAAGACCCGCAGCCCACTTCCAATCTCCCACAAGAGCAAGGGCCGGAACGGCAAGTAAATTGATAGAGTAGCCTACGAATGTGACGAGCCAATACTTCCCAGTTTTATCGGCAATATAACCCGAAATTGCCCGTAAGCCGTATCCGACAAATTCTCCAAGGCCAGCAATGATGCTGATAACTGCTGCACTGGCACCCAGAGTTCCAAGAAACTGCCCATTGATCGCACCGCCTCCTTCATAGGTCATGTCGGCAAAGAGGTTCACGATCCCCATCATGAGCACGAAGCGGAATGCTGGGGAGGAAAGCGAATAGGAGCGTTTCGCTTTCATGATTGTTTCATCGCTCCCTGTCTTTCGTCGCGCCTTATGATGAGAAATAGGAGGCCCAATAACATGGCGTAGTCTGTTCTTGCTTCGTGTGCTGTCGCCCAAAATCCTTTTTGGAAAAGCATGGGAAGTTTTGTTGTGGCGATAGCTACGCAAATATCAATAAGAAGAGGAACCGCCGCGAGAGAGGTTCTGATGCCGAGAAGTATCAAGGTGCCACAGACAATCTCGGTAACACCCACGAATGGCGCCATCACTTCAGGCCAAGGAATTCCAATCTTAATGAACCGTCCCACGCCGAGCGCTTCCGGAAAAAGAAACTTCTGGATACCTTCCGAGAGCTTGACTCGTTTGCCGTTAGGGTTTGATTCGAGGGTTCCTCAAAATCATGGCCCTTCTATCACGCGCAATTTTCTCAATCCACCGAATTTTCCTTTCGCCTGAATTTTTCTTCGCATAAATGCCCTATAAGCTCGC
>JACPXZ010000025.1 GCA_016196225.1 Candidatus Peregrinibacteria bacterium
CTTAAACCCATGAATTGTCCGCACCATCACCAGATTTTTGCATCGCGTCCGCGAAGTTATCGAGATCTTCCCATGAGATTGGCGGAGTACGGACACTGCTACCGGTATGAGGGGAGCGGAGCGCTGTTTGGTTTGATGCGTGTCCGATCACTCTCCATGAATGACGCTCATATCTACTGTACGGAGGATCAATTCGAACGCGAATTTCTTCAGGTGATTGATCTCTACACGAAATATTTTGAAATCTTTGGGGTTGAAAAGTATGTGATGCGTTTTTCGCTTCATGATCCACGGGAACTTGGGAAGAAGTATGTGAATGCACCGGAGCTTTGGATCAAGACGGAAGAAATGGTTCGATCGGCACTGAAGAAGAAGCAGGTAACATATACCGAAGCACCAAACGAAGCCGCGTTCTATGGTCCTAAGATTGACGTGGAGATCTGGTCGGCAATCGGGCGGGAATTCACGCTTGCGACCAATCAGGTTGATTTTGATGTGCCGGGCAAGGTGGGGCTAACGTACGTTGCTCCCGATGGATCGGCCAAGACGCCTCTCTGTATTCACCGTGCTCCGCTTGGAACGCACGAACGGACAATCGGTTTTTTGATCGAACACTTTGCCGGACACTTTCCGTTGTGGCTGGCGCCTGTGCAGGTTGCGGTTTGTCCGGTTGCGGAGATCCATGAAGAATATGGTCGAGAGGTTTTTGAGGAACTCAAAAAAAATCATATTCGTGTGGAGTACTTTAGTCCGTCCGATTCACTCGGTAAGCGTATTCGGGAAGGGGAGTCGCAGCGTATTCCGTACCTTTTAGTTCTTGGTGATAAAGAAAAAGACTCTCAGAGTGTTGCGGTACGGAATGTCGAGAGCAAGGAGCAAAGGGTCATACCGCTTAAAGAGTTTATCGAGAAAACGGTGAAGGATATTGAGGAAAGGAGGCTCAAGAGGAGTTTTTAGGTATACTAGCGGCATGATCGAAGTCCTAGAATTTGGCCCTCTCATGATATGGACACACCTGATGTTTCTCTTGCTTGGGGTATGGCTCTCGACGGAGTTTTGTTTTCGCCTGGCGGAAGGATCTCATTTATCCCTTCATCATTTTCAACAACATGGTCGATGGTATGTCTGTGCTTTTATTCTCGGTGGACGGGGCATTGCCATTCTTGCGGATTATCGAGTATATCTTCGCGATCTTCTTCGTATTTTTATCTTCTGGGATGGGAACTTTAGTTTTCTTGGTGGAGTGATTGGTGTTGGTATTGTGCTCTTCGTTGTTACGCGCGAACACCGATCCACATTTTTACAGTGGTTGGATGTTTTGGTGCCATCAGCGGCGCTTGGGATTGGATTCGACTGGCTCGGAAAACTTGCCGCCGGCCAGGCGTACGGCAAGCCGACGGATATGCCATGGGGAGTGATCTATGATTCGATGAGTGTGCGATACACGGTCCCGGTACATCCGGTACAACTCTATTATGTTCTTTTTTTTCTTCTCCTTACTTTTGTATTGTTGGTTGTACGTAAATACGCTCGTCGCGCCGGAACCGAGACGCTGGTGGGCGTCATATCCGCTGCAGCCGCCGTCCTTGTTTTTGAAAACTTCCGGGGAGATTTTGGAATTCTGGTTTTTGCAGTACTCACGGATTTTTTGATACTCTTGTTTCTCTTTAGTAGTGCGGGTTTCTTGATCCCACGAGTGAAGAACATGTCGTCGATGGTTCTTTTGGGATGGGGTGGAGGGGCAATATTGGTGGTTGGCCTTTATCTTGCGGTACGAGGAATTGTCCCCGTACCGACCGTCGAATTACGCATGTCGCAGTTCCTTGCGGTGTTATCGCTCCTTGCCACCGTTGTGTACGTTATCGTCCACCGGGTTCAGCATCCCCATGTTTGAATTGATCTTTTTAGTTGTTGTATACTTCGATCGTGCTTGCTCAAATATTACCTTTGCTCCAAACCACTATCCTCGCTTTTTTTTCAGAGGATCCCGTTTTTCGGTTGATGCAGGGAGGATTGCTCCTCATCGGACTTGTTGATGTTTTTCTGTTATTTTGGACTCTGCGGGATGCCCTTATGCGATCCCAGTCGCTTCTGTTCCAAATGTGCGCGCTTGTGATGGTTTTTGCGCTGCCGTTTGCCGGATTTCTTTTGTATCTTCTTATTCGTCCGTCATCAACGTTGCGAGAACGATCGATTGTGCAAATGGTGGAGCAGGTTCTCGAAACATATCAAAAGAACATGTTGCAGTCACAGAAGAAGGGGGCGCATGCACAAAAGAAAACCGCTTCGGTCATTTCTTCCTCCTAATCCGATGGATATTTTTGTGTATTTATTTTGGCCGAATCCCGGAAATGCGTTTTATTCGAGTCCGAAAGTTATCGCCATCCTAACATTTTGTGCGATACTCGTGGTCGGGTCTTTTGTGATCCGGTGGTGGCGGCATCATGAACACATTGCCCGTCGTCGGTTGCTCAGTCGATCGTGGCCTATGGCCTCTCTTTGGTTTGGATTATCAGGATTGGTTCTTATTGTTGCACGCGTAGAGCAGATTCAGTTTGTCGCGATGCGACTGTGGTGGGTGATATGGGGGGTGGCGATTGTGCTCTATATGTGGTTTCAGGTGAAGAACTGGCATCTAAAGTATTACGAAGTTCTTCCGCAGGAACGACAGCGCAACCCGATGGAAAAATATCTTCCTCGACGAAAGCCCCGTCGGTAGTATCCTATACTTGCTATGCGTCGGACGGTTACTTATAAAGAGATCACATGGCATGACGATCCGGATCCGCAGGAGAAACCGCTGCGCGTGTTACAGGAACAGTACGGGTTCCACGAGTTGGACATCGAGGATGTGCTCAGTATGCACGAGCGGCCCAAGATCGAAGAATATCCTGATTATCTTTTCCTCGTATTCCATGTGCCGTATCTCAAGTCCGGGCGTATCCTCAAAGAAGAGGTAAATGTGTTCCTCGGATCGAGTTATGTGGCGAGTTTTCATCAAGGCAAGATCGCCGCACTTGATCGGTTATGGCATAGTCTCAATGAATCGGAGACCGCGCGTAAAGAATACATGGAACGCGGGACCGGATTTTTACTCTATGAGATTATGTACGTCCTCTTCCAGGAGGGATTTTCCATGCTTGATGAGATCACGACGCATTTGCGGCGGATTGAGACCGCATTGTTTGAAAGTGAGGATCAGGTCGATCTTTTACGGGATATCCTTACGTTGCATCGCAATATTATTACCATGCGCAGTGTGCTCTTTCCCCAGAGAACATTGATTGCACTTCTTGAGCATAAGAATAAAAAGTTCATTCCGGACGAATTGGAACTCTACTTCGACGATATTTTGGATGCCATTGAACGCCAATGGTCGTTTTTGGAGACATCGAAGGAAATGAGCGAGGTCCTTGAGCAAACACACAAAACATGGTTGGCACATAGAACGAATGCCGTTATGCGGATCCTCACGGTCTTCTCGGTGACGCTCCTCCCTCTCAATGTGGTGACAGGAATCTATGGGATGAATGTGGGACTTCCGCTCCAGGAGCATCCATCTATGTTTTTCCTTCTTTCTACTGTTTTGTGTCTCATGATGGGGGGATCTCTGTGGTACTTCTGGCGAAAGCGATGGTTATAAGATTTGTTCAGAGGGTTTGACATATTCTCACCCATAAAGGAAAATAAACTGTCCTATGCCCCTCAAGCATTCGACGGAGACGCTTCTGATCGTGGTCCTTGGTATCCTGTTTTTCATCACGGGCGCGATATTGGATATTTTGCCGTCGCTCCCGGAGGGAACGGTGCTGTGGGGGGTGGCATGGGCCGGGAGTGTTGCCTATCCGCTTCTTTTATATCCTGTTCTCAAAGAACGGCGTGCAGATTATCCTTTTCGCGTTTTGCATTTTGTCCCAATGGGCATGCTTCTCCTGTGGTTGATACTGGAGATCGCATCATTTTACCGTCCGGAAGTTACCTTTGCGGTTTTGTGGTATACGTGGGGATGGTCAGCCGGGGTTGTCACCATCGGTTTTGCAGCGCTTATCGGTTTTTCGTGGCATGTGCTTCGGCAACGGACTCTGCGTGTCGCGGTTCTTACATTACTCTTTATATCATTCGTGACGTTGGGTGCCATGGGAGAATTTGTACCAGTGCGTTCCTCTGTACTGGGGGTATTCTCGGAGGTGGCGCTCCTTGCCAATGTTCTTAAGCTTTCTCCTCTCGTTGAGGATGAGGCGATGAATGAAAAGAATCTCATTGCGTCTGATGACTACGAAGAAGAAGCATGGCGGATGAGACTCCGACGAATGGAGCGACGGGAGGATCGCATTATCGTCGCATCGAGCAGTCGCAGCACCGAGCCTCCGCTTGTGCGTGAACCGCAGAAGAATGTTCTCATCACTCGTGATACGCCGGTGGAATACGGTGATAAAGCAGAACCGCCGCCGAATCTCACATCATCTGGGATGATGGGGGGAATGGATATCTTGGGGGTCATGATGATTGCGGGATATTGTGGAATGGTGCATCGGAGAATGAAGAGAGTTTGTAGTTTGTAGTTTGTAGTGTGTAGGATAATGGGGATGGCAAATATCTCGATTCTCCATGCCCGCCAAATCCTCGACTCCCGCGGGAACCCGACGGTGGAGGTTGAATGCACCCTTGATGACGGGTCGTTTGGGCGTGCAGCGGTCCCGTCGGGTGCGTCGACTGGTACCCATGAGGCGATGGAACTACGGGATGGGGATAAGAAAAATTATCTCGGGAAGTCTGTACAAAAGGCGGTGGCCAATGTAAATGGGGTCATATTCAAAAGATTAAAAGGTGAGTCTGTGACGGATCAGCGAACCATCGATCAGGTCTTGATCGATCTCGATGGAACTTTAAACAAAGGGAGACTCGGGGCAAATGCGATCCTTGGGGTCTCGATGGCAGTGGCCCGAGCGCGTGCGGGGAGTGAGGAGCGGCCCCTGTGGCAGTCTCTGGCACAGCAATTTGAAGTTGAACGTATTGGCTTGCTCCCTGTGCCACAGATGAATGTTGTCAATGGCGGGAAGCATGCAGATTCGGGATTATCTTTTCAGGAATGCATGATTGTACCGATCGGGTTCGATCGATTTAGCGATGCACTCCGTGCGGGGGTAGAGACCTTCCATACACTCAAAACACTTCTTAAAGATGCCGGGCATATTACGGCGGTGGGGGATGAAGGGGGATTCGCGCCAAGGGTAAAAGATAGTCGAGAAGCATTCGGTTGGTTACTTGCAGCGATCGAAAAAGCGGGATACATGGGGAAAATAAAAATAGCGATCGACGCAGCCGCATCTGAATTTTGTAAGGATGGGAAGTATGCCGTGGATGATCGGATGTTCTCGGCGAGTGAACTTATCGATTACTATGCAGAATTAACTGATGGATATTCCATTATTTCCATCGAAGACAGTCACAGCGAAGAGGATTGGGATGGGTTTGTTGGCATGAATAAAAAACTTGGAGGTAGGTTGCAGCTTGTTGGGGATGACTTACTGGTCACGAATACCGAGCGGATCAAGAAGGGGATTACACAAAAGGCAGGGAATGCGGTACTGATCAAGTTGAATCAAATCGGGACTGTCTCAGAAACCGTCGATGCGGTAAAACTCGCACAAAAAAGCGGATGGAAGACCATCATCAGTCATCGGAGCGGCGAAACCGAGGATACCTTCATCGCGCATCTTGCTGTTGGGTTGAATGCGGGACAAATCAAAACTGGCGCCCCTTCGCGCACCGATCGCATTTGCAAATACAATCAATTGTTGCGCATTGAAGAGCAATTGGGGAAGAAGGCCAAATATGAGTCTCCGTTTTAGCGATGTGGCTTGCCGGCCGTAGCTCGCGTAAGCGAGCGAAGGCTGGTCGGGGTGGAGAGACTCGAACTCTCGGCTTCCAGACCCCCAGCCTGGCGGTCTACCAACTGACCTACACCCCGTAACTGCAGTATACATCGCCTCTTGCTCAAGTTCTGCGGGTGTGCTTTGATGGAGTCTTTTCTGTGAAGAGTATTGCAATTATATTAAAAATGTTATATAATGATAAGTTCATATTTGGATCTCTTATGACCCTCTCACAACCCGACATTTCCGCAGCAGCCAAAGCAATTGAGGAGCATCACCGCATCCTGATCACTCCGCATGCAAACGTGGATCCGGATGGTTTGTCAAGTGCGTTGGCGCTTTATCATATGCTCAGGGCATTGGGGAAAGATGCAACGGTGATCTGCCCGGACACTCTGCCGGAGTCCCTTAATTTTCTCCCGGGTTTTGCGGCACTCGAAGAGGGGGTGAAAGAATCGGAAAATTTTGTCGTCACGATCAATCTGGAGGATGGGATCGAAGTC
The DNA here is from genome assembly GCA_016196225.1 of Candidatus Peregrinibacteria bacterium. Classification (GTDB taxonomy): domain Bacteria; phylum Patescibacteriota; class Gracilibacteria; order Peribacterales; family Peribacteraceae; genus JACPXZ01. The sequence goes on from JACPXZ010000025.1 coordinate 6,380, forward strand.
GATAAGCTCCGTTATACAGTGGAAGATAACAAGGTGAACATCATCGTGGTGCCCCGCAAGGGGCGGATAAAACCGTCACAGGTTCAACTGGGAGCAGGGGAGCGCCCGTATGATCTGATTATCGTGATCGATACGGCAGATCTCACTCTCTTGGGATCACTCTATACCGATCATATTGATCTCTTCTCGGAGGTCCCGATTCTTAATATCGATCATCACATCAGTAATACTCGCTTTGGTCAGATTCAACTGATTGATCCCACGGCGGCGTCTGCAACGGAAGTGCTCTATCAATGGTTTATGCAGATCCCTTTTTATAAGGAACAGATCACACCGGATCTCGCCACCCTTCTCCTCACGGGGCTCATCACCGATACGCGGAGCTTTCAGAATCCGAATACCACGCCGCGCTCGCTCGAAGTCGCGGCCGATCTCCTCGATCGCGGGGCGCGTCAGCAGGAAATCATTCAGCATATTTATAAAACGAAGCCTCTTTCGACATTACGTATCTGGGGACGGGCATTGAACCATCTCCAAATTGATGCGGAGGCAGGAGTGGTGTGGTCCGCAATATCCGAGGAGGATCTCACGGAGATGGGGGCTGATCCGAAGGAGACGAGCGGAATCCTGGATGAACTGATCTCGACCATCCCCGGAGCGCATATCTATATTCTCTTTACCGAAGTCGCTGAAAAGAATCTTAAAGCAAGTGCCCGCTCGAGCGCGGAAGTTGATATCAGTCAGCTCGCGGGGAAGCTTTTTGGGGGCGGAGGACATGCGCGGGCGGCAGGATTCAAACGATCCGGATACTCTAACTTTCAATTGGAAGTGCTGGAGTGTGTACAGAGGATCAAAGAGGCATTGAAAAAAGAAGAGGTTTCCGAGAATTTGGAAATCCCAATCACCAATCACCAATCACCAAATAAATCCCAAATCCCAAATCCCAAACCTGCTCAACCTACAAAACCTTCCGGTCCCATTGATATCATCAAAGAGCTTGGTTCGAGTTAAGGTACCCCTCCCTTTGGGAGGGGATTAAGGGGAGGGGGTAGGGGCACATGTAAATTTTGATACGAGCCCCCCCTCCTTTATCCTCCCCCGTCGGGGGAGGTATCCTGCTAGGCTTCTTTTCGGAGAAATATCTGATATGCTGGAATCGGCTTTTCAATAAGCATTATGCGCCTTGTACAAGTCGCGAAAGCATTGGGTATGAGTGGACAGGATCTGCGACATGAGCTCGGACTCGTCGATTTTGGCGTTAAGCCATCCGACCGGGAAATCCCTGACAATCTTGCACAGGGGGTCGCGCGATATCTTGCGCGCAAACATAAGCTGACCGTGGATTTTTCGATTTTTGGAGGAGAGGGGATTGGAGAGTCCCCTACAGTTTCTACGGATCATGTAAAGGAAGCTCCTTCTTCGGAGAGACCATCGGAGGCGGCGCCGGCAAAAGAAATCCATATTCTCCGTAAACTCACGCTCGATGATGTCCCGCGTTCCAGGATTGCTCCGTCACCCAAACCGAAAGCGAAGCTGAGCAAGGAGGAACAAGAGGAACTCTTACGGGAAAAGCGTGCTCAAACCCTTCTTGCCAAAAAGCAGGCCGAAAACATTCCTCAAGAGCAGATCAAAAAAAAGGAAGGATCAGTGATTCTTCCTGTCCAGATTACCGTGAAGGAATTTTCGGAGAAGGCCGGCGTCCAGATCCCTTTGGTAATTCAGGTTCTCATGAAGAACGGGATCATGGCGACGGTAAACCAGTCCATCGATTATGACACCGCAGCGATTATCGCAGCGGATCTTGGGGTGACCGTGGAGCGTGAGGAAAGCGGTGTTAAAGTGGAGGATATTTTTAGCCGCAATCTTGAGGAACTCATCAAGGACGATGCGGAAAATCTGACCGAACGTTCTCCGATTGTCGTGGTGATGGGGCATGTGGACCATGGAAAAACCGCTATTCTGGATGCGATCCGGGAGACTGATGTGGTGAAGGGGGAAGCAGGGGGGATCACGCAGCATATCGGGGCATATCAGGTGGAACATGATGGGAAGCGCATCACGTTTTTGGATACTCCGGGACACGAAGCCTTTACGGCGATGCGGGCCCGTGGAGCGCAAGTGACGGATATCGCGGTGATTGTGGTATCGGCGGAGGAGGGGGTTAAGGCGACGACGATTGAGGCGATCAATCATGCAAAGGATGCGGAGGTGCCGATCATTGTGGCGATCAATAAGATCGATAAGCCCAATGCGGATATTGATCGGGTAAAGGGAGAGATTGCGTCCCAAGGACTACAACCGGAAGAATGGGGAGGAAAAACTCCGGTAGTCCTCTGTTCGGCACTCACCAAACAGGGAATCAAGGATCTCCTTGATCATATTTTGCTTGTTGCAGAACTGCATGGGTTTAAGGCCAATCCTAACCGTCGTGCGATTGCAACGGTGATCGAGAGTCATTTGGATGCATCCATGGGGGCGCTGGCAACTGTGATCGTGAATACGGGGACGCTGCGTGTCGGGGATGCCTTTGTCTGTGGCGGGACGGCGGGGAAGATCCGTGCCATGATGGATGCGCGAGGGGGGAGATTGGATAGTGTCCTTCCTTCCGGTGCGGTACGCGTGTCGGGCTTTCAGGGGATTCCCGACGTGGGTGATATTTTGCAGGTACTGTCATCTGAGCGCGAAGCAAAAGAACTTCTCAAAGAGTTGGTGGAACGTCGTCAAAGCCAAAAGAAGCGGAGTTTCATTGATCTGGTGTCGAGATTGTCAGAAGGGAAGGTCCTCCAATTAAAAGTTGTTCTCAAAGCGGATACATTTGGATCACTGGAGGCAATCCGGATGGCGCTCGAGCGTCAGGCGACGAGTGAGACCAGCGCCAAGGTGATTCACAGCGCGCTCGGGGCGGTATCCGAGAGTGATGTGATGATGGCCGCCGCGAGTGATGGGGTGGTGATTGCATTCAATGTTCCTGTCCCGACGGGTGTCCGTGAGACGGCGGATCACGAAGGGGTTTCGATCCGAGAGTACGATATCATCTATAAACTCCTGGAAGAGGTGGGAGAATTGTTGCAGGGTCTGCTGGAGCCGGAGGAACTCGATCGCGTCGTTGGACATCTGGACGTAAAAGGAGTGTTTTATTCGCATAAGAACGAGCAGGTTGTCGGGGGTAAAGTTCTCGATGGACTTATCAAGCGCGTTCTCTTTAAGGTGATGCGAGAAGGGAAGGAAGTGGGGACCGGGCGGATCACCTCTCTCAAGCATGTGGAGAAGGATATTAAAGAAGCCAAAGAGGGATCAGAGTGCGGGATGCGTGTTGAGACCAATACTCCCATTATTATCGGGGATACATTGGAGGTTTTTGCGAAGGAGTTTAAGAAGAAGAAATAGTATTCCCTCTCCCAATGGGGAGAGGGCCAGGGAGAGGGGGTCCTTATGCATTTGCGTACGCAATGCTTTTTTCCACCTTTTTCCGGCGAAAAAGGTGGAGCCAAAACGCCGGCGCGCCAGAGCTGACTCCGCCCGGCCATGTGCCGACTCGTCGAATCCTCCAGGGATTCGGATTCGCCTCGTCGGCGCGCTAAAGCGCGGCATGGCCTTCCCCTTCACCCCCTGTGGCGCGCCAACCCCTCCGTTAAGTAAGCTGTGAAAAACAATATAAAAAACAGATACATGTCACCCTGAGGTGCGACGAACGCAGTGAGGAGCCTCGAAGGGGCATAAAACGAATATTCCTCTATGCCACATTCGGTGGTAGTTGTGGCTGTGGGGGTTGCTGCGGTTGAACTTGTCGCCATGTGCCGGTCTCGATAGAACTAAGAGCGAGTTCTCGGGCATCGCGGTTGCTGCGAAGTGCCGACAAATTCTCGGTGAGCCGGAGAAATTCCTCTGGATTCTCGATAATCATGCGATAGAGCGCGCGGTCGGTTTGGTTGAGCGTTGCGGGATCAATATTTCCTTCGGGCGTTCGTCCGATTTGGCCACTGGCAAGACTTTCGAAGAGATCGCGTTTGATCTGGTCGGTGAGTCGCGGGGTGTCGGTTGCACTCCGTCCGGTGAGAAAACGGGCGGTGCGTCCGGGGTGGGCAGCGACAAATGCTTGTAATGCTCGATTATTTCCCTGTATGACCTGTTCACCAACAATGCGCCAGGCACCGCCTCGGATGTCGTACCGGTCGACAAGGTCTTGAACGAGCGCGCGGGTTCGATTCGCGGTATCGAGAGAACGTTGCTCGGCGGGCTTGAGGAATCCGGGGTTCGCGGCGAAGAATGCCCCACCGGCCATGAGGAGCGTCGCCGTAGGCGAGCTTTTGTTGCGGAGACTGATGACGCCATTGATGATCGCGCCGACACTCAATGCAAGAAATACCGCGAGACGACCGAATTTTCCCATTGCCTGATCCACTTGGCTTCGTGGTCGGAGCCACTGCTGCATATTGTTGACATCAAGCGTGGTGGAATACGCGATGATTTTCTGTTTGAGATTTTCCAAAAATTGCTGCTGCTCGGGAGTTGTTTGTCCTTTGAGGCTCTCAAGATAATCAATGTCATCTTTCACCTTAGGTGCATCGATAATGCAGCCGATGTTGGTGTTCCCGGTCATCGCTTGCGTAATGAGACCGGATTGCTCGGAGACACGTCGCAGGTACGTTTGTGGAGGAAAGGTAATGTTGGTAAGTTTACCATTGCCGTCACGGATGGGTTCTGGAGGAGTCGCGCCGAGACAATCGAGGATTTGATTCATCCGGGTGTTACTGAGAGGACCGGAAAGTTGTGTGCGCATCTGTTGAACTTCTGGCTGGAGGGCAGTGTGCTGCGCACGTGCGAGATCAAAGATCGCATGTTGGTAATGCTGGCGTCGTTCTCCGACATACTCCTCAAGTGTTTTCACGCGTTGCTGATCAGACATACTCTGTACTTGGTTTAGCGTTTGCTGATCACTCTGAATATTCACGGTATTGCTAAGATTATTCAGTTGTGGACCGAATTGCTGCTGAATCCTCAGCATTTCCGGGGGTTGAATGCCGGGGCGGTTGGATGGAGTATTGGAAGCCATGAAAATAGTGGTGTGTATGGAAGGTTATGGTGCGCCTCCTGCCGGTCTGGGGGGAGGAGGGGGTTTATTGATATTGTCTGCAATTTGCCCGATTGTGGCGTCGGTAAGACCGATGGTATCCTTCTTGGTCTGACTCAATGCATTAGTGGTACTTAAGCCGTGGAGAAAATTAGCAACATTTGTTTTATCAACGTTCGTTTTTCCTGCGATATTAATACGATCAATGGCTTCTTTGATCTTGTTATCTCTATTCGCTCCCGTATCTTTAACCGCTGCCGCAAGGTCTTTCACAGCAGCTCCCATGTTGTTGACCGCTGAATTGTCCGTTTCTAGATGTGCAGCGCTCTCTCGAACCCTTTTCTCTTCGGGGGGTGTTCCACGTGCACGATCACCCATCCCCTTGATTGCCTCCCCCAAATTTCTACTGTTGTCGATGGCGCCTTCCCATGCTTTTGGCGAAGCCATCTTCATGGCGCCGAGTAGTGATGGGGAAGTCTTAGAACCGGGAATGAGAGGAATCGATGAGGCGGGGATCTTCCACGCGAGGCGACCAACAGTCTTCCCCGCATCGGCGATTTGTCCCGATATGCCTCCGACGATCGGTGTCCCTTTGAGGACGCTGAACACGCCGATCCAGAGGACGAGTTGGGCCATGAGGAACCAAATGAGATCGTAGAGATTAGATACCATGGGCAAGCCGAGTTTTATATTCTTCAATAAATCTGCTCCCGTCCCTTGGGCACCGCCGGCACATTGCAGTTGCGCGCCGGCCTGGATGAGGATAAACCCGACGGCGAGAGGGATCGCGACGAGCGCGGGGAGAAAGGCGAATTTGAGGAAGGTGTCCCAGATGGCCTTGGGCCCCTCGCCGCCGATAAATTTTTGGACCTTGTCTCCGCCGATAAAGGCAAGGAAAGCAAACGGCATAAAGGCGATCGTGATCCAGAGCACGGGGATACGGACGAACATCGCCATCGTTATGGCTGCCAACGGGAAGACGAGAGAGAATGCGATGACAACGATAAGTCCCATTTTTATGAGTAAAACCAGCTGATCGGCAAATTGATTGGGGCCGGGAAAGGTAATCGGAACATTTGCCATTTGTTGCAATGCGGCATGGTTGATAATGAGACCGTTAATGATCGATGCGTGTCCGGCCGTCTGACTAAAGTTTATGGGCCCTTTTTTATAGCAGATCAGATTTTGGCCGATACATTCCCATCCGACGACAGATGGGAGGAGGGGGGTAGCGGTGGGGTAGGAAAGACAAGGGTCCGGTGGCGGAGTGCTTGAAGTGCAATCCTTGACAAAGAAGTCCATATTGGTAATCCCCTCATAGGGAATCGAAGTGGGGACGCCGCCGATACTTTTGCAAAATTGAGGATTGGTTCCGAGCAGCATCGCGGGGATGTCATAGACGGCGGCTGTAAGAACATTGGCGACATCGAGGATCACGCGGGGGAAGAACCACGAAAAGTTGACAAGGATCACCGCCAAGACAAACTTCCCAAGATATTCTTTGATGAATTCTTTTTTCGCGGTAATGACCATGTAGACGGCAACACCGGCGAGAACAAAGGCGAAAATGACATTCATGATATCCCGCGAGAGTTGCCAAATGTTGTTGAGTGATGTTTCAAGGTTACTCGTTCCTGCTCCTGATCTTGCCATATCGAAGATGAAGGTAGGATCGAGAAAGACCGTGAGGAGACTGAAGAAGACAAAGGAAAGCGTTGTTGCCATCATAATGAGGAATCCCATGGCTGAGGTAGCATCGTTTCCAAGCCCGCTCAACATATCCCCGAAGGGATTGGCGGCGTGCGCAGTCTCGATAAAGAGAATGCTTATGAATGTGACTGTGCTGCAATGCAGGAGGAATTTATATTTTTGTGACATTCGTATAAGTATAGCAGAATTTGGGGGGGAGGAGTAGTCAGATCCCCTCTCCCTAACCCCCTCTCCGATGGGGAGGGAAAATCCGCTTCCTCTTGCGGAATAACATTGTACCACAAATGCCGATCAGATGTGAGTAGAAATTGTGATCATGGGAATGATCATTCTATATAAAATATACGGTTTATTATTGATTTTAGGCCAAAATATATGTACAAAATTTGTATTCTCATGTATGAATAACTTTCTTGCACTTTGTATTCACTCATGACTACTGTTTGTATACATGACTTTTTTCCTCTTTTTTTGAATGGCTCCGGTCGTCATCCTTAAGGCGCTCTTTAGTTCACAAACACGGGTCAAACTTCTTTCAACGTTCCTCCTCCATCCGGAGGAAGAATATTTTATCCGTGAATTGACACGACTCTTAAGTGAACAAATCAATTCGATCCGTCGGGAGCTCGAAAACTTAAGACGGGTCGGTCTGGTAAAGGCGCGTCACAAAATGCGCAAAAAGTATTACCGGATCAATCCGGAGTTTTTGTTGTACAAAGATTTGCAGAGTCTGTTCTCCAAGGTGGTGCAGGGAGAGAGCCCCCTCATCACCAGCCTTAAAAATATTCCCGGGATGCAGATGCTGCTCCTTGCGGGGACGTTTTGCGGGACCGAGAGTAAAGTGGATATTCTTGCGGTCGGCAATGTCCGGAAGGAAATGCTCGAAGGGGTTCTTGCGCAGGATCCTTCCATGAAGCATGTAAAGTATTCGATTTTTTCGACCGCGGATTTTTTGTATCGCGTGAGTCTCCGTGATCGTTTTGTCATGGAGATCCTCAATGACCCCCGACACTTGATTGTTCTCAATACTATTGTGCAAGAGATTGAATCGGCAAGAGAACGATAGTACTGTGAGTAGTCATGTCGACTGAGATTCTCCTTGCGCGGATGGGACTCTCCCTTGCGTGCGGGATGGTCATCGGATGGGATCGGGAACGCAAACACAAACCGGCAGGGGTCCGTACCATTACCTTGGTTTGTATGGGGTCAACGTTGATGATGCTGACGGCCCTATTACTCACACACGAAGCGGAGGGCGCTTCGTCGGATGTGATCCGCATGTTGCAGGGGATTGTAACCGGAATTGGATTTTTAGGAGCGGGGACGGTGATTCAGCTTGAAGACCGGGTACAGGGACTGACAACCGCAGCGGCAATCTGGATTACCGGAGCGATCGGAGCGGCGGTGGGAGCGGGATATTATGCTTTGGCAATGATGGGTACTCTCCTTGCGCTGGCCATTATTTCGCTCAATATAAAGAACGGTTTTCCTCATCCATAAGTTAAAGATGTCCTTTTTTAACCAAGGGTAAGTTCGTTGACACGAGGCGTTTTTACTCTATCCTAAAGCCCTCAAGTGACATCCACCATGATCCATGAGCAGGCGAAGCGATTTGTGCGGCAAGTGCCCGACATTCGTCCGGGGTATACCGTGCGTGTCCATGAAGTGGTACAGGAAGGGGGTAAAGAACGTATTCAGATCTTTGAGGGGTTGGTGATTACCATGCATAAGGGACACTGCCTAACGGATCGGAGTATGACGATTCGTCGCATTGTCTCGGGTGTTGGTATCGAGAAAATTGTCCCTTTACACTCACCGCTCATCACAAAGATCGATGTCAAGAAAGTCGCACAAGTGCGTCGGGCAAAGCTGACGTTCCTTCGGGGGAGGCAGGGGAAATCCGCCCGTCTTAATGAGCGGTTTACAACATCGGATGAGTTTAATGTGGCGGTTTCAGCCCCAGCGAAGGAGGTCGATAAAGCGAATGAAGCTACAAGTCCCGAAGAGAACCCTTTGGGTCTAAACTAGCGAGGTGCGATATCTTCTTATTGGGAATTACGGCGTCGGTAACCTCGGTGATGAGGCTCTCCGGGGGTATTTTTTGGATGCTTTTCCAGCGGCGCCCTGTAGTGATGCGAAAGCATCTACTACTGGGGAAGTGGAGTGGGTGGTGGTGTCGACAGATGTTCCTCGGTTGCCGTTGGGAGCGCGATCATTCTTTGGAACACCGTGGTGGAAGACCGTACGGGCATATGTGAAATCGGATGGTATTGTCTTTGGTGGTGGATCACTTTTTACGGACAGCGAATCGATAAAAGCCCCGCTTCTTTGGTGGTGGCATGCGGTGGTTGCATGGGTCTTCAGGAAACCAATTTTTTTGGCTTTTCAGGGAGTGGGACCCTTCCGAACAACATTGGGAGAGTGGCTCACGCGATGGGTAGTGCAGCATGCAACATTTGTTTCTGTTCGTGATCGTGCTTCATTCGACCGAGTACGACAATGGCGGAGCGATATTGTCCTTACATTCGATCCTGTTCTGATTTCCCTTTCCTCGGCAGAGTACCCCCCCCATTGGGGAGGGATGAAGGGGGGGGGTGGAGATTTGTTTGACCCCCTCTCCCTATCCCTCTCCCCTAGGGAGAGGGAAATGTTAGTTGTCATCCCCCGTTCGAATTCAGGTGCCGTATTTATCGATCGAGCTCTGGCCATTTACAACCAACAATCGTTTGATCATGTTTTGATTCTCTCTCTCCAGCCGAATTGCTCTTGCGAAAAAGCAGTCTGTAAAAAAATTCAGGAACACATTCCTCCTGCTCAAATTCTCTCTGTCCATTCTCTGAGTGAATTTTCTCACATCATGGTATCCGCCTCTTTTATCCTTTCGCAGCGCTATCATGGAGCACTCGCAGCGCTGGCCCTGGGGGTTCCTTTTGAAACGATGGCGCAGGCGGAAGGGGACAAACTGTCCATGCTCAAGAATACCTCAAAAGAAGAGGCTCTAAAACTTGTGCAGGACGGTGAACATGCACTACGTTTAGTTCTCCTTCGCAGAGCTTCGCAGAATATATGAATATACGAAATTTTTGCATTATTGCCCATATTGACCATGGCAAGTCCACTCTTGCGGATCGGATGATGGAGAAGACGGAGACACTCGCGCAGCGGGAACTCAAGGAACAGCATCTCGATACCATGGATTTGGAGCGGGAGCGGGGGATCACGATCAAACTGACACCGGTGCGGATGCACTGGCAAGGGGTGACGTTAAATCTTATTGATACTCCCGGTCATACGGATTTTCGGTATGAAGTGAGCCGCAGTTTGGCTGCGGTGGAAGGGGCGATTCTTCTTGTGGATGCTTCGCAGGGGATCCAGGCACAGACATTGGCAGTACTGTATATGGCGATGGAACATTCTCTTACCATCATTCCTGTTCTCAATAAAATCGATCTTCCAGCGGCGGATCCGGAGCGGGTGAGTCGGGATGTAGTCAAGCTCTTAAATTGCAAACAAGAAGATATTCTTTTGATTTCCGCCAAAGAGGGGAAGGGGATCGAGGAGGTTCTTGATGCTGTTGTGGCAAGAATTCCTGCACCCGCGTGTCATGCTGAGCGTAGTCGAAGCATGGCTCTCATCTTTGATGCCCTTATGGATACCTATCGTGGGGCTGTTGCGTATGTGCGCATGGTGGAAGGGGAGTTTGCGAAGGGGGACCGCATTCACCTTATCGGGACCCACACATCATTGGAGATTCAGGACACCGGACACTTCAGCCCCAAATATATTTCGGATCCAAAGCTCACCGAAGGACAAATCGGATACATTGTGACCGGCGCAAAAGACGTTTTGCAGGTGCGTACGGGCGATACGATTGCCTCGTCAGGCGATCTCCCCCCGCTCCCAGGATATAAACATGTCCAACCGATGGTCTTTGCTGGGCTTTATCCAACGGATGCGGATGATTATCCGCAGTTACGAGAATCTCTTGAACGATTGTCGCTCAATGATGCCGCAATTGTTTTCGAAACGGAACGGAATGCGGCACTCGGTAACGGATTTCGGTGTGGTTTTTTGGGGCTGCTCCATATGGATATCGTGCAGGAGCGACTGGAACGGGAATACGATTGTGATCTCATCATCACGGCGCCGAGTGTTCTTTATGAAGTACAATTGCAGGCCAAGAATCCCGGAGAAGTCGTGCGTACGAGTCTGCTCAAAGAAAATGAACCCGATACTGCGTGTATCAGTAACCCGGCGGATTTTCCGGATCCGACATATATTAAGGAGATACGCGAGCCATGGGTCACATTAGAGATTGTCTGTCGGAGTGACGACATCGGTCCCATTATGCAGATGGTCCAGAGTCGGCGCGGGGTTTACGAGGGGCTCGAGTATTTGGAGGGGGAGCGAGCGGTTCTTCATTTCGAAGTGCCATTACAGGGGATCGTGCTGGATTTTTTCGATCAGATGAAGTCTTTAAGTTCCGGTTATGCATCGATGAGCTACGAGCCATTGGGATATCGGTCAGGAGATTTGGTGAAACTTCAGATCCTTCTTCTTGGTGAACCCACGGAAGCCTTAAGTACGATTGTTCATCGATCGGAAGGACATGCGGTGGGTTCTCTGGTTTGTAAAAGACTGAAAGATGTTTTACCAAAACAGCAGTTTCAGATACCGATACAAGCCGCGATTGGAGCGAAGATCGTTGCCCGCGAAACGCTTCCCGCTCTCCGTAAAGATGTGACAGGGTATTTGTACGGAGGAGATGTCTCGCGCAAAAAAAAGCTTCTCGAAAAGCAGAAGAAAGGCAAAAAGCGCATGAAGCAGTTTGGGAAGGTGATGCTCACGCAGGAGGCTTTTTTAAGTGTGCTTAAGCGGTAGCCCTATTTTTTAAAAACGGCTCAAAAATCGCATGGAGCATGTGCATGGCGAGAGCCTGCGAGCGTTCAAACGGGACTTTTATGCCACGGGATTGAAGATACCCTTCGAGGATAAAGGCGGTCAGTTGCAGAACAGTCCCATCCATATTCTTTTCGTCCAGGAGGATGGCGGAGAGGATGACCTTTCCGTCAATGGAAAGGACAAGTTGAATGCGGGTTAGCCATTGGATCAGGATCCGGTTGGTCTCGCTATCCAACCGGGTTTTTTTGGTTAGGATGATACTTTCTTCGACTGTTTTTTCCGCACTGCGCTCGCCTTCTTCGGCAAGATATTCCTGAACGCGTCGCAGACATTCTTCGTTAATGAGAGAGAGGAGGGCGAGGAGAAATACGGATGGACAGTTGCGAGAACAAAGCCGCGCGATAAGGGTAGAGAGATGCTTGCGCTGGTCGTCCGTGAGGAATTGGACGATGGCTCCGGCGATACCGGTGTCGCGTTTTTTTGATCGCTTCTCTTCTTTTCGGATCTGTGCAATGGCAGCGCTTGCGCCGGAAAAGCGTTGGCGCGCTTCTTCGCTTAATTCTTCCGATGCTCCTCCGGGTCCTTCGCTTACGTTAAAAGATTCCGGATCAGACATACAGGGAGCAGCGTACTCTTATTTTTCTACGGATACCACCGTGTGACGCTCCCGGTTTCCGTTGAACTTGGCCACGCGTTTGGTACAGAATTTTACAATACCATCGAGGGATGCATGGATGGTCCAATCGCTTCCGAGATGAGTGCCTTGCCCGGGACGAAACCAGAATCCCTTTTGGCGAATGAGCACTTCTCCCGCACGGACCGGATGTCCCCCAAAACACTTCACGCCCCGGCGTTTTGCATTGCTATCTCTGCCGTTTTGGGTCGATCCCCCTGCTTTTTTATGAGCCATAGTGCCCGGCATTATAGCCGGGAAATTCCAAATTCCAAGTGGTTGCGGGGGTAGGATTTGAACCTACGACCTCGAGGTTATGAGCCTCGCGAGCTACCAGGCTGCTCCACCCCGCGGGCTGATCCTACCGTATTAAAGGGATCTCCTCAACTCCTCTATCTTCTCACGGTGAAAAAGGAAGAGCTTCCAATGTTCGATTATCGGCATTTGGCGAAGGGTTTCCTGATAGGTGGCTTCTTGAGTCTCGCGAGTAAGAGCGGGGTCAGGAGGAGAGAGAAAAGGTTTGGATGGGGTTTTATTGATAAGAAGAACGCGTTCTCCCGGATTCACAAGTCCCAGGTTTTCTTTGGCGTGTTTATCTTTGTATTGATCGGAACGATAGTATTCGAGGTTGCGGTATCCCACCGTAATACTGTCGGAAATTTTTTGATTTTGTTCTTCCATATCTTTGAGTGTTTGTTCGAAGATAATGTTGCGGTATACGGATTGTGCGAGGCCGAAGGCCATAATAGCGACCACGGTTAATCCTCCTACAATAGTAAGGCGTTTGCTGATGGGTTCGAGTGTGTGGTAGGGCAAGGCAAGTAGGCTGGTAGGCAAGTAGGCTGGTAGTAGAATAGAGCCTCTGTTATGAAAATCTACTGCTCAGGGATCGGCGGCATCGGATTGAGCGCATATGCAGCTCTTCAAGAATCAGCGGGACATGCGGTCTCCGGCAGCGACCGATTATCGAGTATCGTGACCGAGGATCTGATAAAACAGGGAATTCCTGTTTTTTGTAAACAGGATGGATCGCATGTTCCCGAAGACGCGGATCTGTTTGTATATTCGCAGGCCGTCCCTCCCGATGCCCCCGAACGGCTTTGTGCGCGAGAGCAGGGGATCCGATCGATGAGTTACTTCGAAGCATTGGGAGAATTGAGCAAAGAGTATCGAACCGTTATTGCGGTTTGCGGTTCTCATGGAAAGTCTTCGACAACGGCGATGACGGGAGTGATGATGGCCGATACGGGGAAGAACCCGACCGTTATCGTAGGCACGCGGGTACCGCAATTTGATGGGAGGAACTGGCGTCGGGGAACAAAAGATTTTTTGCTCGTGGAAGCGTGTGAATATCGCAGTTCGTTCCTCAATTTTCAGCCGCATATCGTGCTTATGACGAATGGAGACTGGGATCATGTTGATGTATTCCCATCGCAAAAAGAGTACGAAGAGGCGTATGTGAGATTTTTACAACAAATTCCTGCCGACGGAATGCTCATCACCCATGGCAGCGATCCAACGTGCAATCGGGTGGGAACAGAGGCCGGATGTCACATCGTTGATGCGGATCAGAAACCAAAGATCGCTCTGCAGGTCCCCGGTGATCATATGAAAGAAAATGCACAGCTCGTTTTGGCACTGGCACGATACTTTGGGATCCCCGATGCACAGGTCGAGCGGTCACTCAAGAACTATCGTGGTTGCTGGCGTCGGATGGAACTGAAGGGATATCTTCAAAAAGCGGAAAACCGTATTCCGGTGATAGATGATTATGCCCATCATCCCGCCGAGATTCGTGCCACGTTACGCGCACTCAAAGGGGCATATTCGAGCCGGCGTCTCGTTTGCATTTTTCAGCCGCACATGCACAATCGAACGTGGACATTTTATCATGAGTTTTGTAGCGCGTTTGGAGATGCCGACGTATTGGTGCTAACGGACGTCTACGATGCGCGAACTCACGTGGAAAAAGAGCGGATTGATATCCAGAAATTTGCGCGGGATATCGGGGCAACGTATAGCGGCGATCTTAAAGCAACCGAGAAGTACGTGCGATCTATCGCTGCAGGAGGCGATATTCTTGTTTGTATGGGTGCAGGAGATATTACAAATCTTGCCCTTTGTATATCTCAAGAATTTTCGAAAGAATCTTTGCCATCTCCGCGCGGTTAACAGGATCTTGCGGACCGAAGGTTCGCAGAGGCATACCAAACTCGTCGGTGTGGCCGCTCACGATTTCGTCATGGGCAGCGGTTTCGATGGCTCCCGCGTAGGGGGTACGGGGCTGGACATCTTCGAACACATCACCTTTTTGCCACCGGAGAGGGATATCAAGGGTTTGAAGGAGGGTGACCAGCACTTCTCCGCGAGTAGCCGGACGGCCGGGGTCGATATCCGTATCAATGAAGATCGTCCATCCGAGTTGTTCTGCGGAAGCAACATATGGAGAAAACCACTGATCCCGCGCTCGTGAATTGAGCGGACGGCGACTTGTGGAGGGCTCAATGGAAGCGATCTTGTGGGCAATTTTGGCAAGTTCTGCAATCGTCACAAAATTTCCCGGGCCGTAGTTCCCTGTAAGATTGCCATCGAGGTCTCGGTAGCCGGACATAATCCCAAGTCTCGCAACGGTATAGACCGAGTACGCAAACCATGTGATTTGCGGGACGTCATTGAAGACGAGAGCGGTGCCTTCTTCACTGGTAACGGTAACGTGCGTTTCGCCGCCACTCTGTTCTTTTTGTTGCTTCTCGCGGACACGATCTGCTTCGTCGCAAGCGAAAGTTACTGAGAGAGAAATACGGCTGTCTTGTTGGAGGAGGAGGGATTTTCGTGGAGGAGTGACGCATCCTTTAATACTTTTAAACTGAACGGAGTACTGCCCTTCCGGCATGTCCGAATACGAAACGGGAGTTAAACCTGAATACGATGTATCATTGGGACCGGAAAGATCGAATTCGACATCAGAAGGATCGCTGTGTACAGCGACAATGCCAGTGCGGGTAAACGTATATTCAATGGTGGCACGCATCGATTCTCCTTGTTCTAAAGAAAAGGAAGCTTGCGGCCGATCATTGGTCTCAGGAAGGTCACCATCCTTTTCGAGAAGAATTTTGGCGATGGCGCCGTCAGGTGGTTTGGCGATGATGGTAAACATTCCCGGTGCGACGTTGGCGAGATTGCGCAGCGGTTGGGAACTCTTTTCCCGTGTATTGTTGGGATGGATAAGAGTCCATTCTCCGTATATGTCGCGCGGACTCTTTTGTTCAATAATGATCGTGGTGAGTGTTGCGGCACCGTGAAGGGTTTCGCCCGAATCTGCAGAGGCCGGTGTGTTGAGAGCAAGAAAGATGATGCAAAAAAGGAGGCGATTCATTGTGCTCTAGTGTATCACTGTTCCTTTTGAACCGCCAAAGGCCCCGATCTTGCGATTGGGGCTTTGGCTTAACCCTTCCCTCTTATGTAAAGTTTTCAACCGTTGATACTACATGCCGTTCTTCACACTACGATATGTACGGTGATATAAAAGCAAGGATTTGCTTTTATGTCAAATATTGTCTTTACTTTCTTATTTCACTGCAAAAAATCCTTCTGTAATGCCCTTTTTCCATTGTTGATGAAGGACGGGAAGAGGGAATGAAAGGGGGGATTGAGAACCGGTTTTCACGATGAATAGGGGATCCTCGAGAGTGTGTCCAATGGAGAGAATACCGGGATATACAATGGGAGAGGCGGTTTCGATGAGGATGCCCGATGATGAGACAAGAAGATCGTTATCCACATGAACGCTCAAACCGATTGTTCCTCCGTATCCGCGTTTTGGAGTTGTCATTTCTAAGAGTGCCATCAGGAGTCCGTTGGTGACGACATGAGCGGAAAGAATCTGGGGTAAAATCGTTGAAAATAGAGAAGAAATTTTCTCGAGATGATCCAAATGGACGATCGCAATATGTGAATTATGTTTTTTAAAATTCATGGAGATGGCATGATGTGCATTGGGTAAAATACCAATGCAACATACGGTGGCGGTTGGAGGGATAGAAACACCATCATCTGCGCAGTTATAAAGGGATACGTTGCCGGAGATGAATGGAATCTTAAGCTCATGTGCCGCATCGCATAATCCACGTACGCCTTCCTGCAATTGCCAGAGCTGATCGGGTACTTCGGGATTGCCGAAGTTTAGACAGTCGGTGAGCGCACGGGGCGTCGCTCCAACGGCAATGATTTTTTGTAAAGCCTGTGAAGCGGCTTTACGTCCCTGTTGGTATGGATCGTGATCCAGTGGTCCGGCGCAAGCGAGGGCGACACCGGTCCAATCGTTTTCATCCTGTAGCGGAGCGATCACAGCGGCATCGGCCTCGCCGGGTTCGAAAATTGTGTTTCCAATAACATTTTTATCGAAGTGAATAAAGAGGGGTTCTTTACTGCAGTTGTTGGGATCGTCGAGAGTGTGCATGAACTGTTTTTCGAGGGATATATCATGGTGAGAAGAATTTTTTTCGGGGTGACATGCTGGCCGTTCCTTTTCACCGTATTCAATACCGCACGTAATATCCATGGACTTCGCCTTGCACACCGTTTCACCCTTATAGGTGAGATGATAAATCCCATCATCGGTTACTTTTCCAATCACGGATGCGCGTGCATTCTCTGCCATGAGGGGGAGTTCCCATGTTTCATTAAAATGTCGAAGAATATGGGATGTGAGATCCGGGTGACAGATGACGCACATGCGTTCCTGTGTTTCGGCACAGGCGATGACTTCGGGGGGGAGATCCGGATAGGCGGTATGAATACGAGTGAGCTCAATCTCCGCTCCCAACCCCTCCGCAGCAACCTGCTCTACCGTTGCGCAGACGATACCTCCCGCGCCCAAATCTTTGCAGCTTATCTTGTGGATATATTTTTCATTCTGTAACCATTCGAAGAGTTCATAGAATGCAGCCATCATGTGTCGCTCGAGGAAGGGATTGGGTTCCTGGACGGCACTGCGATTTGCCTTTTTTTCCGTATTGAGCAGTGACACCGATGCAAACGTAGCTCCACCAAATCCACTCCGGTCCGTGGCTTTACCAACCAGAATGATGTCATATCCAATGCGGCCTGCCTCTTTAGGTGTGAAGCTCGAAACGATGTGGTCTTCGCGAACAAGACCGATCGCCACCGCATTCACAAGACAGTTTTTATCGTAATGTTTATCGAAGAGGGTGCTCCCTCCAAGATTGGGGACTCCAATGGGGTTGCCATACCCGCCGATGCCGCGGACGATGTCGCGAATAATGGTACGGGATTCTTCGCTCTTGCCATCGCCAAAACGGAGCATATCGAGGCAACCGATGACGCGCCCTCCCATGCAGAGGACATCACGAACGACGCCGCCAATTCCGGTGGCAGCGCCTTCGTACGGGACGATCTGAGACGGGTGATTGTGGGACTCGTGGGAGATAATGAGTCCCCATCGTTTTCCTTTCGGCGCATCGGTGATGGCGACGATGCCGCTGTCTTGTCCCGGACCGAGGATTGTCTGAGGGCTCGCGGTCGGCAGGGTTTTTAGAAATCTTTTGGATGATTTGTAACTGCAATGCTCGCTCCATTGAATGGCGAAAATCGTCTCTTCGGTTGTCGTGGGGTCTCGATCCAGTATGGCACAGATCCGTCGGCGTTCTTCCTGATCCAGTTTCATATTGAAATTATACGGTATCCTGTATTCAATGCGACTTGTCTCTGTTCTGTCCCACCATCGAATTCTCGGAAGTGCGGCTATTTTGGGCATCACGCAATTGGGAGCCTCGATTGCAGGGCTTCTGCGTGATCGGCTTCTCGCGCAAACCTTCCCCGATCTTGCGGTTGTCGATGCTTATATCGCCGCCTTCCGCCCGAGTGACCTTATCTTCCAGGTTCTGGTGATGTCGGCCATTGGTATGATTCTGGTTCCACTCCTTGCCCGAGAAGAACATCGCCGTGGTCGCGAAGGAGTAGCCAATCTTCTCGGTGCCTCCATGGGACTGGGTTGTCTTATTTTTGGACTCGTAGCCCTTCTGCTGACACTCGTTCTCCCTATGCTTGTACCATGGCTCGTCAATTTTCAAGGAGAACAGTTGGCATGGTATATCAATTTTGCGCGTATTGTGCTTATTTCGAATCTTCTTATGGTGATTGGAAATACTATTGGACAGGAACTCATCCACATCGAGCGGTATTGGGTATATGGCCTTACACCCATCGTTTATTCTTTGGGGACGATTGGAGGGACGCTCTTCCTGACTCCGGTGATCGGCCCGTACGGCCCTATTGCCGGTACGGTAGCAGGATCGTTGATCTACGCGCTCTGGCGATTACTTGCTGTTCGATGGGCGGGTATTCCTCTCCGCGTGAGACTCTGGCATCCGGCAATAGCCGACATGGGGTGGATGGCGATCCCACGCATGATTGCACTTGGTACTTTGCATATCCGTCTGCTCGTTCTCGATACCCTTGCCTCTTCGCTCCCGACCGGAGCAATCACCATCAATGCCTATGCCCGCAACGTTCAATCTGTCATTGTCGGTGCCATTGGTATTGCGCTCGCACAGGCAATTTTTTCTCCCATGTGCCGGGCGGCCGCAGAAGGGAACGAAAGAAAATTTCAGAACTTTATTCGGCGAGGATCTTTTTTCATGCTCCTCCTCACGATCCCCAGCGCGCTGATCCTCTTCCTCATCCCCGACCTTGTCGCATGGATTGTGAACCTCCAACACAAAGCTCCCCTGTTCTCTGTTGTTCTCATGCTCTACGCATTCAGTATTCCTATTGAGAGTCTGAGTTATCTCTTCATCCGTGCATTCTTTGCTTTGCATAATACGCGCCTCCCCGCTATCGCTCACAGCGCAAATGCGATCGTTGCGATTGCGCTTTCGTGGTCGCTGCTCGGAGTATATGGTCTCCCCGCCATTCCGATCGGTTTCATCGCCGGCCACGTGGTACAGCTGGTCATTCTTTGGTGGAATGTTCCGAGGCGCATATCTTAGAGAATCGTAAATCCCGTGCATCCCTCTCCGGAGGCTTCCTGCACATCGATCTTATCGACGCGTGCTGCTCGCGGCCCGCGGATACACAAGTGTTCTAGTTGTTGAAGGGATTCGGAAGTCCCCTCGGCGTGGATTTCGACTGACCCATCGGGGCAATTGCGCACCCACCCCGTGATTCTGAGAGGAAGGGCATGTTCCTGTACATATGCACGGAAAAACACCCCCTGAACTTTGCCAGTGATCATAATACGTTGAGCAGGCATTACTTTTTCTTCACCTGTGTGAAATCCAACTCGACAGGAGTCTCTCGATCAAAAATGATCACCAGGACTGTGAGTTTCCCCTTATTGATATCAACACTGTTCACGCTCCCCTCGTAGTTTTTGAATGGTCCGTCGATAATGATAACAAGGTTGCCCACTTGGAAGTCACTCTTAAATTTGGTGGCTTGTTCGCCGACCCGGCGTTCGATGATGCCGTATTCTTCCGGAGTGACGGGCACAGGAATATTTCCGGAGCCCACAAAGCCAGTGACATTGGGGGTATTGCGGACGAGATACCAGGATTCGTCGCTGACGATCATATCCACAAGAACGTAACCGGGAAAAAGTTTGCGCTCTTCCTCCGTCGGTTCTCCTTTTTTGAAGACGAGCTGTTTTTCCTTGGGAACACGGACATCAAGAATAAAATCTTGCATATTAAAGGATTCCGCTCGTTGCTTGATAGCGGCAGCGACGCTGTCTTCGTAACCGGAGTAGGTGTGGATGACGTACCAGTTGCGTCCTGCTGTGGGATCCTGTTTTACCATGTGAGGGCTAAGGAATGTGGAGAAAAACTAAAATCGAAGAGAGAGGAGACCCCTGATGAGCTCTGCAAGAAGAAAGTCGATAACGCCAAAAACGGCGGAAGCCGCAAATGTAAAAAGGAGGACAATCCCCGAAAGACGAATCGATTGTTGGCGTGTGGGCCAACGCACGTGTCGAAGTTCCTCGAGAGATTCATTCAGATACGCAGAGATTTGGTTGAACATAGAACGCTTCTTAAAAAAGCCCTTGCGGGGCAGACGTCAAGATACCGAGAATCATGAGAGGATGCAAGAGAAAATTGATAGTATTCTTCCCCTTGTTAAAACGTATATTCCGGTGTTTCCAGTGCATGGATTTTGGTGACGGGCAAAGCGACAAACCAGACACGTCCTTTGATATCCTTGTTTGGAACAAAGGGGAGAGGAGAGGAGTCTAAAGACGTAAAACTGCGTGAGTCGAGACTGCCTTGGCGATTGTCTCCAAGGAGGAAGTAATGGTCCTCCGGGACAAGGTAGATGATCTCGGACGTATTGCCGCTACCCGGAGGATGTCGAAATGTTTTCCCATGATTTTTGGGATCAAGATACGGCTCATCCAGTGGAAATTCTTCATTGTTGTATCCACGGATAAAGACCATTCCATCACGAATGACGATCTCGTCACCGGGGAGACCGATGACCCGTTTAACATAATATTTTTTGCGGTCACTGGGTGGATGGAAGACGACAGTGTCTCCACGGCGAGGCTGACCGATAAAGTAAGCGAGTTTGTTGATAATGATGTATTCGTTGTCCTCGAGTGTCGTGGACATGGAACCTCCTTCCACCTGGAAAGGAGAAATGAGAAAGGTGCGAATCCCCGCGACGACGATAATGATGACGGCGACATTAAAGAGGACATCGAAGACATGGAACCAGATGCCGGATCGGTTTTTGAGGAAACTCATGGGAGCATTATGTCATGGTGAGCAGGGCGAATCCATGACATAATGCTCCCTGTGCTTGATCAGTTTCTTTTCCGGGCCCATCTTGATGATGAAGAGGAGATCCGTGCCATTATTCATAAACATTGGCTATTGGGCGTCAGAGCGCTCTTCTGGCCGACAGTTTCTTTTTTTGCGTCGTGGGCCATCCTTTATTATGTGCCGTTTAGGATGATGTTTTACATTATTGCTCTCTGGGGAATGATTTCCCTTGTGTGGTGGCTGCGGAATTTTTTCGATTATTACCTTGATGCATGGATTATTACCGATCAGGGGGTACTTGATCTTGAGTGGCATGGATGGTTTCATCGTCAAGTGACGCGTATTCTCTACAGCGATATCCAGGGGGTAAGTTATGAAGTGCAGGGAGTACTGGGAACACTGATGAATTTCGGATTAGTGAGTATTGAGAAAATTTCGACGGATGCCATAGTCGAAATGGATGCCGTAAAGCATCCTAAAGTGATTACGCGGATAATTTTGAAAAATATGGAAGAGTATCTGCATGGCAAAAACCTGAAGGATGCCCGTCATGTGCAAGAACTACTTGCGGAGGTCATTGCAAATCAGGTGCAATTAGAGGATGCGGAGAATCGCCTGGATGAGGAGGAAGAAGAGGAAGAGGTATTACAAAATGAGGATTCATGATGAACCCCTCGCTCATCATCGTCGGTCTGGGAAATCCGGGGAAGGCGTATGAATCGACGCGGCATAATATGGGATTTAGGGCAGTTGAATATTTAGTCAAAGAACTTGGAGAAGGGAAGTGGGCCTTTAAACAAAAGTTTAATGCTGATATTTGTGAAGCACGGATAGTGACGATTCCGATTCTTCTGGTAAAACCCAGAACATTTATGAATCTTTCGGGGGAGTCTGTTCAGAAGATTCTCAATTTTTACAAGGTGGATGTCGATCATATTCTTGTCATCAGTGACGACATCGATCTTCCGTTGGGAGAGGTTCGTTATCGGAAAAACGGGGGTCCGGGAACTCACAATGGGATGAAATCCATTGTGGATACTCTTGGAGAGACATTCCCGCGAATTCGCATTGGGCTTGGAGATCCTCCGCACGGCGCAGATTTGTCGGCGTGGGTGCTCAGTCAATGTACGGAGGAGGAGGATAAAAAGTTACGGGAGGCGTTCACAAAGATCCCCGATATATTGAAGGAGTATGTGGGACTATAAAGGAAGATTCATTGTCATGCTGAGGTGCGAGGCTTCAGCCGAGCCTCGAAGCATCATGAAAGGAATATTCATTTTATGACCCTTCGAGGCTCCTCACTGCGTTCGTCGCACCTCAGGGTGACATGTTTTGTATGTTGTCAGGAAGAACCTGCTGACGGGAATTTTCCAGCATATGGAAATCGCGTGTCAGGATATGCGGGCCAGAAGTCCCCGCATGGGTGAGGTTGGCGATGACGAACTGATCGGGGACATGCGACAGGATACCGACGGTGTACTGCATGGTATGAGTGGTGAGGGGGGTGAGAGCATCGATTTGCCACAGGATATGACGTGGGCCAATGAGTCCACCTTGAGCATTTTTTATGCAAACCGCAGTGGGATTGAGCATTTCGACAACATCGATATCTTGCATAGCTGCTTCAAAGCGATTTGAGATTTCTATCTCATAGGTTATGGTTCCTCGTTCGCTCCCCGTACAAAATTGTAATGTCCATCGATCCAAATCGATCATGGGTTTTGCGGATGCAAGCGTGCTGTATATCCATCCATTGCCATCCCAAACCCAATTGCCACTTCTATCCGGAGGAAGGATTTTGGCAGCGGTAGAAGTTTTGTCGGTCGATTCTTTTTGAGACTTGTCATCGTCTCCTCCTCCATCACCGGATGTCCCACCGCCGGTTCCTCCTCCAAAGAATCCGCCACCGCCCGTTGTTCCTCCTGTTCCACCACCGGTTGTCCCGCCACCGCTCCCCCCAATACCTCCTCCTGTTCCACCACCGGTTCCCCCACTCGTTCCACCACCGGCTCCCCCCGTGGATCCTCCACCGGTTGATCTGCTGTCTTTGATTGGACACGGAAAGATAACGTCAAGAGGGAGGTCGCATACATGCAAGGGGTCTCGGTATGAGCCATTGTACGTTGCCCATCCTTGACCACCGCTTCCACCGGAGGATCCGAAACCGGGGTACCCACCGGAGTTCCCACCGTTATTTTTTTTATCCGTTGTATTGTTACCTCCGAGTGGGAGATGAGACGATTGGGGCAATGGGATAGTCGTGGTTGGTTGACATGCGACAGAAGTCCGTGCCGTATTGGTACGATAAACGCCGTAGGAGTTTTGACTCCCGCTATAGACCTGTGCGCGCCATTCGAGAGAGGCAGGACAGGAGAAAGCCGAAGCAATGGGCATAATAAACGTAAGGACGCGGGATTCACCGGATCGGAGGGTGAAGTTGGTGCATGTGATCATGCTTCCGCTTATCTGGCAAAAACGGGGAATATCCTGGACAGTGAGACCGGACGGGAGCGACATCAGCATGGTGACGAACGCAGCATTGTCGGTGCCGGCATTGGTGACGATTGCGCTTAAAGTCACCGTATCACCGGTGATAATCGTTTGAGGGGCCGTCAGATTGATCTGAAGATCCACTCCCTGTCGGTACGATCGATTGGGCGGGTCATAACAGCTGATGCGCGTCGAGAGAGCAGGACTGATGTTATCACCGGCGAATGTATCCGATGATCCGGCACTTACGCGTGCGGAGCTGGTGATCGTCCGGGGACAAAAGGCGCTATTCGTTTGGATAAGACGATCAGTGGTGAAGTTGAGCGGAATCGACTGTGAGCCAGGCTGAACAAGGTCATACGTGCAAATGATTTCATTGATGTATTGCTTGCATGTACTGTGGGAAAAACGGTCGCGCCATCGGATTCCATCCGGGATTGCATACGTCACCTGCACGTTCCGGGCGTAGCCGGATCCGTCATTGGTGAGGATGATGGTATAGGTGAAGTCATCGCCGGACTGTACGTCGGTCGGACCAAGGAGGTTTGCTGCAACATATCCACCACCATTGAACCCCGGCGGATATCGAAGTGCCTCTGCGTTTTGGGGAGTGCAGAGGATAATCAAAACAGCACCGATCAGGAGAAAAGGATGCTTCATAAAGAGGATGAGTACTATGCATTATTTATTGAAATATGTCAAGTATTCTAGACATGCTATTCAATGAAGAATTCTTGGGAGAATTAGCTACAATGAACATCCTCACGTTATTGAGTAGAATCTTTTTTTATCTAATGATTAGGTGTCGGTCGATCAACTTTCAGCGAACAAAGGGGAGGTATTGGATTATGTATGAGAATCCGAAGAGAGGGTTCTGGTAAGATTGTGATGCTTGGGGAGCCTGCCTGCCGGCAGGCAGGTAGCCCCCGCAGTAGACACTTCGTATCACTGCAGGGCAAGTAAGTGGTTGTGGATTAAAGATCTGATAAACTTTGTGGTGCTTGGGGAGTAGCCAAGTGGTACGGCAGCGGACTTTGGATCCGCCATGCGGGGGTTCGAATCCCTCCTCCCCAGCCATTCTGCTTCGCAAGCTTCGCAGAATTGGCTATGATCGCCCGCTATGTTTCACGTATATCTTCTCCGGAGCATCAAAAATCCAGAAATGACCTACGTTGGATTCACAACGAAGGATATTCGCGAACGCATGGAGGAACACAATCGTGGCCTCACAAAAACGACTGCGCCGCATATTCCATGGTCGATCGAAACGGTTGTTTCGTTTCGAGATTTGAAAAAGGCGCAGGAGTTTGAACAGTATTTACACGTCGTTCGCGAACGACGTGGCCAGCCACACTAAGCGTGGTTATTTCTCCTCATCCTCATCCTTTGCCGGCGCGAAGGTGGCATCCACAACGATCCCGTCAGGGAGGGATTCGACACCGACCGAGTACTCTTCTCCGTTTTTAATGTTTTTAACGAGTTCCAGAATCATCTCCGGCGCAAGAATCATTCTGCCCCTTCCGAATCCAAAACATGTTCCTTCTCCCACGAGCTCTTGTGTGGGTTCTTCACCTGGCTTTTCAGATTCTTTGGTGATGACCTCTTGCTCGCCTATGATAACGGGTAGACCGAGACAACTGAGCGATGCGCGGAATGTACCATCGATGATGAGATATTTTCCATCTTTGCTAACGCAGAGAGTCACTGTACGTTCCGTGACGACCTCCTCATCATCCACTATTTTAGTGTCTTTGACGAGGATCGAGGACGGGGAACCGAGAGGGATTTTTCCTTTTCGTTCCCATAAATACGGCACTTCTTCTGCCTCCTTTTCCTTTTTTTCAGGGCTCGATGCATTACTGTTTTGAGCCGCTGCTGGAGGGGGGGCGCTATTTTTGGGAGGCGCGACAGGCGCAGGAGGAACGCAACCCGAGAGAACGGCCAATGCGAGTGCTCTTTTTATAACACTTGATACGACTCCAGGTTTTACGAGTGGATATACAGGTTTTGAAACTTCAGGAATATTTTCTAATGCAGGCATACGTGGGATTCTCCTCTTTCAAAAATGGGATTGCAAGAGCTACATTTTGCTTGCAATAGAGCCGTTCTTCCCTACACTCCCCTTCGTGTTTGCTGTCGTTAATATTGCCGGCTTTCAGGAAAAGGTACAGAAAGGGGACAAACTGAAGGTTCCTTTATTGCAAGGGGAGCCGGGGACGAACCTCACGTTTGCAGACGTTCTTCTCCTTTGCAAAGAGGGGAATGAAGTGGTGATCGGGACGCCGACGGTTAAAGGCGCGAGTGTGGAAGTCGCGATTCGAAAACATGGAAAAACGGATAAGGTTCTTGTCTATAAAATGCACCGCCGCAAGCGCTACCGGAGGACCCGCGGACATCGGCAAACGTTTACGGAGATTGAGGTGACGGGGATCAACGCGTAGAACGGAGTTCTTGGAAGAGTTTTAATATCACGCCCATATTCTGCATGCAGGCAATGGTTTCGGCATACCGTTCGTGTATGTGAAATAAATGATGAAGGTAACTCTTGGTGTGTGTTCGACTTAATGGTGATGGCGAATCGGGATCAATGGGGGAGTGATCGTCCCGGTATTCTTGTTTGATAATCCGGATCGTTGAACCATCAGAGAGATGGAGTGTCCCGTGCCGCGCTTCGCGCATGGGGAGAACGCAATCGAACATGTCGATGCCTTTTGCGATGCAGTGTTTCAGTTGCGATAATCGGCCGACACCCATGAGGTAACGGGGGGCTGCGGTCGGCAATAGAGGAGTGATGCATTCAAGGACGCCATACATCTCCGTTTCGGATTCGCCGACAGCCAGCCCACCGATTGCGTATCCATCGAATCCGATGGCCATAAGCTCCTCTGTACATTTTTCGCGCAGGTCCCTTTCAAGTCCCCCTTGGACAATACCAAAGAGGAGATTTTTATTCGATAACTTTTTTTGCCATTCCTTGCACTCCTTTGCCCATCGAAGCGTCCGATCCACTGCTTCGATCAATCGCTTGCGAGGGGCGGTGGAGGGGGGACAGTCGTCAAAACACATAATGATATCGGACCCTAATGTATGTTGAATCTTCATTGCTTCTTCGGGACCCAGGAAGAGCGGTGCCCCATCGATGTGGGACTGGAAGTGCACACCATGCGGTTCGATCCGCAACCGGTGCCGGAGAGAAAAGACTTGGAATCCTCCCGAATCCGTGAGGATGGGTTTATCCCAGCCGATGAATGAATGCAGTCCTCCTGCATCTCGAACGATGTTTTCGCCCGGTCGAAGATGAAGGTGATAGGTATTGCAGAGGAGAATCTGCGCTCCAAGCTGATGAAGATCATTTAAGGTGATTCCTCGCATCGCGCCACCTGTTGCGACCGGCAGGAAAAAGGGCGTTTGGATATCGCCATGAGCAGTATGGAGTGTCCCATGTCTTGAAGACGATGGTATGGCATGCAATGTAAACATTGTTGAACAGGGGATTTTAACTTGCAGAAGCAGTGTAATTATGAACAAATCACTTGTACAGATTGGGGGCGTAACCCATACTGTCCTATGTTTTACCCTTTTCCTCCATTTTCCTATGACGGTGTCTTGTTGCTCACTCCCCAAGGATGCAAAGGGAGTTTCTACGTGGGTGCTGCGCAGTACCTTCGGTTTGGCTCTGGTTTTTATCGGAGTCAAACATTTAATGATGGTGGATTCGTTCGCCGGTTTTGTTGCGCAGGATCTTGGTGTCCTCTCGCCACTCGGTGAACTCTGGGCATATGTGTATTCCATTCTTCTTGTGGTTGGCGGCGTTCTTTTTGTGTTGGATATTCATCGGGACAAAGCGGCATGGGCTGCAGGAGTGGCACTCGGATCTATTGTTGTCGGTATGCTCCTAAAGCCGTTGCTTGGAGGAGTAGAACTCGGCTCCGTGATGCCGGCAGTCCACAATACATGGATTTGGTTACTGGTGTACGGATATATCGTTTGCTGCAACAGTAAATAGAGTTGTTTTTCAATGCTTCCCTCCCCCTTGAGGGGAGGGTCCGGGAGAGGGGGTCAAAGAATATTTGCCCCTCTTTTTTACCCGCGCACCAGTCGCTTCGCTCCGATGCGGGGTTACGCCAATAGGAGATATGTTGGTTCCTGTAAGGAGTTCTCACGGGATGTTTCAGGGCTTCACTTCTTAATAATCCGATCAATCAACCCATAATCAAGGGCTTCCTTTGCAGTCATGAATTTGTCACGCTCGGTGTCTCGTTCGATATCGGAGAGTTTTTTGCCCGTGTGTTTTGCGAGGAGGGTATTTAAAAGTCCTTTGGTCTTGATGATGTGATCAGCATGGATGGCAATATCCGTAGCCTGTCCTTCTGCTCCCCCCAATGGCTGGTGAATCATGATTTCGGCATGTTCAAGTGCAAAGCGTTTACCTTTGGCGCCTCCCATGAGGATGACGGCCGCGCCGCTGGCGGCCATGCCGAGACAAACCGTCGAAATATCCGGCTGTACATGCTGCATGGTATCGTACATGGCGAGAGTGGAACTTACTTGTCCTCCGGGAGAGTTGACGTAGAGGGTGATGTCCTTTTTTGGGTCTTCTTTTTCGAGGAAGAGGAGCTGTGCGATAATGGAATTAGAAACGTCGTCATTGATCGCGGTTCCGAGAAAAACAATGCGTTCTTCGAGAAGTCTGGAGTAAATGTCATAGACGCGTTCACCAAATTGAGTTTTCTCGATGACGGTCGGAATGATAAAGTTTTTGATGGGAGCCATACCGATAGTATACCGTTTTTTCCGGGGGCTCGATACTGGCACGTATCTTAAAAATATTTCACAATGGATGTATGTCGAAGAAACTTATTGTTATCCTTGGGCCAACCGCATCAGGGAAGACCGAGTTTTCGATAAATATTGCAAGGCTATTAAATAATTCCCTCCCCCTTGGGGGGAGGGTTAGAGAGAGGGGGTCTAAAAAATTCAATATCGAAATCATTAACGCTGATTCTCGCCAGTTATACAAATACATGGATATCGGGACGGCGAAAATTTCGACGAAGGAGATGCAAGGAGTTCCGCATCATCTTTTTTCGGTTCTTGGTCCCAAGGAAAAAGTGACCGTTGGGTGGTACAAAGAGAAGGCGGAACGGGTGATTGAGGATGTTCTTGCTCGTGGCAATATTCCCATCCTTGTCGGCGGTTCCATGTTATATATCAGCGCGATCACGGATGGCTATGTGTTCACGGGGAAGGGGGGCAAAAGGGCGACTCCCGTTCCATATGATCTTTACATGATCGGCATGGATATTCCACGACCGCTCCTCTATCGCCGAATCAATGAACGGACAAAAACACTTTTAGAATCCGGATGGATTGGAGAGGTACAAAGACTCTTGGGGATGGGATATACCGTGAACGATCCCGGGCTTAAGAGTCACGGGTATCGTGAAATCGCTGATGCGATTTTAAATCATCAATCACCCGTCACACAATTACCGATAATCTCCGCCAAAATACGACAGTACGCCAAACGGCAGATGACCTGGTGGCGACATGACGAGCGGATCCGATGGATTAATCCTGTTGGTCTTCCTCGATCTCTTCCTGAAGATCTGCGAGCTTTTTGTGAGTCTTCTCTTCGACGCGGACATACTCATTCACCGGTTCCATAACAGAGTCGGGATTGTGGTTGGACATAAGGAGAAAGGAATGATTAGAACTTGAATACATCATGATGCTCCTCAAGGCGTTCCTTCATCTGGAGAAGCGTCGCGAGCATATTTTCGTACTGGGGACACTCATTAGGGGTTTGCTTGGAGCGGAAGTATTCCTCGATCTTGCGGACAAGATCGACCATGTTGACCAGGGCCAAATCGACCTTGCCTTGGAGAGCCTCGGGTAATTTTTCGTAGATGTCTTTATTAAGGAATGAATCCGGGACATATGGATCAATTTTCTTTTCATCAATGAGTTTGATCAAGTCATGGAGGAACTTTTCTAATGTTGGATCCATTGTTCCTGTAAGGGGAGTCCCCGCGTGCTGTTGTTGTTCAAGGGGAAGATCCTGCGCCTTTGCAACTTTTTGTGCGAAAGAGTCGGCAATCATAGTGTCGGAGCGTACAAGAGAAGAAGAATCCCGATGATCGTTGCGGCAAGGCCGCCGATAAAAGGTATGCTGCTTTTGGCAAGCATCGCTGTGCGTGCATCTCGTGGGAGGTCGGGATACCAACAGTAGAGAAGTCCTTTAAGGGCGCCCATCCAGGCAAAGAGTTTGACGAGGCCATGCATTTTTGTGGGGAGGGGACCAAGATCTGGATTTTCCAGAAGGACGAAAAAACAGAGGATCAAAAAGAGAGCGCCAATCGTGCGCATCCAGAGATCATCTTTGAGTGCCTTTTGCATCCAATGCACGGTTTTTTGGGGGGAAAGCAGCATGGGGAGACCAAAGAGGAGCTCAAGAATGCCCATGATGTATGCGAATGTGGAAAGGGTCATAGGTCCATTATACTTGGGGTGTGCCAGATTTGAAAATGCCACTTGCGCAGGTGCTCCGTACGACACAGAAGTACCTTGATGCACTCCGGGAGATTGGTATTACGACGGTGGAAGATTTATTGCTGTATCTTCCGCGCACTCATGAGGATTTGAGTACGATGAGTACGCTCCAGAGCGCCCCTTTGAATGAAAAAATAACCGTACGAGGGAGGGTTTGTCATCTTAAGAGAGTGTTTACAAGGGGACGTAAACAACTGATTCGGGCGATTTTTATCGACGGTGACGATAATCGTGCGGAAGTCATCTGGTTTAACCAACCGCATATCATGCGTATGCTCAAGGAAGGCGATGAGGTCGCTCTGACGGGTAAAATCATAGAAAAAGGATCTGTATTACAAATAGTGAGTCCGCAGTTTGAAAAAGGGGGAGATCGCCCTCTTATTCATGCCGGTCGCCTGGTCCCGATCTACCCAGAGCATGATGTTATGAGCACAAAATGGTTACGGGAAAAGATGATGCTCGTTAAATTTGCGATCGACGTATTGCCGGAGACGTTGCCGGAGGAGGTTGTCCGTGAGGAAGCCATACTCTCGCGTAGAGATGCGATCCGAACGCTCCATTTTCCTGAGGATCCCGCAGAGGTCGAGCGCGCGCGGGATCGCGTCGCATTTGAGGCAATGTATCGGATTCAGGAGAGTGCTCTTCTCAAAAAGAAGGAGTGGCAAGCTTCGGTACAAGATCGTCTGAAGATCCCCATGGATACGGATCTTGTGAAGAAGTTTTTTTCGTCCTTGAAGTTTGTACCGACCAATGCGCAAAAAATTGCGATGTACGAAATTTTGAAGGATATGGAAAGCGGACGACCCATGTCGCGATTGCTCGAAGGAGATGTCGGATCGGGTAAGACGCTCGTCGCAACTGTCGTATTGGCGAATGTCATTAAACACGGCGGACAATGTGCATTCATGGTGCCTACCGAAGTGCTTGCCAAACAACATGCGGAAACCATCACAAAACTTCTGCTTACCGTCTATGATTCACCAATGAGCGTTGCTCTGCTCACGGGTTCTGTTCCGGAATCGGAAGTGCGGAGGATAAAGTTGGGATTGGGTAATGGGACGATTGATCTGGTGATCGGAACACATGCGCTGATTGAAGACGACGTTCGGTTTAAAAATTTGTGTTTTGTGGTGATTGACGAACAACACCGATTTGGCGTCGTGCAAAGAGAATGTCTTACTGCAAAAGGCACTCCGCATGTGCTCCATATGACGGCGACGCCTATCCCACGAACACTCGCACTTACGGCATACGGACATCACGATCTCTCCGTCCTTACCGAAAAACCGCTCGATCGTCCGTTGATTCATACCAAAGTCGTAAAACCGCGCGATCGAAAAAAGGTAGAGTTATTTATTGATCGAGAAATTGAAAAGGGAAGGCAAGTGTTTGTGATTTGTCCTCTTATTGAACATAAGGATGATCGTAAATCCGTTGAAGAAGAATTTACGCGTTTACAGAATGTTTTTCCTCATCGGCGTATTGCGATGCTTCATGGAAGGATGGCATCACGAGAAAAGGAGGACGTCATGCGGATGTTCAAAGAATGCAAAAGCGATCTCCTGGTATCCACATCGGTCATCGAGGTGGGGATTGATATTCCCAATGCGTCGATTATGCTTATCGAAGGAGCAGAACGATTTGGATTATCGCAGTTACATCAATTTCGGGGACGGGTTGGGAGAGGGGTTCATGCAAGTTATTGTTTTTTATGCGGGTCTCGATCCGAAAAGGCGGGATCAATACGCCTGAAGGCGATGGAAGAATGTAACGATGGATTTAAATTAGCGGAGATTGATCTCAAGTTGCGGGGGCCGGGGGAGCTTTATGGGGTCCGACAAAGCGGGGTACCGGAAGGTGCGCTAATTCATTTGTTGAACCCAGAACTTGTCGTGCGTGCGCGGCGGGCGGCAGAAAAATACTTGTTTTTCTGCGGGCGATAAGGGAATACGAGCATTCCTGGAGGCTGAATTTTCCGCAGAAAAAACAAAGTATTTTTCTGCCCTTTAAAAAATCCTTGTTATCTGCATGAGGATTGCTAGACTACCTTGCGATATGGCAGACGACGCGTCTCCAAAGGATTCCAAAGCTGCGCCACCTCCACGTCCGGGCGATCCGGTACCGGAGGGTGGTCTTGATCCAACGCAGGTTTTTGCGTCGCCTCCACCCCCGCCCCCCGGAGCGCGGAGCGCGCAGGGGG
Source organism: Candidatus Peregrinibacteria bacterium (assembly GCA_016196225.1). Classification (GTDB taxonomy): domain Bacteria; phylum Patescibacteriota; class Gracilibacteria; order Peribacterales; family Peribacteraceae; genus JACPXZ01. The sequence continues at coordinate 38,758 of JACPXZ010000025.1, forward strand.
GGCCGCCGCAAGATGACGCCGCTGCCGGTTCAGGGCAAGGGGGTGCGGGGCAGGTCGCCGGACCTCCACAGGATGCCGGGCCACCTCCGCCTCCGGCCGGTCCGTTAGCGTCCGATGAAGAGCTTAAAGCGAAGGGATATGACGATGAGGATATTCGGGTTCTCAAAGAAGTGGGGGACTATCGTTTTGGTGGGGTTGTCGGCACGTTGACCAACGACAATATCGTTGTTCCTCTCCATGCCGATACCACATTCGACGAGCAGGGGTTTTTGAAACTTCTTCGGGGAAGTATTTCGCTGACTCGCGATGAAAAGTGGCGCATCATTCAGGCGGTCCCTAAACTTTCACAATTCCAGGTAGATGAGCTGCAAAAGATTCTTGAGGAGGAGAGGCATAAATTTGGGGAACTTTCCCCCAAACATTTATCGCAACTCAAACGCCTGGAAGGAAAGCATGCGGAGGATTGGCGTGATCTTCAGTCAATGCATGTTCAACAGCAGGTTAAAAGTGAGGAGAAGGAGAAGGCGGAGGCAATACGGAAAAAGCTCGGTCTCTAGATATTCACCGCAAACCACGCTGTTCCGAGTACCCATAGACATGTTAGTACCATCCCTTTAAAGATCCCGCCATGGAGTGTTTTATGGAGAGAAGAAAACATGAGAAAAATAAAAACGCCGAAGGCGGATACAAGAACAGTCGTGGAGGATGCAAGGCCGGCAATAAGTTCGGAGCGAAAGGGGATAATGCCACGATATTGATAGGTACCAATGGCAAAGATGAGTCCGTACCAGACGAGTAACCAACCGGCATAGAGGCGGAGGGTATCGATAAGGGGGAGGTAGGGGGGCAATGGATGGGCTGGAGGTAAAGGATGTTCGGGAGGTTCGTCGATGACAAAAGCCTTTTTGATGTGTTGCTCTTTCATCGTTGCTTCGTGAATTTCTTCGACAAAGAGCGCCTTGGTTTTAAGGAGATCGCGTGCATGCTGCAGACTCAAGGCATCGATGGTTCCTTCTTTTTGAAGATTTTTGTTATCGCGTGCGCGATAGAAGAATAATGGCATGGAGGAAGTATATCAGTTCCCTTCGTACGGATTAATATGTTCAATCATATACCGAACTGCGGGCTCGAGAGCGCTGCCTGCACGGATTTCAAAATGCCGGTCACCGGACCACGGACGCAAGCCGACGATGGCAGAGCCTTGTACTTGAACATTCGTCGTTTCCTGATTTTCCAAAAAGAGATCGCCCGGGAGGAGGTTGATAGAGATGTGGCCGTCACCGAGATTGAGAACGGGAGAATTGCCGACTTCAACATGCCAGAGGGTGCTTGTTGTTGTCCCAAAGGATTTGTACCACCAGTTGCGATGGACGGGGATGCAGAAACCGATGTGAGAAGAACAATATTCCTGTGTCCAGTGTTCGGCAGAGAAGTTTTCTTTGGCCATTGCTTCGATGACTTCTGTAAGTTGTTCCGTCCATTCGGCAGGCTCCCGTTCGGCAGGCTCAGGGCCTACGGCAAGATCCTCGGTAGACTCCGTCGGTTGTGTGGGTTCTGTGGGGATAGGTTGGATAGGTTTTTCAGGTTCAGCAGGTTTTTCTTCGGCGGTGCCCTGTACCGAGCTTTGCTCTGGTACTGGGGACTCTTCCTGCGGTGGGAGGATTAACTTGGTTTTTTCGACGCGCATGATGATCCCGTTGGCTTCGACAGTGGGACGGGTAGAGCCGGAGACTTCCACTTCTTCGCCGACATATCCATTCAAATCGACGTTTTCACTTTCCAGAAGTAAAAATCGTCTGTCCGAGAGGAGCAGGCGATGAGATCCTTGCATGTAAATGCTGATGCCTGCAGGTTGAACAATCCCGCGGTAGGTGACGTTGTGGGTCTCGCGCTCTTGAATAGCTTCACTAGCTGCATTGGCTTCGTTAGGGGAGGAATCTTCTGATTCTGCTGTTTGACTTGCAGTCGAAGAAGATACTTGCGAAGGAGGACCGACCCGAACGGCGCAGGCAGTGAGTGTAAGGAAGCCAATGATGATGGGGAACAGTCGGATCATTTCGGAGCGAAAGTATAATATCTTTTGAGCGTGTAATAACATTTTATAATTTTTTGTCAATTTGATCAGAGCGGGGGATGATTGTTGTTGGATTCTCGATAAACTCGCCGTGCTCAATCTTGCCTAGTGCAACGATTTTTATATACGAAACTCGAAGGAGTCGTTGATCGGGAGGGAATGCATCATCGGGGATGCCTTCTGGTCGAAAGGGATCACGGGATAGTTGATCGGCCTCCGGGAGGAGAGCCCAATCGGGAATTTCATGGTACGAATCCAGTTCATTTAAAACATAGTAGGGTCCCTGGATACGGCGAATTTCTTCGTCAACCAAATCGCCCCAAAATACTTTTTCTCCCAGATAGTTAAAGAGAGAAGCATTATGGAAGATGTGAGGACCGTGGTGACAATTCCCCTCCAGTGGAAGGGAATCCTTTGTTGGCGGTTCTCCAATAGTGTCCTTAAAGTAGAAATTATCGGTGGGGAGGAGTCGCACGATGGGGGAATCGGGTGCCCCTACAGAAACCACCTTGGCAACTTCCTGCGAGAGGTCGCTGTGCCACTGCGCCCCGAATTCTTTTTGGAATGATACCGCGATGATGTGGAGAGCATCCGATGGGGTAAGACATTCATATCCTTTCAATGTTACTTGTGTTTCGTGTGCCCATTGAATGATAGAAGCAGCAGGAACATTTTTCTCGAGGAGGGATATGAGACTCTGGAGGAGTTTTTTTCCTTCGATGGATTGATGGGGTTCTTGTTGTCCAAGCACAGCGACAACATCTGTAAGGATTGAGAGGAGTGTTTGATGTGCCTCAATATTCTCTTCAGTTTGGCGTTCCTCGTCTGTGGGGGTTTTGTGGAGATACGTGGTGCGGAGGGAGAGGCCAAACCGGTAGAGAACATTCATATGAGGCTGCTGGATATCGGCATCCTCCAAGATTTCCCGTCCAGCCAGTGCCTGAGGAGAGGCGCGTGCGTCCCGTGCCTGGATGGATAGCCTGCTCCAGTTTTTTGTGCAGTATTCATCGGCGAATGTACTGATACGCTGACAGAGCGCATCGAATTCTTCCGGGGAGAGGGGGACATCTTGTCCCCAATCGATATCGGGAAGTTGGGACAGAAGAGCGTCCGAAAAAGATCGGCGTGTCTGGAAAAGAGCCTGAAGGAGATTAGCGTCGGCTCTGTTGCTATATTCGCAGCCATCCGGTGTACTCTCAATCGTAAGGTATGTATTAAGCAATCTGTCGACATTGGTGATGATTTGTCGTGGAGTAACGGGGCCAGTGTGGTATTCAACATGCGGCATATCGTTTAAGCCGCGGCATACTAATACTGCACTCCAAGAATGCAACCCATTAAGAGGGTTTTTTATCGGGTTTGCGATCGCTTCTTACGGGGATCAGTGCAAGTGATCCTAAGATGATAAAAACGGTTACTGCAAGGATAGCCCATCGGTAGCGGTCACTGCCTATCGGTTCGTAGTAGGTGACCACAAATCCCCACACCATCGGTCCGACGAATGACGATGCCCGTTCTGCCAGTCCAAAATACGCAAAAGCCAGATTGTGTTTGCCATGCGGGGCAAGGTAAGACATCACCGAGCGCGATACCGTCCAGCTGGCCCCAAACCAAAATCCCATGAGGGTTGTGGCGATAACAAAGATCGGAAAACTGGTGATGAATGCGAGGATCGGAAGCAGGATAATCCAACCCGTCAGAAGAATAAAAAGTGTTCTCTTGTGGCCCGCGCGATCGGCAATGTAACCCGATATGGTTCCTCCGGCGGCGCACGTAAGGAGAATGACGAGGAGCAGATATGTTTTGATCGTATCCGGAATGTGCCAAACCCGTTCAAGAAAAATAGGAAAGTTGTCGGATACGGTAAGGATGGCATCGTTGAATAGAAAATATGATGCAAAAAACAGAGTGAGCGTCGGCAGAGCGATTAATGCCCGTGTTGCCGTCCAAACATTTTTAATTTCTCTGTACAACGAAAGACCCGTGTTTTTTTTCATGGGTTCTTGAAAACCGAACAACATGGGTAGTGCCAGGAGACAGAAAATAATCACGGATGGCAGTAATGTTTCGGCACGTGGATTTGCTCCAAAAAAATGCAAGGAGCCATTGGCAAAGGGGAGTGCGATCACCAATCCCACAAATTGTCCCAGATAATTTGCGGTGATCCCCAGTCCGGATACGAGTCCTCTCTGAGAGGGTTTTGAGATATCATTGATCAATGGCGTATAGAAGGTGAAGGAAAGGAGGTACGAGTAGAGTCCCACGGTAAAAAAGAGTAATGCACTCCATTTGTTTCCATTTACTGCTTGTAGCGCGCAGAGTCCGTAGAATAAAACAGTACTTGCTGTGGCATATCGTAGTCCTGTAATGCGTCGTAAACGTGTATCGAGGATGGCGCCACTCAGCGGTACGGTGAGGAGCAATAAAAATGCGCAGACGGTAAATGTCAGATTAAAGTAAAAGTCAGGTACGTTGCTATCGACGACGATCCATTGTGCAAAATAAAGAAAAAATACAATATCAACGATTGAATTTGCGAAGTCGTAGAGGACCCAGAGGATCACGTTTTTTCTTGTTTGCATTAAGGATACTGTATCAGGTTCGTGCGAACTCGTAACAGGGGCGATATTTTCTGTTATAGTTTAAATACTTTGGAAGGGTGGCCGAGTGGTTGAAGGCGACAGTCTTGAAAACTGTTAGGCCCCCAAAGGGTCTCGTGGGTTCGAATCCCACCCCTTCCGCCATAGTTGAATTCGAGTCGAAGACGAGCGTGCTTCGACTGTGCTCAGCACAGGCTCCGCGCGAAGTCTGAGACCGAAGATCCTGTGTCCTGAGCGAGCCGAAGGGCTACACATCTGCGAGCTTCTTTTTAATGTCCTCACTTTTTGGGAATTTACCAGGGGGACAACTGCGGGAGGCGAAGATTTCGCGTAAATGTTCAAGGTATCCCTTTTGATGGAGAAGATGCTGAATGTATGGGAGGGCAGATTCGCGGAAACGCGAATGTTGCACATGATGAGCAAGTTCGTAGAGAGCAGAGACGAAGGCATCTTCGCCGCCGGAGACTTCCACTGTGAGTTCATCTTTAACGGAATCGACAATGGACTCTGTATCGATTCCTGCCATGATCATGAGATCAGTTCCTTTTGCCGATGGGAAGTAATGGCAGAGTCCCAATCGCCGGAGAGAGCAGGGGAGGGCAAAATCGGCGATGATATCCGCGATTTGTGAGGAGAGTCCTCCTTCGATGTTGTGATCTTCGACGACAATGAGATGGCGGGTCTCGAGTGCTGCTTTGATGATTGCAGATGCATCAATGGGACGGACTTGGGCAATATTCAAAACGCGAATCGATTTTTTAAAAGAATCTGCGGCGGCGACTGCCGCATGCACGGTGATTCCTGTTGCAATAATTGTTGCGCTGTCTTCGTTCGTTCCTTTCCCGCGAATTATGTCCGCTGTGCCATCGAAAACATAGTCTGTGTCATAAAAAGCGTTACCGGCAGCATTTTTTAATTGTTCATGGCCTGAGCGTCCCGTAAAGACATAGACGGATTCGCGGCCGTCGGAGATGAGCTCAAATGCTTTTTCGGCCATAGCTGCTGCTTGATTGCTATCGGCAGGGGACCAGATACGCGTGTGACGAAAAGGAATATTCAAGTAGTTTTGTTCCTGATGGGTTTCGCCGTCTTCGCCGACGTTCACGCCGCTATGGGTACAGTCATATATCACACCGCAGCGGGTGTGGCCGCAGTTGATGTCGATGAGGCGGGCATTGGCTCGGGCTTCGTTGGTGCCGAATGCGGCGAACGTATAGGTGACAGGGAGCAATCCGACTTGCCGCATCCCGGCGGCCATCATGAACATATTGGCCTCGGCGACACCAACGTTGAGTACGCTGTTAGGGAATTCTTTTTGAACTTTATCAAATCCTCCCGAGCCCGCGAGATCGGCATGGAGGACAAAAATACGAGGATCACTTTTCATGAGATTTTTGATATGCACGGCACCAAAATCCTGCCGAGCGGCACCTTTTTCGAGGGTAACCGTTCTTTTGTATCCTTTGGGGAGACTCCAAGAGATGGCAAAATTTGTTTGTGTTGCTTGACCGGACTCGTATCGTGCTTTTTCCTTACTTCGATATGGTTCGTACTTCTTGATAATCTCATCAAGAGGAGGGAGATCCTTCAACGCACGTTCTGCGATCTCGGACTTGAGAGGAGTCCCGTGAAAATTCTCCTTACCGGTATTGGATCCTTCTTCCATCACCTTCACCCCATGCCCCATGGTGGTGTAGTAGCAGATAAACGTTGGACGAGAACCTCCTCTCCCAGAGGGGTGCGATTGAGGTGAGGGGGTCCGAGTTGCACATTTTAAAGCAGCGACTACTTGTCCCGGATCATTCCCATCCTGTACCTCAATCACTTGCCATCCGGTGGCCTTGGCAATCGCGGCAAAGTCCGCGGCAACGGTGTGACTTGGCATATCGCTTAATTGAATGTCATTGAAGTCGCCGTGGACGACGAGATTATTGAGCTTTAAATGTGCTGCGAGACGAAATGCTTCCTGGATTTGTCCCTCCTGACTGTCTCCATCGGCCATGAGGACGTCTACGAATCCCGGTTGCTTCAGATATTTGAGTCCCAGTGCAGCGCCGAGACCGTTACTTACTCCTTTGCCTAGTGGGCCTGCCCCAAAGGGGATATCGCCGATACCGGCTTCGGCATGACCGGGAAGGCCTTGTGGAGTGCGAAAGGTATCGATGATCGCATGAGGGGATTTGAGTCTGAGATCACTACCTTCGCGTCCAAAGAGCCACTGGAGACCATACGCGAGCAGAGAGAGATGCCCCGCGCTCATGCGCAGTGGCTGATCAACGTGCGGATCACGGATCTTGCTTAAAAAATATGCAAAAGTGAAAGACGAGAGCGGGCCACCGGGATGGCCAGAGCTGTGCCTAGTCGGAGCCTGGATCGCCAGATGACACATGATCTTGTGTGCGAGATCATATGCATCACGTTCTTCTTTTGTAAGTTTTAGAGCATCATTGGGGCCGATCCAAATAGATTCGATTGTTGAGGAGGATTCGAGGATACGGTGGAGAGAAGCTGGCGCATTTTTCAGCGTTTTGGGATCGGGACGCATGGCAGTAGTTTAGGAGAAAAACTCCTTGAATAACAACACAGGTTTTTTCTTTCGTTGCAGTAGTTCTTCCTGTGTTGTCCACACAAAGAACAGGAGAACCCAGAGGACTCCTTGGCTGGTGACGGAATTGGTCCATGTCCAAACATGGAGTATCCAAATCACGAGTAGTACCGCTCCCGCGCTCAGTCGCCATCGAGTGAGGAGCATGAGGGTACAAAGGAGTTGAAACCAGAATGAGGCGGTCCAGAGGAAGGTCCCCCATGTGGTTTCGCTGATCCCGAGGACAAATGCTTTCCATCCGGGGCTAAAGGACATCACATCGGCGGCCAAGTGTTCGCGTTGCCACAGGACATTGCTCAACCACGGATCTCCGGGGAGAAGACGATTATAGAGTTGAAGGAGAGCAAGACCGGTTAGGAGGAGGGTAAAACATGCCCAAATCTTCCGGTTCCACTGCCGGTTATCGTTTGGAGCAAGGAGATAAAAGAGGACAATCCAAAGAGAGATCCCGACAAATTCGTTAAATCCCCGATGGTGCAAGACACCCATGAAGATCCCGAGTTGCATGAAGAGGAGAATTGCCGCAGCCGGTCGTCGCCAGAGATGAACGACGAGGAGAGCTCCGGGAATCATCTGAAAGAAAATCGTGAAAGCTTCGAGAGGTTTGGGGTGAGCTTGTCCCCAACGCATAAACTCGGCGTACCATGCGGGCGGCCATCCGTTATCGAGCCAGAACTGGAAGTGTCCGGTCAGTGACTGATCACCGACAATAAAATAATTGAAGAACTTAAAGAGTCCGGAACCGACAAAGAAGAGTCCCACAAAAACCTGTGCAAGGCGGACCCAGCAGTCTTCCCGATGCCACCAATCATACATCCATGTCATCCATGTCATATCGGTCGATTGGGTTGAATAAACCAATTGATTGGACCGATTGCTTCACAAACATTCCGTTTGTCCGCAAGGAATTTTTGACGGAGGTAAGGATAGATCGAAGCGACAATCCAGCCGTCCTTCCATACACGACCACAATGACTCTGCGCCCAGGCGATGCAACTGGTTTCGTTATGCATGGGGGAATACCAGACGACGCGAGTGGTGGGTGCTTGCATGGTTTTTATGAGTACGCCGGGAGTGGGATTCGTAATATCCGGGACCGGCAGCGAAGCGGTGTAAGCGGTGCACCATCCGTCGGTGTACATCCCGCCCCATTGGGTGAAGTTCTGAAAACCAAAAACATGGGGAACGATGATGGTGGTGACGATGATGAAAGAAATGATTGCAAAAAAATTCCTCCAGTCGTACATGGGATACAGGATACAATGATTTTTATTAAATTCGAATTGACCAATTACTACTTCACATGGACCACTCCTGTTGCCCACGGACTTAAGTGATCGTGAAAGGTCCAATCACCGGGTTCGGTAAACGTGAACGAGAAGGTTTGGCTCCGTTGCAACGGGCGCTTGGCATCGAAGACGGGAAGGAGTTCGTGGGTTGGGTGCACATCCGAGGCCGGCCAAAAGAGTTCTTCCGTTTCATTAATCCAGGTCACGGTTTCGCCTGCACTGATAGTCACTTTGGTGGGATCGAAGGACTGTCCGGTGAGACGAATAAGGACAGTGCCGATGAGAGCACGAGAAGAGGTTTGGGCGGAAGCGGCCGAAGGTCCTGAGCCTGCCGAATGGGATGATGCGGGGGGAGGCATGGATGGTCCGAGGGAGGGGAGTTCCAGTGGTGGGGGGGGCGTGTTTGAAAAGAAACGCAGTGGCCACGAAATGATGGCGACGAGCTTGGATAGCACTCCCGGTTTTTGTGTGGCGGCCTCGATAGCCTTTGCCTTCGCATGAACAATTTGTTCGGATTCGTCGATCGCGGCACAGGTATCCTGGAATTCTTTTGGAATAAATTGTTCGCATAGTGAACCTATCTCTGGTTGAGGCCGTCCATGGTAATGCCATTCATTGCTGATCTTTTGATAACATGCTCGCCGATAATCTTCTTCGATCATTGAACAGAAGTCAGTCGCATTCTGAAACTGATTGTAGTTCATGGCATTGCCGATGGCGGCCATGTAACAAACGGGGAGGGTGCTTAAGGGGAATGATTGGCAGATCTTCACTGCGGTATTCATCGAAAAGGGGCCTACAAACGCATCGTCGCTCCGCGCGTTCACGATCACGGTCTGCCAGCCGGGGTTTGTGACAAATTGGGCAAGGCTCAAGATGCAGGATGGGAGGACGGACGGGTTCGCTTTAAGGCATTCTTTAGCGGCAGCGGTAATGTCGTTGCTGTGAACTTTCATAAGATTTGCCGCCTGACTCTCGTAGCATTGCCACTGATAGGTGAGGGGGATGCGACTGCAGGGGGCGAGGGGGTCATCGTCGAAAAACACACCCTCTCGTTCCAGACCCGACTGAACGGCATTGATATTTTCCATAAAGACTCCCTGCCAACACCCCTGAGCGGCTTGTTCGTGGGAGAGTGTGTCGCAGAACCGGATCGATGCGAAGGGGTCGTTTTTCATGGCCATCATGATGCCGTGACCAACCCCGTGATAGCAGTAAAATCGACTGCGCCAGCGGGGTTCAGTGGTGATCCCTTCGCAGATTTCCTCGGCGATATCTTTTGGGGTCTTCTCCTCAGCGGTTCCAAGCGCTTGTTCAAAGTAGCCATGCTGACAGGCATAGAGGTAATCAACGGGACATTCTATAAATGCGTTTCCGTTAATGCTGTGTACTTTGGCATGGGTGCGTCCAATGATATGACCGAGTTCGTGACCGTCGGTATTCAGTCCAAAACGTGGACTTTCCATAAGAAGATCGTCGAGTGTTCGTATCCCGATAACGGGTCCTTCTTTCAGGGTTGCATGAATAATCAATGCCTGGACGCAGTCGTAACTTGGCGTGCAAAGCAGAGCAAAACAATTGTTGCGTTCGATGGGTGTAGAGAGAGTTAAACAGCTCTGAATGGAGGCGGAAAGTGAGGGAAGAGTGACAGGAACCTTTCGAACAATATCGAGTTGGATATCGGGATGGTCCTCCCCAGCATGCGCCAAGAGGGTTACGGGGAGAAGTAGGGCGATGAGCAGTACTTGAGTCACAGGAGCACAGTACTGAAGGGGTATGGGGATTTGCAAGATTGATTATTTTATGGTTTGGCGGATGGTCTGATAGTGGGATTCTGTGTTTCTCTTTGCTATAATAGAATGGATACATACCTATGAAGCTTTTTCTTGATACTGCCAACGTTGAGCATGTCGCCGAAGTGGCTGCGTGGGGCGTGCTCGATGGGGTGACGACTAATCCATCGCTGGTAGCGAAAGAAGGCCATGATTTCAAAGAGACCGTATTAAACATGTGTAAGCTCGTTCCGTGTGTCTCCGCGCAAGTTACGGCAACCGAAAGCGCAGGGATGAAAAAGCAGGCGGATGAATACTCGGGTTGGCACAAACATGTCGTGGTGAAGGTCCCGATGACGACGGAGGGATTAAAGACGCTCAAGTACTGTCGGAGTGCGGGGATTAAGACGAATACGACGCTCGTATTTTCTGCGGCTCAGGCAATTCTCGCAGCCAAAGCAGGGGCGAATATCATTTCTCCGTTTATCGGACGTCTCGATGATGTGGGAGAGGATGGGATGGGGCTTATCAAAGAGATTATGGAGATCTGGAGCCATTACCATTTTGATACCGAAGTGCTGGTTGCGTCCACCCGGCATCCGCGGCATATCGTCGATGCGGCTGCGCTGGGGGCACATATTTGTACGATTCCTTATGATGTTTTTACCAAACTTTCCAAACATCCATTAACGGATATCGGACTCAAGAAGTTTTTGGATGATTGGGAGAAGGTAAAGAAGTAATTATGGAACACTCGATCGGTGTCATCGGCTTGGGGGTTATGGGTTCTGCACTGGCCCGCAATGCTGCACGCAACGGGGCATTTACCGTGGTGTATAACCGTACGACATCGAAGGTTGATGAATTTATGGAAAGCTGCGGCAAGGAGGGGACGATCGTTGGTCGAAAGAGTTACGAAGAGTTTGTTGCGGAACTCCCGACCCCGCGCGCGATCGTGATCATGGTTGAAGCAGGGTCTGCGGTCGATGCGGTGATGACCGATCTTCTCCCACTCCTCCAAAAAAGGGACATCCTTATCGATGGGGGGAATAGTCATTACCGTGACACGCAGCGTCGGGAAAAGGAATGTGCCGAGCACGGGGTCCGATATTTGGGGATGGGCGTGAGTGGGGGGGAGAAGGGGGCTCTTGAGGGACCGAGTATGATGCTCGGCGGAGATGCTGCCGCGTATAAAGAAATCGAACCTCTATTACAAAAAATGGCTGCTGATGATGGTGTGAATGGGAAATGTGTGGCCTATCTTGGGACGGGCGGCGTCGGGCACTTTGTGAAGATGGCGCATAACGGGATCGAGTACGCGCTTATGCAGATCATTGCGGAGGGATATGATTATCTGAAAATATTAGGGAAATTTACCAACGTACAACTTGCGGAGACATTCGAAGCCTGGAATGGAACGGAGGAAATGAAAGGGTTTTTGATCGAGATTACGGGAACGATTTTCCGCAAAAAAGATGACAGTGGGAAGTCCGACTTGATCGATTTTATTGCCGATCGGGCAAAAACCAAGGGGACAGGACGATGGACGGTCGAAGCGGCGCTCTCATACGGAGTCCCTGCCCCAACTATCGCAGCGGGACTGCAGGCGCGGATACTTTCAGGTGGAGAATTACATGCGAGACTTCAAGGAAAACTCCCAGAGCATCTCGATACATCTGAGCCAGTGGCACCGCCTCTCAAAACGAGGTCATATATGCGGTCCGCATGCGAACTCTCGATGATCCTCGCGTATCTGCAGGGATTCGAACTTTTGCGGGTGGCGAGTATCGAGGAAAAATGGAATTTGAACTTGAGTGAAGTTGCACGGATCTGGCGGGGCGGGTGCATCATCCGGTCGGCGATGCTCGCAAAGTTTCAGGAGATGTTTGCGTCACGTGATCCATGGACGAGTGCGGGGTGGCAGGTGCTCAAGTCCCGTTTTGAAGGGGAACGGCAATTTGATTGGCGGCACATTGTGGACCTGGCCACCAGCCGCGGAGTTCCGGCGCCCGCGATTACTTCCGCACTTGCATACTACGACGCGCTTCGCAAAGAACGTCTCCCGCAAAATCTGACGCAGGCGCAGCGGGATTTTTTCGGGGCACACCTGTACGAACGCATGGATAAAAAAGGAGAGTTCCATACGGAGTGGTGACATCGTATACTGAACAGGTGGATGGTTTGAACGAAACAGATATTCAGCGGTTACGTTCGCAGTATGGATTTAACGAACTCCCGGAGAAGCAGCGATCACTCTTCGCGCTCTTCCTCCGGCAGTTCTGTGACATTCTTGTTTATATTCTTTTGGGCGCGCTCGCACTGTCGGTCTTGATGCCATTTGTCGAATCAGAACCGATAACGATACGGAGTTTTTTGGATGCGGGAGTTATTTTGACAATTTTGATTCTCAATGCGTGTTTGGGGTTTACACAGGATTACAAAGCGGAACAAGCAATTGCACTTCTCAAAAAACTTACCGCATCTCGCTGCACCGTGCGTCGCGGTGGGGAGATCAGGATCATCCCATCACGGGAAATTCTTCCGGGAGATCTCGTGTTTATCGAGACGGGAGACCGGATATCGGCAGATGGACACCTTCAACAGGAATCGCATCTTGAGATGAACGAATCGAGTCTGACTGGAGAAAGTATTCCCAGCGAAAAAACCGTCGATCCAACCGCGCGCGATCTTCCCATTGCCGAACAAAAAAACATGGTCTTTGCTGGGACATTTGTCACGCGCGGGTCGGGGGAGTACAGGGTGAGTGCTATCGGGACTGAAACACAGATTGGGAAGATCGCACAGATGGTTGCAGAAACTGAAGAACCCGAAACCCCATTGGAAGTTCGATTGAGGAGGTTGAGTCTTCTGATTGGTAAGGTGGTGTTGGGATTATGTGGATTGGTGATCGGGGCGGGGGTCCTGCACGGATTTTCGTTTTTGGAGATTCTTTTGGTCGGTGTAAGCCTTGCGGTATCGGCGGTTCCGGAAGGGCTGCCGGCGGTCGTGACCGTGTGTATGGCGATCGGCGTACGGCGGATGGCGCGTAAACATGCATTGGTACGCCGGCTTGAGGCACTGGAGGCATTGGGGAACGTGACGGTGATTTGTGCGGATAAGACCGGGACAATGACGCAGAACCGGATGAAGGTGGTAGAAACGTTTGTCATTACAAAAGATGAAAACAATTTTCTTACATTAATTGCGGCGTCGTGCAATCGGGCGCAGTTGCCGGATATAGGGGATCCAACGGAGATTGGACTTTTGGAATATGCCAAAGATAAAGGCCTGGAACGTTTGAACATTGATCAGGAAATAGTGCCGTTTACATCGGAAGAAAAGTATATGAAGACGCGGCACCGTTCGACGGGGCTCACGGCAAGTGGTGAACAGATATTTTTGAAAGGAGCACCGGAGAAAATTCTTTCGTTGGCAGTAAGCAGTAAGCAGGAGGCCGAAAGCATTTTTCAAAAAAATGAGGAAATGGCGAGGAAGGGTCTGCGGGTGCTTGCGTTTGCAATCGAAGAACAGGGAAAGATTCGCATTATCGGTCTCATCGGGATGGAAGATCCTCCGAGAGAGGGGGTGAAGGAAGCTATTGCACAAGCCGAGCGAGCGGGTATCCGAACACTGATGATCACAGGGGACCACAGAGATACCGCTCGTGCCATAGCCTTGCAAGTAGGTTTAAAGGGAGAAGCTCTGCAAGGAGTGGATTTGGATACATTCGACGATGCAGAATTATGTTTACGTGTGAAGAATATATCGATCTTTGCTCGCGTTTCTCCGATGCATAAAATGAAAATTCTCAAGGCCCTCCAGTGCGAAGGACATGTTGTGGCCATGACGGGAGATGGTGTGAATGATGCACCGGCCCTGAAGAGTGCGCACGTCGGGATCGCGATGGGGGCCAGCGGGACGGACATAGCGCGCGAGGCCGCAAGTATTGTACTCTCGGATGATCACTATGCGACGATTGTGGCGGCGGTACAGGAAGGACGCCGGATCTACGATAATATTCGGAAGTTTGTGCTGTTTCTTCTGCGGTCGAACTTCGATGAAATCCTATTCATTATGGCCACGATCGTTGTTGGCATGCCTCTTCCTTATTTGCCGCTCCATATCCTATGGATTAATCTTATGACGGATGGCCTCCCGGCGTTGGCACTTGGACTAGAAAAAGCAGAGCCGGATATCATGGATCGACCTCCGCGCAAGCCATCGGAAGATATTTTGACGGGGCAGTGGTGGTTACTCATCATGGCGGTTCTCTTAAGTTTTTCGGTTGCTATGGGTTTATATACATGGGAACTGCGTCGCGGAATCGCCATAGAACAAGCGCGCGCGGCGGTTCTGACACTTGCGGTGTTCTTCGAGTTGTTCATGGCTTTTTCTGTGCGCAGCAGTAAGCCGATTTTTTCGGTGGGATTCTTTAGTAATCGCTGGTTGCTGGGTGCGGTAGCCGTTCCCTTTGCTCTCCAATTGTTGCTTATTTTTACACCCTTGCGTGATGTATTTCATCTGGCTCCGATAACACTCCTGGAGTGGGGGATGGTATTTATCCTTGCTACTTCGGGTTTTGTCTTGTTTGAACTCTTGAAAGTCATTCCATTTAAGCGATCATATATTCATGACGGATCGAGTACATAACATACGCGTCCTCTCGCTTGTGGGGCTGCCGTTTATTGCGGGGCTGATCGCAATCGTCTTTTTGTGGGGCCGTTATGTTTTTTGGACAGATATTGTGCTGATGTTTGGGGGATATGTTCTTACCACAATGGGGGTTTGTATTGGATACCATAGGATGCTTACTCATAAAGGATTTGAGGCGCCTGCATGGTTACGGTGGATTCTTCTCACCTTAGGAGCCATGGCACCGGAGGCCCCTCCGGACATTTGGGCGGCGACGCATATTGTGCATCACGCGCACTCAGACGAAGAAGGAGATCCGCATAGTCCGATCGAAGGATTTTGGCATGCGCATATCGGATGGCTTTTCAAACAGAATAATTTTGCAGATCCCAAAGAGGTGGCGCCGCATCTTCTCGAAGATCCGGTGGTCGTTTGGGTGAGTAAGTGGACGCAGGTATTGATTTTTCTGTCCTTCCTGATCCCGTTTGTTATTGGAGGATGGACGGGACTCATCTGGGGAGGAGGCGTAAGAGCGTTCCTGACGACGCATGTGACATGGAGCGTGAATTCCATCTGTCACCTGTTTGGCAAGCGTCCGTATAACACAACTGATGGAAGCCGTAATAACTGGTTGATTGGACTCCTCGGGTTTGGTGAGGGGTGGCACAACAACCATCACGCGTTCCCGGAGAATGCGTTCCATGGAATGCATTGGTGGCAAGTGGACCTGTCGGGTTGGACTATTCGTATCTGGGAGTTATTGGGGATTGTCCGTAATGTCCGGCGTGTGACGCCGCAGGCCCTTGCATCCTTTGCGACGTACGCAGAGCATCGGGAAGCGAGCATTGCAGAAATGAAGACAGCGCTTGGTGCGGCGATTGTCCATGCGGAGGAAGAAGCGTGTGCGATATTTGCGCGGACGATTGAGCAATCGGTGTCGTCGTTCGATAAAGATCAATGTCGGGAAGTGTACGAAGCATACCTCCGGCAATTATGGAGTATTCGACAATCGGTCGAACAATCGACTCGTCTCAAAAAGAAACGACTCATGGCATATTTTCAGGAGGTGCAGAAGGGTGCAGGGAGGGTAAAAGAGGTGATGCAGCGGAAATTGGTGCGGTCGTAGTGGGGAAAGAAGCGAGGCGCGGTGCTTTTTTTGCTTTTGGGCGATAAGGGAATATGGGCATACGTTGTGGCTGCTTTTCCAAAAGCAAAAAAGCACCACTTAGCTTCTCGTTGTTCCGGTATAATCTTTTCCACATGTATTACCGTTCATTTTTTGTACTTCTGGCATTCGTGTTGCCAATAACGACCCATGCCAATACCTTCACTCCACCTCTTTGGAAGGAGAATCAGGAGGTTACCGCAGTCGGGAGTGACTTGGAAGGAGATGTTCCGGTCGAGCGATTACTATGCTTTGCTCCCGACTCGTTCCCTGATGATCTCAAATGTTTTCGTCCGGATAGTCCGAGTATCAAGCAATGGATAAAGGGAACTGTTCGCTTTGTGCCGGCAGCAAATACGCCGCCGAGCGGTATCTTAAAAATTTTCATATCAGTCAACGAGGAGGCGTGCATTGACCAGGGGGCGGGAGGGAAGTATTGCGATAAAGTGAAAAAACAAAAGGAATTGAATTTTGGTCCATACAAAGCGCATCCCTATATTGTGGAACTTGTGGAGAAGGAATCGGGGATCCGGTCATCCACCCTTGTTCGCGGAAAAACCTATGAGATCCGGGGGGTTCGTTTTGGGGATGAGATTCAGGATATTTATGTGGGAGGTCGAAAAATTCCTCGCAGTTCCATCCTGGAGTGGTCGTACAAATCCGTGACGTTTCGCGCATCGGAAGATTTTCCGGATGGAGAGAATATTCAGGTGAATAATGGCGTTGCCCGAAGCAATGCCTATCCGATCACCATTATAGATAACGTATCGGACGATCCTTTTTCACATTTACAATTGCATCTCTTGTTTCATAAGGTGATTGATGCGTGGAAAGTCTCGAAGGGGGAGGGGGTAGTCGTTGCGATTATTGATTCCGGTATCGATACGAATCATCGGGAGTTTGCCGGACGCATTTGGGAGAACGCCAGAGAGATACGGGGGAATCAAAAAGACGATGATGGAAATGGGTACGTCGATGATATCAATGGATGGAATTTTGTATCGGATTCTGCAGAGCTGACTCCGCTCTCTCAGCACGGAACGGCCGTTGCAGGCGTCGTGGGAGCCGCGGCAAATAACACCATCGGCGTTGCCGGTATTGCACCGGACGCCGTTCTTATGTCACTGATTGTCAGTGGCCCGGATGGTCGGATTAAAGGAGAGGCCGTCTCTAAAGCGATTCGATATGCGGTCGATCATGGGGCCAATATTATCAATTTGAGCATGGGGGGACCGGGGTTTACTACGGATTTTACGTCCGCGTTTACGGCGGATATTCGATATGCGGCAAGTCACAATGTTCTTACCGTCATTGCCGCCGGGAATGGAGATATTGCCGGACAGAGTATCGGCGATGCCCATGGAGTGAATCTGGACCAAAATCCCAAGTCCCCGGTCTGTAATCGTGATGATCCGCGATGGTCTATCGGAGTAGCGGCGTTGAATCCGACTGGACTCAAGTCGTCCTTCTCGGATTTTGGGTCGGATTGTATCGATCTTGCGGCCATTGGAGAGAATGTGGTGACCACAACATTCTATGCCGATAACCCAGATCGGGTGGAGTATGTATCTGCCAACGGGACATCATTTGCGGCGCCGATGGTGTCGGGAATCGCAGCACTGGTTTGGTCCATGAATCCCAAACTTGCAGCATGGCAGGTGCGCGATATTCTTATTTCCAGTGGAGATCGTCTGCCGGATGCAACAATCGGGCGCAAAGTAAACGCGGTGGCCGCGGTGGACCGCGCGAAGAAGACACAGCCGCAGGAACCGTTAAAGATTTCGTCCTTCGAGACGCCTCCAGCCGTCGCTCCACGAGCTATGGCCGGCAAGCAGGATGACACTGTTATTTTTCCCGATGTCTCTGCGGATTATCCCCATGCTCCTGCGATTGCTTGGGCAAAAGAATCGGGTGTCGTACAGGGATATCCGGATGGGTATTTTCGTCCAAGGCGGAGTGTGAATCGGGCGGAATTTTTGAAGATCCTGATGGAAAGTCAGGGGATTGATGTTTCAAACGAGATCGATTCAACGGGTTTTCCGGATATCGATGAGTCGGCATGGTATGCCCCGTATCTCCGATATGCCAAGCGCATGGGGATCATTGAAGGATATCCGGATGGATTCTTCCGCCCGGACCAAACGGTAAACGCGGCCGAGGCGCTGAAGATGGCATATCGCACGCTTGGAATCGAAACGATCGATACGGGAGGGGAGTGGTATCAACGCTATCGCGTCCACGCGGAATATAACGATGTTCTTTTTGATACGGAGATGCGGATGGATCTTGGAATGGCACGGGAAGATACAGTGTGGGTGATGTGGAGGTTAATTACGGATGTTCTGATTCGACAGTGAAAAACATTACTTGTCATCCTGCTTGCCGGCCAAAGCCTTGGCGACGGCTGGAGGTGCGAGTGAGTGAGTGGCTTCTAGGGATTTTTTTCTTGATAGGATGTGTCCCCTCAGAATTTGATACAGGAGCTGTACAGGTTCTTGCAGTGGTTGATGGGGATACCATCATTACAACCATTGGAACAGTTCGTCTGATAGGGATTGATACACCGGAAAAAGGGGAATGTGGCTATCAGGAGGCCACGGAGAAGTTGACCGCATTGGTGGATGGAAAAGATGTAAACCTTGTCCCCGATTCTCTGAATCAAGACCGGGATAAATACGGACGATACCTCCGATATGTGGAGAGTGATGGTCGCGATGTAGGAGAAGTGTTACTAAAGGAGAACTACGCAGATCTCTATCCGTGGTTTCCGGCTGAGAGATTAGAACAGTATCGTTCAATAATAAAAAAGGCGCCTCGTGGGCGCCTTGTGGGGTGCGATTAGGAGTTGCTCTCCGGAGCCGGCGGTGCGTAGCGTGCACGGATGCGTTCAAGACGCTGCTCATGACTCATATCCTGCTCTGTAGCACGTGCTCGAGTATGACGAGGAGAATGGGGGAAGAGGGGATACATACGCCGGTTTTCATAGATGCGTTGCTGTCTCTTGTGGATCCGGTCGACACGTTTTTCTGAGCGCTCCCTTATGCGTTTGGTAGCAGCAGACGGGAGTGCTGCAGGGACCGGTTTCTTTGTCAGATGTCCACAGGAGCAAGAACAAGGATCGTTTGCAGTCTTGAGGCATCGTTCCGTTTCCCGTCGTGTATTTACTTCTTGTTTAAGAATGCGACGACTTTTGCGCGGGGTATTCATGTGACTTAAGAGGAGAGTGCGTCGGACTTCTGCTTGGTTTTGTGCAATAATTTTTAGATCCTGGGTCATGCGTGACTTTATCCGCTCAAGAGCCGTTTGATTTCGCTCCGTCTGCATTCGGGTTCGTGTGGAGTTGAGGATACGCAGATGATCCTGAAGCAGGCGATGCAGCATGGCATTATTTTTGTTGCGCTCCATCTGCTCAATAATGCGTAGCCTCCCAGTAGAAACGGTGGAAAGTGTCGCGACCAGCACTGGGAGTTCCGGAGCAGTGGGCGCAGGCGCGGCCTCAGCAAAAGGGAGAGAGGTGATAGGGAAGACCGTAGCCAGGAATAATGCGATGATTCTCCTCATATAGAAAAAGGGGGTAAGAGAAGAGAGTGGGATAAATTACCTATAATTGACAATATTGTCAATATATATCTATATATCAATATTATTATGTTTATTCTCTTATTTAAGCCACTTTAAGATACCGCTGATAAAAACTCCTCCCGTATTTTTTCTGCTCTTTGGATGTGTTCCAGGACAAATACGACTCTTTTCTCAAGGGGAAGGGGGGGGACACGGATAGGGTCATATCCCATGGATCGATAGGCTTCTTCAATCTCACGGTCGATTTTTGCCGCCATGCCCGAATCTTCTATACGTATATGATCGCGAACAAAGGGTAGAGGATCAAAAAGGAATATCTCTCTATACCGTCGTTTTTTGCACTCTTCGAAGATGGGATCGGTTTTTACGCCGTGCATAGCGCAGTACGGGACCATATCGAGAAGACCGACATCGAGGACCATGGTCTCATTCGGATCGAGGGTTCGTTCGCGCAGAATTTGGAGATCCACGACCGCACATTGAAAGATCTGCGGTTGTCCGCGGATCTCATGGAGCGTCTTTCCTTTGGCCATCTCGAGCTCGGCATGCGCACGAGGAACTTCAGGGATAATACGAAGTCCCTCAAGGAAGAGACGGTGAACGACTGTGGTTTTACCTGAGGAGGGCGATCCTGCAACAACGTACCATTGGGTTTGGATGGGGGGCATGGGACCAGAAGGGTAACATAATCCATGGTGGCAGAGCCACGTCGTTCGCGAACGACGTGGCGGAGAGGGCGGGATTTGAACCCGCGATACGGGTTTAAGCCCGTATACCGCATTAGCAGTGCGGCGCTTTCGACCACTCAGCCACCTCTCCATTTTTCCTTATAAAGAACGTACGCAAAGTATAGGAGATAGAGAGATATGTTCCAATTGAAAGCTTCTCATGTTAGGAGATACCCGAAAGAAGGATGACACCGGAAACGGCCATGGCGACGCCGGCTTTTTGGTGATTTTTTATTTTTTCGCGCGTGACAAGGAGGCCGAGGAGAACGGCAAGGGCGAGATAGCTTTCGCTGATGGCGGTCGCAACGGCAATGGGGATAAAAGTGGTGGCAAACGCAAACGCGATCCACGCGATATTATCGAGGAAACTTTGGCTCATGACAGGCCAGGGATGTTTGCACACATCCCGATAAAGATCGATGAGTGTATGGGTGATCAAGAGATATGTTCCGATAATGAGGGCGATACCGGTATGCGAAAACCAGATCGTAAGGAGTGGAGAAATTTCTCTGCTGGAAATACCTACGAGAAAGTTGGTGAGGCCCATGCCGATAGCCGCCAGTCCTGCAAGGATTGCCCCTTTTTCGAATATTCGTTTATGATAATGAAGGTGCGAATACTGAAGAGTGGTCGCAGAGGTGATGCCGATAAAAACGATCACAATGAGCAACCATTGGCTGGGGGATAGGGTTTCGTGTGCGAGACTGATGCTAAGGGCAACGGTGATAGGGAGCTCTAATCCGATAATGGGTTCTATAATGGCAATTTTGCCTGTCTTCAATGCCTCAAAATTAAATAATGCGGAAACAATAACGACAAATGTCAGAAGTGACAGCAGGAGAAGATCCGGCATATCCAATAATAGGAGCTCTCTCCATACGAATGGAAAAAGAACAATCGTACCGGTGATTGCAATACAAAAAAGTGCCTTGGTACTCCCAATCAAACGCACCGTGCGCTGGATGAAAAAATCACCCAGCCCCCAGGAGATCATAGCGACGAGCGCAAAAAGAATGCCGGGAGAATGTACATATGATAAATCGATATGAGCACTATAACGCAGTAGCGATCGTCCGGGATAGTCTACTGTGCCAGCGCCAACTCATTATTCCCTATTCCCTCACGGGTGGCGACGCGCAGATATTTTCCGCTCAAGAGATATGTGCGTTCGATCAGGTCAAACATATCTTCACTGACAATAATGCAACCCATACTGCGGTAACGATTGTCACTGGCGAGATATTCATCGCCATAGGCATGCGTATGAATACCGTAGTGGGTGTAAATATCGCCGTTCTCATAGAGACGGATGAAGCGACCGCTCGGGCCATAGGTGATGCGATCTCCTTTGACATGATGAGACTTTGCAATCCAATCTTTTGCCGGTGTTGCCGCGTTATACGTGAGGCCGATGTAGTTCACCGTGCGGCGTTGTCCGGTGACAAGTTTAAAGGAAAGGTATTGTCCCGATGGATGCAGAAGGTATCCGATATTGTCTTTGGTATCGATAATGAGTTGATCGCCGATACTCGGTTGCCAAGCGGCGAGTGCCCGGGTGGCGGACAGATCTTCGGGAGAAGCCGAGAGGCTCAACACAAAGCCAAGCAGGGAGATGGCAAGCTGCTGAATCAAAGTAATACATTTTACATTCTTAATGGTTTACGTCAATGCTCTGCGATGTGAAATTCTGCGCTGAATGGACATTTTAAAAATGCCCTCCGTGTCGAACACGATACGGAGGGGAAAAATGTTCCTTGCAGGGAGACCGGGTTCACCGCACGACTGAAAAGTGAATATACAGCTCCGTAACCTCCGGGTTGGTGTCGTAGGTGGCTGCAATGACCCGCACGTTGTTGGAGCGCGCCCATTGCCGGATGCGATTATTCAATGCTTCCTTGAGAACGCCTCCAGTAATGAGGGGATTCCCATTGTCCGGGATGGGGATGGACGCATGGTAGAGGCCCGACGGAACATCCTTTTCCGGTGCAGAGATCACGACGGTGCTCTCGAGTTCTCGGAAGTATCCGGCGCCCTCAAATCCCATAGGGGCATCCATGTTCCGAAGGATACTTGACCGATGTCCTATCCCGCGTGCGTACTTGATTGCGGGAATGAAGATCGCGAGACCGACAGCGATTATTATCGTGACGACAATAACATCTGCGCGACTGACTCCGTGACGCCTTTGCATGACTTGATCTCCTGTAAAGAGAAGGAACGGATCCACGAGACCGTCTCGTGGAGACTTCCATGATAGTACAACTTAAATTGATTATGTCAAATATGTACACTGTATTAATGCAGCACATTCCGGTTCTCTTAAAAGAGGTTGTTGATATTCTGAACCCGAGGGTCGGAGACCATGTTCTTGATTGCACGGTGGGACTCGGGGGACATGCAAAAGCGTTTTTAGAAAACATTGGTTCAAAAGGGTTTTTAGTCGGGATCGATGCTGACGGTGAGAATCTGAAGATGGCGCGGGAGAATCTGAAGGAAGATAAGAATGTGAAATTGGTGCAGGGGAATTTTCGTGTCATGGTGAGCTCGACGCATGATACGTTTGACATCATCTTTGCGGATCTTGGTTTAAGTTCACCGCACATTGATGATCCAACGAGGGGATTTACGTATCGGGAAGATGGACCGCTGGATTTACGGTTTGATCAAACAAAAGGACTGAGTGGCGCACAGTTGATTGCGCAAATATCGGAGAAAGAACTTGCCGATGTTCTCTGGCAATATGGTGAGATCAAATCTAGCCGGCGACTTGCTTGCGCGATCAAGGAGCAAAATGTTCAATCCACCTTGGGTCTGAAAAAATGTGCAGAGGATATCGTTGGACGTTTTGCACGAAAACTCCTTCCACAAATCTTCCAAGCTCTCCGCATTGCAGTAAACGACGAACTCGGCTCTCTGAATATTCTGTTACAACAGGGACCCTCTTTGCTAAACAGTGGGGGACGGATGGGGATTATCAGTTATCACTCGCTGGAGGATCGTATGGTGAAACAATCTTTTCGTGCTCTTGATCCTTCCACATATCAAATCCTTACCAAAAAACCGATATGTCCGTCGGAGGAAGAAGTGAAGAACAATCCCCGATCACGGAGTGCGAAGTTCCGTGTGATACAGCGTGTGTTAGAATGAAATAGTGACTGATATCCCTCGCCGTACATCTCTTGGACGAATGGTTGAACAGAGTACACTCCTTCTTCTTATCGTCATTGGCGTGCTTATCCTGGTTCTTGCATTTTTTATTTTGTTCCACCAGAACGCCAATGCGACGAAGGGATATCAATTACGCACGCTGGAGCGAGAGAGATCACAGCTTCTTCTCGAAGAAGAAGTACTCAAGATGGAAATTGCAGAGTCGCAAGCGTTGGAGCAACTTCAGCAAGACAAACGTATTCGCTTAATGGTCGCTCCGAGAGTGACGGAGTATGCCGAGGAACAATAAGGAAATTTTTTTGACGCTTCTTCTACGGTATTGCGCGGACTTGAACGGTGCTGATCCCTCCGTCTTTGGAACGTACATCGGAGACAAGAATGCAGCGATCCCCCTTATGGAGAAGTTTTGCTTTTTTGATGATTGTCCATGCGTTTTGCAGGGTAGATTCCGGATCTTTTTTAAAAGGAAGAAGAAGCGGATAAATTCCAAAAAAGAGACAGAGTTTGCGCTGCACCCGTGGAGTGTCTGTTAAAGCAATGATCGGGGTAGACGGACGGAATTTGCTGAGAGCCTCTGCAGTGCGGCCGCTTCGGGTAAAGACCACAATGGGGAGACCCAGAGACTCGGACATGGAAGCAGCCGCTTCTGCACGTGCTTCACGTTCATCATGAACACCCTGAATACCACTATGTGCAAATCGGGCGAGATTCCGCTCGGTCTCCTCCAAAATATTGGCCATCGCTTCGACGGCACGAAGGGGAAATTTTCCATTTGCTGTTTCACCAGAAAGCATCGTGGCGTCCGCTTGTGTGACTGCTGCGTGGGCGACATCGGTGATTTCGGCACGGGTGGGAATGGGATGTTCTCGCATGCTTTCCAGCATATGGGTTGCGACGATGACGGGTTTACCCGCATCTCCACAAAGAGACACGATGGCATCCTGAACAGCGGGAATGCGTTCGTAGGGGATTTCTGCACCGAGATCGCCCCGCGCGACCATGACCCCATCGGCAGCACGAATGATTTCGTTAATATTTTGTACCGCCTGCGCTGTCTCGATCTTGGCAATGATCGAGAGAGAACCCTTTTTCTTTTGAATAAATCGCCGTACTTCTTCAATGTCATCAGCGGTTCGGATAAAAGAAAGGGCAACATAATCGATGTCCTGCTCTATGGCGAAGACAATGTCATCCCAGTCTTTTTGGGTGAGCGACGGCAAATGGACATCTGCTCCGGGAAGATTGATATGACGTCGTGAACCAATGACCCCGTCTTCCCGTGCGCGCCCAACGACATCTTTGTTTTTTTCGATTCGAACGATGTCAAAGGAAAGCTCCCCGTTGTCGAGAAGAATCTTCTTGGTTGTGGCAACGTCTTTTGCAAATCCATCGTAATTGACATAAATACATGGAAGATTGTTTTTGCGGGGAGTGGGGGCGGACGAAAAGATAACCATTTGACCTTTATGAATATCCAAAGGGTCACGGACGTCTCCGGTGCGGATTGCGGCCCCCCGCGTATCAAAGAGGACTGCAGGAGGAATCGGATTCTTCGCAGCAATTTTGCGAACCAATGCAATGCGATGATCATGCTCTTTACGGGTACCATGCGAAAGATTGATGCGAACGATATCGACTCCCGTATTGATCAGATGTTTCATGATGAGCGCATGATCTGTGGATGGCCCGAGCGTGCAGACGATTTTCGTCAGTCTCATGATTGGAGTGGGTGTACTATTCTTAAATACATTATACCATTATTTTTTGGTTTTCCCAGTTTTGGGACGGGCACGGATGGGGAAAAAATGGTATAATCACAGGATTTATGTGGAATACTGTTCGTGTAACGGCGGCGTGGATGACAGTTGGAGTGATCGGCGGGTTTTTTGTGTATCAGGCACAGGGATTGCTTACCCCAAAGATATTGATCTTCAATGGAGTGCATATTGCATACGGATATCATGCGGGGAGTAACCATTGTATTACGGTGGATGGTGTTATTGAGGAGAACGAGCAGTGTGATGATAATAACAGTACCAATGGTGACGGTTGTTCGAGTTTGTGTAGAGTCGAAAGTGGATGGTCGTGTGATGGGGAACCAAGTTCCTGTAGCGAAAATTGTGGTGATGGTCTCAAGGTCGGGAGCGAAGGGTGCGATGATAGCAACCTGACGACCGGGGACGGTTGTTCGACGAGTTGTGCAGTCGAGAGTGGTTATTCGTGTACGGGAGCGGGAGCCGGTTCATGTACTCCCGTATGCGGAGATGGGCTTAAAAAGGGGAGTGAGGGATGTGACGATAGCAATACAACGGCAGGTGACGGCTGCAGCGCGAGTTGTGCCGTGGAGACGGGTTTTTCGTGTTCGGGAACTCCGAGTACCTGTAGCTCCACCTGCGGCGATGGGATCAAAGCAAGCAATGAAGGGTGTGACGATGGGAACACGACAGCCAGTGATGGATGTTCGGCGACGTGTACGGTCGAAACAGGATTTTCGTGTACGGGGAGTGCACCAAGTGTATGCAGTGGGATTTGCGGGGATGGTCTTAAAAAAGGGGCGGAAGGGTGTGACGATGGGAACACGACAGCCAGTGATGGATGTTCGGCGACGTGTACGGTCGAGAGCGGATACTCGTGCAGCGGGACGCCGAGTACGTGCAGTACCGGTTGCGGCGATGGTATTGCGGCCGGGAGCGAGGCATGTGACGGCGGGGGCGAAACGGCCACCTGCGATTCGGACTGTACGGCGGTGAGTTGCGGTGACGGAAAATTGAATACGACGGCGGGGGAGACATGTGACGATGGCAATTCCTCGAATACGGATGCATGCCCCGCCACATGTAAGACGGCGGTTTGCGGTGATGGGTACGTGCGTGCCAATGTGGAAGAGTGTGAACCATCGTTGAGTAGCAGCTGCAATACGCAGTGCAATCTTTTGATAGGGGGGGGCGGTGGCGGTGGGGGTAAGGGTGGTGGCGGTGGGGGTGGGGGCGGAGGGGGGGCAAAAGTCCTTCCTCCACCCAAGCGTTCCGGTCCGCCTCCGGATTGCGGGAACAGTATTGTGAATGCAGAAAAAGGCGAAGAGTGCGACAATGGTCGTTTTAACGGCGTGACAAACTGTTCTTATGACTGTCGAATGTTATTCTGCGGAGACGAAATTATTTCTTCTCATTTGGGAGAAGAATGCGAGATGGAAGTGACGCAAGAAGATACAAAGGAAGGCACAAAATATTTCTTTGTATCTCCGTCATGCGGACTCAGTTGCAAACTGCCCTTATGTACAGGAGCAACGTGTACCGGTGGTTGTACGAGAGATTTTTTACCGGCGTGCACGGGAGAGGTGACGAAGCGCAAAGTACAAGTTCTCAAAACAATGGATACCCAGCAATCTGTATCGACCGTACGGCCGAGCACTCGTCCCCCCCCTCCGATCAATTGCGGAAACGGCGTCGTGGAATCGCAAAAAGGAGAAGAATGTGATCTTGGTCAGTACAACGGTTTGGCAGATTGTTCCCGATGGTGTGAAAAACTCTACTGCGGCGACGGCGAAGTCACCGCCTACATTGGAGAGGAGTGCGAACCGCAGCGCGACTCCCAAACAGATAAATTGACGGAAAAAACATGCGGTACAAGTTGTTCTCTCCCCATGTGTGATGCGGCAGGGAACAATTGCAAGGGGGGTTGTCGCATCCGTTTTTTCCCGCCATGCACCACCCTCACATCGGATCGCACTCCTCCTCTCCCAGTCCAAACCCCCATTCCGACTGTTGTTGATGAGGGGATTTCGTTGACCTTAAGTGATGCTCGCCGAGTACAGTCCACGACTACACCGGTGTTGCAATTCCCAGAGGAACCGATTTCGATTTGTGGTGATACCCGGATTGAGGGAATCGAGGAGTGTGATGATGGGAATGAAGAAGACGGTGATGGGTGTTCGGCAACGTGTTTACTCGAAGCGGATGTTCTCGGACGATGTGGTGATGGTATCCTGGAGCAATGGGAAGAATGTGACAATGGAGACAAAAATTCGGATACTGCGCCCAATGCATGTCGCCCGATCTGCCGTCTTTCGTACTGCGGTGATGGCGTCCTTGATACCAACGAAGAGTGTGACGATGGTAATCGACTCTCGGGTGATGGATGTAATGCCCGATGTTTTAAGGCCGATTGCGGAAACGGTTTATTGGAACTGGGTGAATCGTGTGACAGTGGTCAGTATAACTCAAACGATTCGCCAAACACATGCCGGATGCTCTGCCTCATGCCGTTTTGCGGGGATGGGGTCGTGGATACCGCTCTTGGTGAACGCTGCGATAACGGTATGGAGAATTCTGATACAGAACCGGATCATTGTCGAAGTGACTGTTGGCCACCGTCATGCGGAGACGGGGTTAAAGATACCGATGAGGAATGCGATGATGGCAATCGCGTCAATACGGACACATGCCAGAATACATGTCGCACCCCTGTTTGCGGGGACGGAATGTTCCAGGAAGGGGAGGCTTGTGATGACGGGAACACCAAATCGGGGGATGGCTGCAGTAACTCTTGCGAGCAAGAATCAACCGTTTATCCTTTTGTCGCGATTGGAGGAATAATTCTGTTTTTTGTCACAGGGTTGATCGCGCGATGGATCCATATGCGGATGATGATTCCTTAATCTTCAGTGAGTCTTCGTTTTGCCGAGTTCACATAGTTGAGCTGCATCGATAAAACCCGCCGGTGTTTCGGGGCGGGCAGGATAGAGTCCAATGATTTTAATTTCATCTTCGTCACAACTCAAAACGGCCGCAAGATCGCGAATAAATTGCTCTTGTAACGCGAGGAATGCGTCGATGGACATAGCGATACGCATGACGACTTCGGTGTTTCCCGTGGATGGCACATTGGCAGACATGGCTGATAAGGATATATGCTGAGTTAGCAGTGTTGCAAGTGAATATGAAGGGGGATCACGGTACAATGTTATACATGCCCCCGTAGCTCAGCGGA
>JACPXZ010000026.1 GCA_016196225.1 Candidatus Peregrinibacteria bacterium
AGTGTGGTTTATGGACGATGGGACCAAAAGTCGATCAGCAGTGTATCTCAATACACAGCAGTTCACGATTGAAGAGCAGAGAATGTTGCAAATGCTTCTTTATAAAGCATTTGCAATTACCTCCAGCTTCAATCGTGATAAAGAATATATTCGATTACGCGTGAGTACGGAAAGTACGAAAAGACTCAAAACGATTGTGGATCCGTATGTATGTCCATGTTTTCGATACAAATTGCTATAATGACCCCGTAACGACTGACCCGAAAGGGGAGGATCTGAATGAAATCAGATCAATACGCCGATTCCTGTCTATACAAACCAGGTTACGGCTCTTTTAGAGCCTAAAGCCGGTGACAGGAAAAAGATATAGTCTGCACCATATGAAAATATGGATTATGTACGATGTCGGCTCATCGCATCCTGGGGCTGTAGAAGGTCCCAAGGGTTGGGCTGTTCGCCCATTAAAGCGGTACGCGAGCTGGGTTCAGAACGTCGTGAGACAGTTTGGCCTCTATCCTCCGTGATCATCAAGAGACGTGAGGAAGTTGCTCCTAGTACGAGAGGACCGGAGTGAACGAACCTCTTGTGTACCTGTTGTCGTTATCAACGGCATTGCAGGGTAGCGATGTTCGGACGGGATAACCGCTGAAGGCATCTAAGTGGGAAGCCCCTCTCAAGATTGCGTCTCTCCATCAGTCCGCAGGAAGACTACCTGCTTGATCGGTCACAGGTGTACACGCAGTAATGCGTTCAGCCGAGTGATACGAACGGACGATCGACATTTCATTTTTTCGCGTTTTTTTAAACGTGAAGAACTATCTACATGTTACTGAGAGGGTGGGCAAGATGTGTTCACTCATGATCTTTTAAAAATAATGTCTTGGTGGTTTTAGCGAAGGGGGTACACCTGTTCCCATCCCGAACACAGCAGTTAAGCCCTTCAGCGCCGATGGTAGTGTGGCATCTGCTACGCAAGAGTAGGACGCCGCCAAGACATTGTTTTTAAAATAAAAAAAGAGCCACTTTTAACATCTTATGCAAGAACGTTTACAGAAAATTTTATCGGCTCGCGGTATTTGCTCCCGGCGGAAGGCCGAGGAGTATATTCAAGCAGGTCTTGTGAAGGTGAATGGGGAGGTTGCCATGCTTGGGCAGAAGGCGGATCCTGAAAAGGATGTTATTAAAGTGGATGGAACGGTTTTGAAGGCGCGGCAGGAAATGCTGTACTTCGTCATGAATAAACCGGTTGGTGTTGAGACTTTAGATGCGGTTCCTGCAACATTGCACGGAGCCGTTTTTCATGTGGGACGACTGGATAAAGATACGGAAGGACTCCTTCTTCTTACCAATGACGGTTCACTTGCATATCGTCTTACACATCCCAAATTCGATCATGAAAAGGAATACGAAGTGACGACCGTGCGATCAATCACCGATGGACAACTGCACAAATTAGAACGGGGGGTGACGATTGATGGGTCGAAAACCAAACCGGCAAAAGTCCGGCGACTGGGAGCATCCTCTTTCACGATTGCTCTTACCGAAGGGCGCAACCGTCAAATAAGGAGAATGTGTCAAAAAGTGGGATGTCCGGTGAAGTTTTTAAAACGGGTCCGGATTATGACACTTACAGATCCAAAGCTAAAACCCGGTCAGGTTCGGCAACTTACAAAAAAAGAATGCGATAATTTACTCTACGCTGTAGGATTACAGTCATGAAAATCATTGCTCACGGTGCAGCTCGAGAGGTGACGGGGACGTGTCACGAGATTCAGGTTGGCAAACATCGTATCCTTCTCGATTGCGGACTCTTTCAGGGTGCGCGGCGGGAATCCGCGCAAAAGAACGCAACATTTGCATTTGATCCGAGTACAATCGATGCCGTCATTTTGAGTCATGCCCACATGGATCATGTGGGGCGGATCCCGGTCCTTTGCAAAAAAGGTTTCAAGGGTCCGGTGTATTGTACCTACGCGACGGCTGATTTGGCGGATGTTATGTTGCAGGACGGAGGATATATCCAAGAGAAAGATGAAGAATATTTTTGCAAACACCTTAAGGATGTCATGATGGAGTGCGACGGGCCGCTCTATACCCAGGAGGAAGCGGCCAAATGCAAAGGGACGTTTGTCGGCCGCAATTATCACGAATGGTTTGATGTCGTCCCGGGCGTCAAAGCCCAGTTTCTCGACGCGGGGCACATCATCGGAGCGGCGATGGTGCTTTTAGAGATCGAAGAGGGCGGACGCATGCGTCGGGTCGGCTTCAGCGCCGATCTGGGGAGAAACATGCTCCCGATTATCCGCAACCCTGAGGCGATGCCGTCGGTGGAAGCGCTCGTTTGTGAAAGTACATACGGAAATCGATTGCATGAAGATGTTGCAACGGCAAAAAACGCACTTCGCGACATCGTCGTGAAAACCGCGGAACGCGGGGGAAAAATCGTTATCCCGGCATTCTCTCTCGAGCGAACGCAAGAAATTGTCTACGATCTTCATCTTCTTTGGGATGCCAAAGAAATTCCCGCGATCCCGATTTTCATCGATTCACCTCTGGCAACTAAAGTCACTGATGTCTTTATGAAGCATCCCGAGTGCTATGATCGAGAGATCTATGACAAATTCCTTGCTCGTGCGCATAACCCGTTCCATTTTTCACTCGTCACATATACAGAGAGTGCAGAGGACAGTAAAGCACTCAATGGAAAGCCCGGTCCTATGGTGATTATGGCGGGATCGGGGATGTGCGAGGCCGGGCGGATTCGCCATCATCTCCGCAATACGATCGAAGAAACACGCAACAGTATTGTGGCCGTGGGGTATATGGCGGAACAGACCCTTGGTCGGCGGATTATCGAGAAGGACATCACGGAGGTGAAGATTTTCAATGAGATGTACCGAAAGCGTGCGGAAACGCATTACATCAACGCGTATTCCGGTCATGCGGATAAGAATGATTTGGATGCATATATCAGTAAGGTGGAAGGGTTAAAAAAACTGATTCTTGTTCACGGGGAACTGAAGCAGATGGAGCCTTTTGCGGAGCGGGTACGGTCGGTAAAAAAAGGTATAGAAGTGCTTACGCCCAAGCGGGAGGAGGAAATAATCGTATGACGCGTTCCTCATCATATTCCTTTGGCCAATGCGCGCGCATTGCATTGAGTATGGGGTGGTCGGATTTTTCGCTGCAGTATCGCAGCACAGCTCTGGGGATGGTATGGGTATTTCTCAAACCTGCTCTCAAATTCGTTGTCTTGTATGAGGTGTTTAATACGTTGCTCGGGACCAACATCAGGCAGTACCCTCTCTACCTCTTCAGCGGCATTATTTTTTGGGAACATTTTTCCGTCACGACCTCTCAGTGCGTCGGCATACTTTTGCAGAAGCAGCGTCTGATCCAGCGCATACCCTTTCCTCGGATTGTGCTCATGTGGAGTGTAGGGTGGACGAGTTTTATCGTACTGGGCATTCATATGGCGATTCTCTTATTGGCAACTCTCATCCTCGGATCAGGCATATCTCCGCGTATTCTGTTTGTGTCGGCCGCGATGCTGCAAATGACCGCGTTGGCGTTGGGCGTGGGAATGATCCTTGCGGCGTACAGTCTTCGGTACAGAGACATCGGGCACGCGTGGCAAATCGCGTTACAGCTTCTCTTTTGGCTGACACCCGTCTTTTATCGTCCGCGATTACTGGAGAGCAGGATCGACGATCTTATCAGGTACCAACCGCTGTCTATCCTCCTCCGCGAGGTTCGCACGCTTTTGGTGTACACCGATCGGTCGTTGGATGACTCCCTATGGACAATAGTATTGGTATCCGTTTTTACGGCCGTGGTCCTCGCGTGCGGGATAGGACTCTATCAATATCGTTCCCGATACTTTCTCCATGAGTATTAGTCCCCTCCTTCGCTCCTCCGTTCCGCTGCGGAGCTACGGCGGGCAGGCCCCCCTTCTTAGGTGTTTGGATATTGATCTCACATACCGCTGTGCGGTCCCCGCGGGCGGGGGATGGTCATTGCCGTTTGGCAAGACGGAGCACGTCACCATCCCTGCGCTTCGGGATGTGTCGTTCGATCTCCATGAAGGAGAATGGCTGGGGATCACCGGTCCCAACGGCAGTGGAAAAACGACGCTGCTGCAGGTATTGGCCGGTCTTCTGGTTCCCGAACGAGGTATCGTGGCGAAGAGGGGGAGAGTATCTTGTTTTTTTGGTTTGGGCGAAGGATTTCACCCGGAACGCACCGCCGTTGAAAATCTGCGTTTTTTCCGTTTACTGTATGGTCTATCGGAGGATGACCAGTATCCGGTTGAGCAAATTATCCGTTTTGCGGGCACAGAGTCCCATAAGGATCTCCCGTTAAAATATTACAGCACGGGATTGCGCATGCGGCTGGCGTTCTCCGCCGCGATACACGTCGACGCGGATATTTTTCTTTTTGATGAAGTGCTCGCAGTGGGCGATGAAGAATTCCGTGAGAAGTGTTTTACGACGATGCAATCATTAAAAGAACGCGGCGCCGCGGTGATTTTGGCGACGCATAATGCTCCCGCTCTCTTCCGTCATTGTGATCGCCTGATCGGCATGCGGAGCGGGAGGATCGTCCAGGATGATTCTGTGCGGATTTGGAAACGTCTGCATGAAGAACGACAGGAGCAAGAAAAGATCTGCCGAAGCAATATTCATCGCGTATATCAGCGTACCAGAAATAGAAGTCAGCAGCAGTGTCTTGCGGGTTTGGATAAGTAAGAATTCAGTTTTTGTTCGGTTATGCGCAGAGGTGCGGTCAATCGCCAACTGCGCGTATGTTCCATATGTTGTATGAGATGGAGAAGCGCATCGTGTTCATGCTGTATCTGTCGCAATCGTGCACGGAGATCCGTGCATTCAGATCGTAGTACATCGGTTGTTGTTTTCAGGGTATTCATATGTCGCTGCAATTCCTCATGAGCAATCACCATGTTGACGCGCTGTTTTTCTATTTCACGCAGGTGATTATTGAGCGGAGTGTTCCCGGTCATGGCATGGAGAAACGATAAAAATTCTTTTGTATGTGAACACGCGTCTTCCGAAAAAATCACGCCGGTGCCGTGAATGCCGGGGATGGACAGAAAACGGAGGTTGACGGTCGTCTGACGCAAAAAGTCTTCAATCGCAGAGAGCACGCCGTTGCGACTGCCGTTTGACGCGAGCGCGTGACACATGCGGCGATTGAACCCGCCGTATGGTTGCAATACATCGGTTTGAGGATCCAATCCTTTGCGCTCATAGGGTTTGCGATGCTCCTCCGGGATATCCGCGGGATTGTAATAGGCGTCACGACGATCATACGGCCATGTCACATCATGAAGAAGAATAACGGGAAAGTTTTTTTGCCGGAGGGCTTGCTTCTCAATAAGCTTGAGTTCGTGGAATACGGTGTACCAATTGTGATCGCCATCAATAAGTACCAGGTCGTATTGAGGAATGCGCGGGAGAGCGTCCAGACTTTTTGCGCGATGGAAATGTAGGGTTGATCCTCTGTCGCGTTGCCAGTCCAAAGGATTATATTTTGGATCGGGATCGATGACGTGTAACGCACCGGATCGTTTTTGGCAAAAGGACAACAACCGACGCGTGAGATGCCCCTGATCCGATCCGATTTCCACGATTGTTTTTGGCTGAAGAGCGTCGAGGATGGGGAAAAGAACGCTATGCCAGAGTGTTGAAAATGTGCCGTAGATATGCGATTTTTTCTGAGGCATAGATGAAGAATAGCGGGTCGATGACGGTTATTCCAGAAGCCCCGCCCGCTGGAGAACCTTTTTCACAAACGATTTCGTTTGAGGAAAACGACGGAGTTTTTTCCCCACAAACGAAGCGACTTCTTGTTGTTCATGGAAAAACTCCAGTGTTTTGAGCGCAGAAAACCGTTGTTCCAACGCGTCAACATCTGCCGGTTGATCGAGAATGGTCAAAAGCGCGCCCGCGGTTTCCGCGCCGCATACCGCCCAGGATCGTTCGTGATGTTTCGGGAGAAGACTCGGCGCGGCTGCCCGCGCGCGTTGCAGGATAGCGGGCAGATCATTCCATCGCGCGCATGGAAATACGTATTCTTCGATACCGTATTCTTGTGTTACCTCCCGCGTCACGGGGAGGTCTTGTACGATGACGGGTTTTCCATAAAAACTCGCGTGCAGTATCGGCAAACCGCAGCTTTCGTATTGGCTTGGAAAGAGAACGGCGGCGCACTGCGTATAGAGAGCGCGCATGAGGGATGGGTGAACCGCACCGCTTCGCAGATTCCATGTTCTTTGACGTTCGGTATAGGTCGGCTTTTTATCTGCAAGCACAATCACTCCTTGGTCTTTGGGGATATGTTTGAGCGCGAATTCTATTGCTTTGTGCGCGAAGTGATTGCCGATGAGCAGGAGAAAGTCGCGATCAAGCGGTATCGTTGATTCTAAAGGCAACACGTGTCGATCATCCCGGCTGGTATTTGCCCCGTTATAGATGACCCGTCGCGGAAGGGAAGGCCGTTTTTGCAGGATCGAATAAAACGCGTCTTCGATATCCGCGAGTGTCGTTTTACTCACGGTAATGATGCCATCGCAAAAGCGGATGCTTTCCCGAAAGGCAATATTCATATGCGTGGTGCAGAGTTGTCCGCATCGCAGCGCGATGACGTCATGCACCGTTGATACGATCCGCACGCCGAGTCGATTGAGCAACGCGAGGTGTCCCATGTGAAAGATTTGCTGCGGGACAAACACAAGATCAAACAGCGGGCAGACACCTGCATCAGGATAGTGAATATTCTTATAGCGTTTGGAAATCCCGAAAAACGCGTCAACGATCGGACGAATGAGAATATGCGCGTCGCATTGTTTGGTCAGTCGCGGCACAAGTTCGACCAGAAGCTCGAGCACGTACTGCGATGTTCCGTTATAGACGGCATGCAGGTGGGAGAGATCGATAAGAATTTTTTTACGGTTCGTCCGGGGGGAGAGGATTTCGGCAAAATATTCGGCGCCCGATCGTTCCCAGCGCTCATATTCTCCCACTCGTCTGCGATATTCGGGAAATCGTTCGTTGAGCACGGCGCTATGCCGTTCTTCCAGTCGGATTTTTTCGGCCGGAGTGAACGACGGGATGTCGTGATGAAAGACGAATGCGCGGTTGGCCATGACGATGGAGTATCCGTAACGATTGATGCGCATGCAGAAGTCATTTTCTTCGTTGTATCCCTTGCCGTAGATGGGATCGAACAAACCAAATCGCTTGATCAACTCCCTGCGGATCATCATGCAAAAGCCGACTCCGGTGGGGAGACGGGCGGTGCGGGGAAGGTGATTCTTCAACATGTTCCATTGTGTGTAGGAGAGATCGGGCGTGCGTGGATCTTCCGATAGAGGCGGGAATGACAGGATCGTCGCGTGATTACTCCGTGGACAACAGACGCCTGTACGATCGTTGAGATAAAGGCAAGAGAGCATTTCCTCGACCGACCCCTCCGTAAGTTCGGCATCGGCATTGAGGAGCAGAATGTCGTTATCCGTCGCGTCAATATCGAATACCGCGCGATTGCATGTTTTTACAAAACCAAGATTGGCGGTGTTTCGCACGTATCGGGCGTTCGGCATGTGCTCCAGAGTAATCCGGATTTGTCGCGCGAAATTTGATTCCGCACTCGCGTCATCGATGACCAGGATCGTGTGTCGCGCGTCAACGTATTTTTTGCACGACGCCACGCAGTTGCGCACGGTTGGCAGTTGATTGTATGCGGGAATAATGACGGTAACGCGTCGATCGATTATTGGCATGACGGAAAATAATGAACATGGACATTATAGATGATGTGGTTACCATATGCATATGGCCCTCGAACTTCCGCATTCCATTTTCTTTCACGTGCCAAAAACGGGAGGGACGTGGGTCCGTCAGGCGATCAAAAATGCGGGCATTCCGACGAATGAAGTCGGGAATGGGATTGAAGGGATAAACGATTTCCGACGGATGAAACATGCATTTTATCATGCGACTCCACGGACGGTGCATACGCTGGGAAGATTCAATTTTGCTTTTGTGCGCAATCCCCTGACGTGGTATCAATCCCTATGGTCCTTTCAAATGCAACGTCAATGGGAGAATTTCGTCTTACCCGCGTCGGAGGTGTTTGCTGAATTTATTCAACTGTGCGCGCGCGAAAACCCCGGATTTCTGGGAAGACTGTATGCGACGGTCTACTCGGTGGATTTTCTCGGTCGTTTTGAGACGCTGGCGGATGATCTCGTACGTGCGCTCCATTTGGCCGGTGAAGATTTTGACGAAGATGCCCTTCGTTGTACCCCGCCCGTGAATGTGTTCGGACAGTCTGCTCCATACAAGGAACGTTGTCGGTATACATCTTCTCTTCGCGATCAAGTAGTCGCGATGGAACAGAATCTTTTTCAAAAGTTTCAGTTCTCTACCGATGCTGTGGAATGTGTTCCGGAAGATATGGTTGAAAATGATCGTCGTGACAATACTGTTTGGCCCGGCGATGCCGGTGAAAAAAAACACGTCCCATGGGTCAAAGTCCAATCGGATCGGCGACACCCTTCATTGCAGAGAGAGTGAGTGAAATAAAATCATCGAGGGGAATGTTGAGCAGTGATTCGCACTGAGCGATCTGTTCCCGGTCGACCTGACGGGCAAAGGTTTTATCTTTCAATTTTTTCTTGATGGAGGAAACTTCGGTGTCCGCAATTTTTTTGGAAGGTCGTACCAGAGTTGTGGCAATGATGAAACCCGTGAGCTCATCACAGCAGTAGAGGCATTTGCGAAGCATCGAATTTAAGGGATAGTCCGCTCCATACCGCTTGGCATAGTGAGCGCGAATATCCGCGAGGAGTTCGGGGGGCGCTTTGATGCCGCGTAACATCGCGTCGAGTTCTTCTCCGCAGTGTTTTTCGAAGTCTTTGTCGAGAGAGTCCCAATCGAGGTCGTGGAGCATCCCAGCAACCCGCCAAGTATCGGGATCCCCGCCGAATTTCGTCGCGAGTGCTGCCATCGCAGCACCGGTCGCAATAAGATGGGCTTTCGTATTTGTGGCGTGCTCTTCGAGGAGGGCGTGAGCTGCAGGAAGGAGATGACCGTACTCGGCATGCTGAAGGAGGAGAGGCTGCGCCACATGGACATGTAAATCCGCTGGCGCGTCTTTACGTGGTTTCATGAGCGGGAATAGTACCACATCCCTCAAGTTCCTCTGTTGCGTGAGGAGAGCTACGATCCGATCAATCCCCATACCCCACCCGCTGCAGGGCGGGCATCCGTATTCGAGGGCCTTCACAAATTCATCATCTTTGCGGTGCGCCGCCGTATCACCTTTGGCGGCGGCACGGGCTTGATCTTCAAATCGTGCGGCTTGATCAACGGGATCGATCAATTCGGAGTAGGCGTTCACAATCTCCCATCCTCCGACAACAAGCTGAAAGCGATCGGTGACCGTGGGATCCAAGTCGCTGCGTCGGGCAAGAGGGGAGAGATCGATCGGGTGTTCGGTGATAAAAGTCGGTTGCAGGATCTTCGGGCGGGCTACTTTTTTGTAGAGCTGATCAATGAGGTTGCCTCGACTTAGTTTTTCGACGGGGACATCAAGGGTGATCTCCAAGTCACCGATGGCTTTAAGGAGATCTTGTTGCGAGGAACATTCTGCAATATTGATGCCGCAGCCATCGAGGATGGCACTCTGGATACTAATGCGGGGCCAGGGGGGGGCAAAATCAACGGTGACGAGATGGCTCTCGCGATCTGGGATTTTGATTTTCGACTTCCCGATCAATTCGGGGATGAGAAGTCCAAACATCTGTTCGGTGAATTCCATGTTTTTGTGATAGTCCCAGTACGCGGCATAGTGCTCGACCATCGTGAAGTCCTGCAGATGTGAGGGGTCCAGCCCTTCATTACGAAAACATCGAGCGACTTCGAAAACCCGATCGAATCCGCCAATGAGGCACTCCTTAAGGAAGGTCTCGGGGGCAATCCGCAGGTACAGATCGAGATCGTATGCAGCATGATGGGTGATGAATGGCTCGGCCAGAGCGCCGGAGGCGGCGCCGGTGAGGATGGGAGTCTCGACTTCGAGGAATTCGTTGCTCCAATAAAATTCACGGAGCTTCTGGAGGAAAAAACTCCGAAATTCGAATCGTTCGAATGTTTCACGATTGGACAAGGTATCGAGGTATCGCTGGCGCCAGGCGGTCTCCTGCTCGGCGATACCGTGCCACTTTTCCGGTGGTTGCCGCAGTGCTTTGCAAAGCATGGTCCATTCTTTTACGAGCACTGTCAGCTCTCCCTTTTTGGTGGTGAATCGTTTGCCGGTTATTCCAATAATGTCTCCGAGATCCAAAAGTTCGAGCATGCGTATGTATTCCGCTTTTTTCAATTCATCCTCTTTAAAAGCAATTTGGAGTCTCCCGGTATGGTCTTGCAGATGGGCGAAGGTCATTCCTCCCATTTCTCGCAGAAGCATGATACGACCGGCAGTGGACACTGGTTTTCCATCTTTTAGCTCTTTGGTCTCATGCAGCGTATGAGATCGCGCAAAAGCAGAAGGATATGGATCGAGACCACCGGTGCGCATCTTTTGAGCCTTTGCATGACGGATGGGGTCCATGGGCAATAGGATAGCATCTCGAATGGCATGACCGTAATGCCCTTTTTTTGTTGACGGTATCTCTATTCCCTCTACACTCTCCTCACGTTCACGTTCGAGTGAGCCTTTTACGTTTGTAAAAGAATCTCGCCGGATGAACCTCTGAATACAATGGTCCCCGGTCTCATCACCAAAAAAGTCGGCATGTCGCGTATCTTTGCGGAGAGCGGGGAGGCGGTTGCGGTTACGTATCTCAAGGTCGAACCTAATACGATCGTTCGACTTAAAAACCAGGAAAAGGATGGATATAACGCGATTGTGCTCGGGATTGGGGCGAGTCCCCACAAGACCAAGAACGGGAAGGAACTGACCAAATTTCGACGACAAAAAGAGTGGCAGGTACAGTCGCTCGAGGGATTTGAGCCGGGCAAGGAATTAGGCGCGGACGTTCTCCCCGTGAATACCACCGTGACGGTAACAGGGGTGAGTAAGGGGAAAGGGTTTCAGGGGGTGATGAAACGGCATCATTTTGGAGGCGGGCCCGCCACTCATGGATCTCACTTTAAGAGAGAGCCTGGATCGATCGGGATGCGTACAAAGCCGGGAAGGATCCATAAGGGCAAACGCATGGCCGGTCATATGGGGATGGATACAAAAACTCTGCATCATCGTCCGATTGTTCTTTGCGATGCGGAGCATGGGATTTTAGGAGTGAAGGGGCCCATTCCCGGCCCCAATGGGGGGTATATCTTTATTACCGTTGAAACCTAAACATGAAGATCGATGTGTACTCTCTCACGGGCGCTAAAACAGGAACTCTCGAGTTACCCTCCTCTCTCTTTGAGGCACCGATCAATCAGGGGCTCATGCATCAGTCCCTTATACTCCAACAGAGTAATCGTCGTCGTCCCGTTGCACATGCAAAGAGGCGGAGTGAAGTAAAAGGGTCGACCCGAAAGTTGTATCAGCAGAAAGGAACAGGTCGCGCCCGACGAGGGGACATTCGCAGCCCCCTCCTTCGTGGCGGAGGAAAATCCTTCGGTCCCCGTAAGGATCGGAATTTTCATAAGGATATGCCGAAGGGTATGCGCCGCAGCGCACTTCGATCGTGTCTTTCATGGCAAGCGAAAAACGGCGTTATTATTGGTCTCGAATCAGGGACGCTCACGGGCAAGACAAAAGAAACACACGCGCTCCTAAAAAAACTCCCTATCGAACTTGGCCGGAGTATTCTTTTTGTTTTACCGCAAAGAGATGATTTGTGGGCACGTTCTACCCGGAATATTCCTCGTGTCAAAACCCTCATCGCGTCGTATCTGAATCCAGAAGATGTCTTAAAAGCGCATCGACTGATTTTTCTCACCGATGCCATCAAGAAAGCCGAAGAGATATTTGGAAAGAAAGCCCCTCTCTCATAATGAATCTCTCCTCCGTCATTCTCGGCGTCATCGTTACCGAAAAGTCGCAGCGACTCAAAGATCAACATGTGCACTGTCTTCGTGTGCATCCGCAGGCGACAAAAGTGGACATATTGAATGCTCTTCGAACATTTTTTGATGTGGACGTTCTAAAGGTTCGAACGGCTCATGTGGGAGGAAAGGTGCGGGTAATGGGCGGGGGGAAGGTCATACACAAGCGTCACTCCTACAAAAAAGTGCTTGTTACTCTTGCCCCAAAAAGTAAACCGCTTGATATTGCTGTCGCCCGCTCTTCTTAACACCTCTTCTTGCTTATGCCGATTCGTTTTCTTAAACCAACGACTCCAAGTCAACGCTTTATGAGCAAGGCGGATTTTTCAGGTTTAAGTAAAGAGAGTCCTCTTAAAAACCTGGTCCATGGTAAAAAGCGTTGTTCCGGTCGGGATAATAAAGGTCAGGTGTCGATTCGACATCGTGGAGGGGGGCACAAACGGCGCGAGCGATCCGTTGATTTTTCCTGCGCGGACAAGGAAGGAGTTGTCGGGAAGGTTTGCTCTCTCGAATACGATCCCAATCGCAGTGCCTATATTGTACTGGTGACCTATGCCGATGGAGACAAACGGTATCATCTGGCTCCCGAGGGTTTAAAAAAAGGAGATGCCATTGTGTGTGCCATCCGAACAAAAGCAAAAGTCGGGAATCGCATGCAACTGCAACATATCCCCGTGGGATATAAGATTTTCAATATTGAAGTGCAACCGGGCAGAGGAGGGCAGATCGTTCGTTCTGCAGGAAATAGCGCCACTCTGATGGGGTTTGACGGCGCATATGCGATTGTGCAATTTCCCAGCAGCGAAGTACGCAAGATTCTCAAGGTGTGTTATGCGACGTTGGGTATCGTGAGCAATCCGGAACACAATCTTATCCGTATCGGGAAGGCGGGTCGTCAGCGTTGGCTCGGACGCAAGCCCGAGGTATTGGGAAAATCCATGAATGCTGTTGATCACCCGCACGGAGGGGGAGAAGGGCATTCTCCTATTGGGCTCAAAGCCCCCAAGACCCCATGGGGAAAGAAGGCGCTTGGCGTAAAAACACGCCAAAGACATCTCTATTCTGATAGACTCATTGTCCGCCGTCGTTTGAAGAAGAATCGGTAATTTTTTCTTTATTTTTTCTATGACTCGTTCACTTAAAAAAGGCCCCTACATTGATCCTGTTCTTATGAAGAAAGTCGAGAAGATGGTTGAGACAGGACAGAAGCGTATTATCAAAACATGGGCAAGAGACTCTGATATCCCGCCGGAGTTTGTGGGTTTTACGTTTGCTGTGCATAATGGAAAGGACTTTCTGCCCGTGTACATCACCGAACAGATGGTGGGTCATAAACTTGGAGAATTTTCGTGGACGACAAAATTCAAAGTGCATGGTGGAAAATTGGCGGATGGTCAGGCAAAAGTCGGTGTGGCGGGTGGCGCACCCGCTCCGGTCGTTCCCGTTTCTGCTCCCGCATCAACATAATCCATGAAAGCACATCTTCATTCTTACCGGCTTGCTCCCAAAAAAACGAACCTCATTGCGGGGATGGTGCGGGGTCTCTCGGTACGGCATGCCATGGATATCCTTGAACGTACGCCCAAAAAAGGAGCGCAGGCTATTCTCGGCGTGATCCGATCAGCGTTGGCGAATGCAGTCCATAATGATCGGCAGCATGCCGATGATCTTTTTATTCGCCGTCTCCTCGTCAATCAGGGGACCGCGTATCGTCGCGGTGTTCCGATGGCGCGGGGCCGCGTGCGACCAATCAGGAAATTTACCTCTCACATTGAAGTGGTTTTGGGAGTAGGACCAACAGAAAAAAAGAACCAGCCTTCGTCCGCCTTAGGCGGACTACGGCCGGCAAGCCAAATAAATCCCAAATCCCCCACCTACGCCGAGGCTTCGGCGGGCAGGCAGATCCCAAAAACCAAGGAAAAAGTTTCCAAAAAGGCCGCTTCTAAGCAAATATCCTCATAGTTATGGGTCAAAAGGTCAACCCCAACGGCTTTCGAATCGGCTTTACTCATACCTGGCCGAGCACTTGGTT
This sequence comes from Candidatus Peregrinibacteria bacterium, assembly GCA_016196225.1. Classification (GTDB taxonomy): domain Bacteria; phylum Patescibacteriota; class Gracilibacteria; order Peribacterales; family Peribacteraceae; genus JACPXZ01. The sequence continues at coordinate 14,116 of JACPXZ010000026.1, forward strand.
TGCCCGACGTGGACGGTATCGGACATTTTTATTGGATGATGTGCGGATTCGCCATTTTATCCGGGCGCGGATGAAAGAATCCGGTATCAGTCAGATTGAGATTGAGCGAGGGAAAAACATCGCGGTGACGATTCATACCAGCAAACCGGGTGTTATCATTGGGAAGCAGGGGGCGGCCATAGAAGAGCTACGGAAAAATCTTGAGCAGGTTTTTGGAGGATTGTTCCAAGTGGACATTCGGGAAGTGCGGAGTCCTGACTCTGATGCAGAGGTGATCGCAGAGACGATTCAGGGTCAGATACAACGGCGCATGCCGTATCGACGCGCTGTCAAAATGGCTCTTGAAAAGGCGATGCAGAGTGGGGCGCTTGGAATCAAGGTAACGATAGCGGGTCGATTAAATGGGGCGGAGATTGCACGGCGGGAGCTCCTTAAGGAGGGTAATATTCCTCTTCAGACTCTCCGGGCGAATGTACAACATGCGGTCCGTCATGCGGTCACCAAATTCGGAACGATTGGAGTTCAGGTATGGGTCTATAAGGGAATGGTGTTCAAGAAGGTGGAACATGTGCAGTCATCGGCATTGCAGAACAGACAATTATCCGCGGAGCATTCGTCGTGAATTATTAACCCTTTATTATGCTTGAACCGAAGAAATCCACCTATCGTAAATCCCACCGTCATCGCGGTTGGTTTGGCGGAAAGGCATCACGCGGTACTCGACTGGCGTTTGGTTCCGTCGGTTTAAAAGTAGTCAGCGGAGGCGAGGTGACGGCACGGCAGATCGAGGCGGCGCGTCGGGCAATGACACGCAGTGTGGAGCGGGGAGGAAAGATCTGGATTCGTGTTTTCCCTCATACACCGGTTACCAAAAAAGCCGCAGAAGTGCCGATGGGGTCCGGCAAGGGGTCGATTGAGTATCATTCACTTGTCGTCCGACCGGGGACTATGCTCTTTGAGATGGACGGACTTTCGGAGGATGCAGCACGCAGTGCGCTGAAACTTGCGGCATACAAATTACCTGTTCGGACGAAGATTATTACGCGCGTATTGTAGTATGGCAGCATCGCTCACCATGACCGAAATTCGCTCCATGGGTACTCAGGATTTGAATCGTGAGATAAAGCACAAAAGGGCAACAATCGGAGCCCTTCGACTTGCAGTATCTCTCGGTAAGGAGAAAAATACGATGCTTTATCGCAAAGCCAAGAGAGAACTGGCCCAACTACTAACCGTTGCCCATGCTCAATCATGAAACCGAAGAAAGGAATTATTACATCGGCCCGTATGACAGGAACGGTTGTCGTGACTGTGCATCGCTTTGTGCTTCATCCGTTATACAAAAAGCAATACCGTCGCAGTAAAAAATTTCTGGCGGATCCGGGAGACTTCGATTTGCATGAGGGGGATGAGGTGGAAGTTGCAGAGTGCCGTCCTTTGAGTAAAAGGAAGTGTTTTCGTATTATCAACCTCATCAAAGCCGCCCCTCGCGTATCTGAAGTGCGTGAGGAAAGCGAACTGGAGGAAGCAATGCATAGAAAGGGTGTTTCTTCCCCCGCTTTATCGTGATTCAACAACAAACATTTTTAGCGGTGGCGGATAATACGGGTGCCAAAAAAGTGATGTGCATTCGTGTACTTGGCGGATCCAAGCGTCGATATGCCCATGTGGGAGACACGATCGTCGTATCGGTCAAAGATGCTGTTCCCAGAGGTTTGGTGCCAAAAAAAAGCATCCAACGTGCCGTCGTGGTGCGGACGCGAGCCGTTATCCGCCGTAAAGACGGGGGCGGTATTCGTTTTGATGACAATGCATGTGTCATCATCCAAAAGGACGGTATGCCGCAAGGAACACGCGTATTTGGTCCCGTGGCACGGGAGCTGCGCGGAAAGGGGTATCAAAAAATCATCTCTCTTGCCCCCGATGTGCTATGAAAGTGTATACGGGCGATACCATCGTCGTGATTACAGGAAAAGACAAAGGAAAAACGGGGAAAATCCTGCGCGTACTTCCGGAACGGGAACGCGTTGTCATCGAGGGGGTGAATATGCGCACTCGTCATGTACGAAAAACCCCTCAAAGGCCCGGGCAAATAGTCCGGTACGAAGCGAGCATTCACGTGAGCAACGTGATGCTCCTGGACCCAACATCCAAAAAACGTACACGCATCGGATTTGAGATGAAGAATGGAAAGAAGACGCGTATCGCAAAAAAGAGCGGAACAATTCTCGCAGTTTCGGCACCTTCGAAAGCTTCAGTAGCTTCTCAAAAGAAAAAAGAAACATCTGTAAAAACAAATGAAGCTCAGGCAACGCCGTCCAAAAAACCGTTCTGGAAGCGGCTTGGATTGGGAGCCGATGCACTGGAAGAAGCCGAAGGACATGAAGAGTCGAAGGATCATTCGGTTCCGAGTGAGGGCAGATTACAATCATCTCGTTCCCATGGACGAGGTTCTTAAAGATGGCATACATATCCCTTCATGACCGGCTTCAACGCAGTATCCCGGCACTTCTGACAAAGGAATTGGGTCAGAAGAACAAAATGGCTTTACCACGCATTGATAAAATTATCGTGAGTACGGGTATCAATCGTCAGAAGATGGAAGGCAAAGAGTGGAAGGAATACGTTGGAGAGATTCTCGGTCGTATTACAGGACAGCGACCGGTATTTCGTGGTGCAAAGAAAGCAATTTCGAACTTCAAAACACGCGAAGGATTGATCGTTGGTGCGATGGTGACGCTCCGCGGCCGGAAGGCCGAAGAGTTTTTGGATCGTTTTCTAAGTTTCACATTGCCCCGTGTGCGGGATTTTCGGGGACTGGGGACACGCGGTGATGGACATGGAAACTATTCTATCGGGATACGCGATCAGTCTATTTTTCCGGAAGTTCCTCCACCGGAGGCGGGTCGACTATTTGGCATTCAAGTACAGGTGGTGACGACCGCGAAGACCGATGCAGAAGCTCTTACATTTTTTAAGGCAATCGGATTTCCTTTTCGGGTTGATTCTAAGTCTAAAAAAACGGATACTCTCGTATCCTGAATTTTATGGCCAGAAAGTCACTCATCATCAAGCAGAAGAATAGACTCGCAGAGTATATGCGGGCTAAAAGCAGCGGGGAGCGTCCAAAGTTCCCGACACGGGTATACAATCGATGCAATCTTTGCGGACGACGTCGGGGGTTTATGCGTTTTTTCGGGACCTGTCGCATTTGTTTTCGTGAACTTGCCTGCAATGGAGAAATACCCGGTATCAAAAAGTCATCATGGTAATGGTTAATGACCCTATTGGCGATCTACTAACGAGGCTCCGCAATGCGCAGGCTGCGCGGCATAAGGTTTGCCGTATTCCGTGGTCCACAGGAAAACAGATTCTTTGCGGTGTCCTTAAGGATAAGGGGTGGATCGCAAATGTTGTCCTCGAGGGAGAGAAGAAAAAGAAAGAGATTCTTGTCACGTTTTCGGCGGAGCATCCGCGTCTTACATTGACCAGGATCAGTAAACCGGGTCGTCGCGTTTATAAAGATGCAAAAGAATTAAAGCCGGTTCTGCAGGGATTTGGTATGGCAATCATCACCACCAATCAGGGGACGATGAACGACCATGAAGCACGGAAAAAGAATGTTGGTGGAGAAGTACTTTGTACTGTTTCATAACATGTCGCGCATAGGGAAAAAGCCAGTATCGGTTCCATCAGGAGTGACGGTCCAAGTCACGAATGGTGTTGTGCGCGTGCAGGGGCCCAAAGGAGAGCTCACGTATAAACTCCTCCCGGAAGTATCGGTGCACGGCGAAGGAAACATCGTGAGGGTCGAACGCTCTGATGATTCGGCGCAGTCCCGCGCACGGCATGGTTTGACGCGTGCACTTATTGCCAACATGGTACGGGGTGTGCACGAGGGCTATGTCAAGGAACTCGAGATTATCGGTGTGGGATATAAGGCGCAACTCAAGGGGAAGGTTCTGTCACTGAATCTTGGCTTTTCCAATCCGGTGGATCTTCCTATCCCGGAGGGACTGACCATTGCCCAGGATGCGCAAAATAAAAATGTATTGAATATATCTGGCATTGACAAGCATCTTGTTGGAGAATTTTCTGCTCAAATCCGCTCTCTACGTCCGCCGGAACCATACAAGGGAAAAGGGATCAGATATCGGGATGAGAAGGTACGGCGCAAGGTTGGCAAGGCTGCTGTTACGACTACCAAAGCATGAGTGTATCTTTAAAACATCTCCATCGGCAAGCGCGCAAGCGTCGCATTCGCGCAAAGGTGCAAGGGACTTTAGAGCGACCACGCCTCTCGGTGTACCGGTCACTGACGGCCATTTCGGTCCAGCTTATTGATGATCAGGCAGGAAAGACATTAGTGAGTGCAGAGCTGCGTGAGGTGAAAGGAAAACCAACACTTGAGGGCGCAAAAAAATTGGGAATGCTCTTGGCAAAGAAAACGTTAGCTGCAAATATTGCCACGGTGGTCTTTGATCGAAATGCCTATAGGTATCACGGACGAATTAAGGCTCTTGCTGATGCGGCCCGCGAAGGCGGATTAGTATTTTAAATCTCAATGGCAAAAACGACTCACCCCGAACGGCATAGAGACAAACGGCCGCGTGAACCGCAGGAATTTGGTGAAACGACACTGTCCGTGGATCGTGTCACGCGGGTGGTAAAAGGAGGGCGACGTCTGCGATTCCGTGCGGTCGTGGTGGTAGGGGATAAGAAGGGGAGAGTGGGACTAGGGACCGGAAAAGCAAACGAGGTGCGGTCCGCGGTGGATAAGGCAAGCAAGGATGCGAAACGCCATATGATTCGGGTACCGCTTGTTCGCGGCACAATCCCTCATGAGGTGAATGTCAAATTTAAGGCAGCGCGCATCCGGCTCCTTCCCGCGGCCGGAGGCACGGGGATTATTGCCGGGGGGGCAGCTCGGGTCATCCTGGACCATGCCGGTGTTGAAAATGTTCTCGGGAAGCGTTTTGGAACAAATAATAAACTGGTGAATGCGCAGGCAGTGATGAAGGCGCTGACATTCCTGCGTCAACCAAGGGTAAGTCCAAATTTGCAGAACAGTAAGAAGGAACAGTCCCCTGTCCCCAAAGGGGTACCTCCCCCATCGGGGGAGGGTAGGGAGGGGGGAGAGGTGGTGTAAGAATCTTCCGCATCATGAAGAAGGCCTTGGTCATCATCGCTCCATCCGGCTATCAAGATCTCGAGTATGCTGGCACGCGCAAGGGATTGGAAGAAGCAGATTTTGACATAGTGATTGGGAGTGTTCATATCGGTTCATGTCAGGGGAAACTCGGAGGGTCTGTGGAGGCAACGGCGGCTTTGAAAGACATCGATGTTGCGCATTATGACCGCATCGCCTTTATCGGAGGGCCGGGTGCAAAAGTGCTTGATACCAATCCCGATGCACTGCGTATTGCACGAGAGACGGTGGCAGCAGGAAAACCTCTTGGGGCTATCTGCATCGCTCCCCGTATTCTTGCTGCCGCAGGAGTGCTTAAGGGTGTACGGGCAACAGTGTGGAATGCGGATAGGGAGCAGGGGAATTTTTTGGAGGATCATGGGGCGATCTATACGGGTGACCACGTCACCACGGATGGAAAGATCGTGACCGCTGACGGACCCCCGGCTGCGGAGGAGTTTGGGAAGACATTGGCTTTGCTTTAAATCAGATTTTTCTCTTGAGCTTGGCTCAATGTGCTCCTACCATGCCTTTGCTTATGCTTCACCGTCTTCGTCCATCGCTGGGATCAACAAGGCCTCGCAAGCGTGTCGGGCGCGGGAACAGTGCCGGTGGAGGGACGACGGCGGGGCGGGGGACCAAAGGGCAACACGCGCGGACCGGGAAAGGGCGCCGTCATGGATTTGAAGGAGGACAAATGCCTCTGCTTCGACGGCAGCCAAAAATAGGCGGATTTCTCCAACCGCGGCGGGTTGCATACGAGATTGTAAATATCGGGGGAATCGAGGTATTACCGGCCGGAGCGTACGACGCTAATGCACTCTGTGCACATCACATGGTCCGTAAGGGGCGACGGGTGAAAGTTTTGGGAAAAGGAACGGTGACCAAGAAGTTTGAACTCACGGTACATGCGGCTTCCAAAGGCGCGAGAGAGGCAATTCAAAAAGCGGGAGGAACCATCACGATTGTGAAGAATTAATGTTTACTTATCTTAAACAACTTTGGCGGTCGGAGGATCTTCGCGGGAGGATTCTTTTTACTTTGGCAACGTTGCTCATCTATCGCATCGTTGCCCATATCACCATCCCGGGGGCGGATCCATTTGCATTGAGTCAGTTCCTGGAATCCCGCGGGGGAACGGGAGCACTCGGAGTATTTGCGGCACTGACCGGGGGGGCAATTGATAATTTTTCCGTTGTGCTTTTGGGACTCTCTCCCTATATCAACGCATCGATTATTATACAGCTCAGCACGGTGATTTTCCCGAAGCTCGAAGCGATCAGTAAGGAAGGAGTGCAGGGACAACAGCAAATCAATCGGTATACCCGGTGGCTTACGCTCCCTCTCGCATTTTTGCAAAGTTATGGTTTTTTGGTTCTTTTACAGCGAGGCGGCGTCGAACTGGTGGATGTCTCGTTTCCGGGCGTACTCTTCCCGATGCTCTACGTGACTGCGGGATCGGTGTTTATCATGTGGTTGGGGGAACTGATTACGGAGAAAGGAGTTGGGAATGGCATTTCGCTGATTATTTTTACGGGCATTGTATCCGGTATTCCGACAACCCTGAGTTCGTTGATGATTGCCGGTGAGGGGAAGATGGGCGCATTTTATCTCTTCAGCATTGTTTCGGTTGCACTCTTGGTGATGGTGGTTCTCTTTACCGATGCACACCGTCTGATTCCGATTACGTATGCCAATCAGGGGGCGGGGCGGGGAGTCCAGGGGAGTATCCCGATTCGTCTCAATCAGGCGGGGATGATCCCGATTATTTTTGCGATCTCTCTCATTACATTTCCTGCGATCATTGCGCAGTTGATGCAGACCGCGCCGCGATTCCAGGCGTTCGTCGGTTTTATCACCCTTCATCTCAATTCTCAAAACCCGAGCATTTTCTATATATTGATCTACTTCCTTCTTGTCCTTGGGTTTACGTACTTCTACGTATCGGTGACGTTCCGCCCCGATCAGATTGCTGAGACGATTCAAAAACGCGGGGGGTTTATTCCCGGAGTCCGACCGGGACGCCATACGGCAGAGATCCTGGAAAAGACGAGCAATCGTCTGAATTTATGGGGAGGAATATTTCTTGGAATTGTTGCAATCATTCCCCTTATTTTTACCAAATATTCGACATTGAGTTCACAAGATCTCATTATCTCCGGATCCGGACTGATCATTATCGTAGGGGTGGTGATGGAACTCATCCGGCAAGTGAATGCGCAGCTCCTCGCACACGACTACGAAAAACTTGTATAAATAAATATGGATCTCGTCCTCTTCGGTATTCAGGGCAGCGGCAAAGGAACACAGGCGCGAAAACTTGCGGAGGAATTCGGTTATGAATTATTTGAAACAGGAGCCGCGCTTCGGGAGATTGCAAAAACAGACTCGGACTTGGGACGGACTGTAAAGTCGACCATCGAGGCCGGACACCATGTATCGGCGGATATTGTGATGGATGTCTTACGAACCGCTGTGCTTGCGCAGCGCAAGGAAACGCAGATGATCTTTGATGGGGTTCCACGAAATACGGATCAAATGGTCCCGTTCGAGGCAGTGCTCAAAGAGGCTGGCAGAGATTTTCGGTGCATCGAACTTCACGTCGACGAAGGGGGCGCGGTGCAGCGGATCTTAAAGCGTGCAGCGAGCGAGGGGCGTAAAGATGATGCATCGGAGGAACCCATTCGTCTGCGCATGCAGCTCTTCCATGACAAGACCCAACCGGTGATCGATGCTTTTCGGGAACGGGGACTCGTCACCGATATCGACGGAGAGGGGGAGGTTTGGGAGGTGTATGAGAGATTAAAAGAGGCCGTACAATAGATTCATGCCACAGTTTCAGATTTTTGACGACCGGCAAATCCAATCTCTTCGCAAGGGGGGGAAGATTCTCCGAGAGTGTCTTACGTATGTTGCAAAGCTGGTAGCACCCGGTATCACTACAAAGGCCTTGGATAATGCAGCAGAGACGTTTATTCGTGACCATGGGGGTCTCCCCGGGTTTAAGGGGTACAAGGGGTTCCCGGCGACGCTGTGCACGTCGGTGAATGAGGAGTGTGTTCATGGGATCCCGGGGGAGCGTCTCCTCAAGGAGGGGGACATTATTTCTCTTGATGCGGGGGTGCTTTTGGATGATCTCTACACCGATGCCTGTATTACCGTTGCGGTAGGAGAGGCGAGTCCGGATGCTCTCAGGCTTATTCAATATACGGATGATGCCCTTGTTGCCGCATTACGGGTGATACGGACGGGGATCCATATTGGAGATATCTCGGCAGCAATTCAGGAGATTGTCGAAGGAGGAGGATATACAGTACTCCGCGCGCTCACCGGGCATGGTCTCGGGACGAATCTCCACCAATATCCGGATATTCCAAATTTTGGCGCATCCGGCAAGGGGCCTACTATCCCCTTCCATACGATCCTTGCAATCGAACCTATTGTCTCCGCAGGCAAGAGCAGCGGGATTACAGAAGGGGGGGATGGGTGGACATTAAAAACGAAGGATGGAGCTCTCTCTGCCCATATGGAGCATACGGTACTGATTATACAAAATGGGTGTGAGATTCTTGCGTAACGCTCACTTTTATGTATTTATAAAATATTTTAAGTATTTTGCAATACATTTTTTGTTCTTCTGCGAATTTTAAGGAGATTTCGCTTGAAGGAGCTCAAATACCTCTGTAGGCTGCGTCCGCTTTTTTAACTATTTTCCCCCTGCTTTTTCTCTGTCGAAGGATGTCATAGAGCTTATGGGCATTGTTACAGAAACGTTTCCGAATGCGATGTTTAAGGTCAAGATCACGAGTGCACAAGCTTTAGGCCACGAGCTTCTCTGTCATCTCGCCGGGCGAATGCGCGTCAACCGTGTACGGATTCTTCCCGGAGACAGGGTACGAGTGGAAATGACGCCGTACGATCTTAAAAAAGGGCGTATTGTCTACCGGTTCCGTTCGGATCAGCTAGTGGTGGACACACTCAATGCCGCTTCGACCGGTGAACCAAGTTCGACTGGTACTCCACCTATCCTATGAAAGTTCGTCCTTCTGTCCGGCCCATCTGTAAAGATTGTCATCTTGTGATTCGGCGAAATAGTCGCCGTAAGGCCGTCCGGCGCATTGTCTGTAAAAATCCTAAGCACAAGCAACGACAAGGTTAATGCACTACTCCCTAACGTATGGTTCGTCTCTGTGGCATCGTCCTCCCGGGTAAAAAACGCGTTGAAATCGCGCTTACTTCTATAAAAGGAGTCGGACGGCCGCTCGCTCGTCGCATGTTGAACGAACTTTCCATTGATATGGATCAACATGCGGATGATCTTTCATCGGAAGCAGAGGCACGATTGCGCTCTCGTCTGGAAAAAGAATTGACGGAGGGGGAGCTGACGCGAAAAGTTTCCATGGACATCAAGCGACTTCAGGATATCGGGACATGGCGTGGACACCGCCATCGTCGAAAGCTTCCGGTCCGTGGACAGTCGTCACGTCGCAATGCCCGGACCAAGCGTGGAAAGAAGAAGACGGGACTCTCCGGTCGAGTAACTCTTACAAAGACATAGAGATGCGATTATTCATTATTCACCACTCCCTGCTCCATGGTTGATTCCATTCCATCCAACGAAAAACCCAAGGTGCGACGCAAAAAAATCAAGCGGATGCTGACTCAAGCGCGTGTCTGCATTACCGCAGGGGAGAATAACACCATTGTGACGTTTACGGATCCTGAGGGACAAGTTCTTGGATGGTCGAGTTGCGGTTCGACCGGCTTTAGCGGGACACGAAAATCGACACCATATGCCGCGAAGGTGGCAGCAGAAACTGCGCTCGAAAAAGTACAAGGGTACGGGATACAATCGGTGACGGTGGAAGTGAAGGGACTGGGACCCGGTCGGGAGCAAGCCATTCGGGGATTACTTGGGGCAGGTCTTAATCTTGATGCGATTATTGATCGAACGCCCATTGCGCATGGCGGATGTCGTCCATCCCGTCGTCGTCGTGTATGATTTTTAATTTTTTGATGTTGTTATGAAGTATATTGGTCCAAAAGCGAAGAAGTGCCGGCAACAGGGGATGAATCTATTCGGATCGGATAAATACGATCGGATTTTACAAAAAAAACCCTATGCTCCCGGCAAAGGTCCACGGGTGCGTAGCGGGCGAAAATCACCATACGCGCGCCAATTACTCGAAAAACAGCGGATACGCACGTTGTATGGAGTCAATGAGCGCCAATTCCGCTGTTTATATGCAGATGCATCTCGTGCCAAGGGGCAAACGGGCGAACTCCTTAAGCAATTACTCGAGCGTCGTCTTGACAACGTCATTTACCGGGCGGGTTTTGCTCTTACGCGTTTGCAGTCGCGCCAATTTGTCGGTCACGGCCTTTTTAAAGTGGATGGACGGCGTGTGACATGCGCATCGTACTCGGTTCGGCCCGGTCAAAAAATTGCGATTCGTGACAAAACGAAGGACTCGCCGGTTTTTGCCATGATTCGTGACGCGCATGCGAAGTATCTTCCTCCTCCTTGGCTCCATGTTGATCTTGCCGCATTGCTCATCGACGTGATTAGCTTGCCTGAACCCAAAGATGCGGAACAGGCGATTGATGTTCGTCAGGTTATTGAATTTTATTCCCGCGTGTAATTTTTTTCATATCTCTTCCTCCCTCTTGTCCTATGCATATCATCCAGGAAGAAATCGGCCCCCCCGTTTTTACCAGTGTTGCCGGACCTAAAGGGGGTGACCCGGCGCATGCCGTTTTTACTATCGCCCCGCTTCCTCCGGGTATGGGATGACGCTGGGGAATGCATTACGGCGAACATTACTGTCGAGTTTACCCGGTGCTGCAGTAACGGCGGTTCGGATTCGTGGAGTGCAACATGAGTATGCGACCCTGAAGGGGGTCAAAGAATCGGTGATGGATATCATCCTCAATCTCAAAGGGTTGTATCTCAAGAAGCACAGCAAAGATCCGGAAATTATTCGGCTGCAGGGGAAGGGTTTGAGAGTACTGACAGCCAAGGATCTTTCGCTGACATCGGATATTGAAGTGCTTAACCCGTCACTTCATTTGGCGACATTGGACAAAGGAGGAGAAATCGATATGGAGCTCACTGTTGAAAAGGGGGTTGGATATAATCCTGCGGCGGAACGAAATAAAAAGAATAACGAACCGGGTCTTATTCATGTCGATGCGATCTACAGTCCGGTGATAAAAGTACATTATGATATTGAAGCGGCTCGGGTTGGTGAACGGACCAATCTCGATAAACTGACGATTGCGGTTAGTACGAATGGTTCGCTTATGGCGCAGGAGGCCATGCAATTTGCATCGCAGCTCCTTCAAAGTTATTTTGGATACTTTGCAAGCGAAGAGAAGATAGTGCAGCCGCAGTTTATGGCAGATTTTTCACGTACAGCGGCACCGTCTGACGAAGAGGGTGCGCATGTTGCGATCAAGGAAAGCTACACCCCTATCGAGATTCTTAATCTCTCTCCGCGGACACTCAATGCGCTTATCAATGCCGGTGTGGGGAGTATTGAGCAGCTGGTAAAGTGTACAGAAACAGCGCTGACCAATTTTCGAGGCTTTGGTGCAAAAGCATTGGAGGAAGTAAAAACCACCCTTGCGGTGCGAGGGATGAAACTTTCGGAAGAATCAGTAGAATAAGTTACCATGTTTCACCGCCATCGTCGTCTTCGGCTCTCCCAAAAACCTGCTCTTGCACGGTTGATGCTCCGCAATCTTGCAACCTCCTTTTTATTGTATGAGCGTGTCCGTACGACACGAAAACGTGCCAAAGTAGTCCAGCCAATCATTGAGCGATTGGTGCACACGGCCAAGACATCTTCCGAGCGGGAAGCCATTCGCGCACTGAATAGCGTAGTAACTGATCGTAATGCCAGTCGCAAACTCATCGAAGTATATAAAGATCGTTTTGGGGAGCGGTGCTCCGGCTTTACACGCATTATTCCCGTTGGCATGCGTAAGGGGGATGGAGCGGATATGGTGGATCTTGTTTTGGTTGATAAAAAATCTTCATCATGAAGACAACCATGCCCAAATCCTTGGCACCTCAGTGGATCATTATCGATGCTCGAGGTCAGTCGATCGGGAGAGTGGCAGTCACCAGCGCATTGATTTTGCGCGGGAAGCATCGGCCCGATTTTTCACCTCATCGGACGCATAGCGATCATGTGATTGTCATGAATGTCGGGGGACTCTGCATTCATCCCGCCAAAATATCTCAAAAGCAGTATCTCCGGCATACGGGTTACTTTGGTCATGTAAAAACAAAAAAACTCTCAGATCTTTTTCAAAAAGATCCGGGGCAGATTATTGAGCGTGCGGTGTGGGGCATGCTGCCGAAGAACCGCCTGCGGTCATCCTCGCTTCGTCGTTTGCATGTTTTTGAAGGAAGTACGCATCCTTTTGCGGCACAAAAACCTTCTCCTCTGGCTATATCGGTTTCTCGTGGTATAAAGCTATCTCCTTGCTGATTATGTCTTCTTTGCAACGTCAGTATTTCTATAGTGTCGGGAAGCGCAAGAATGCGATTGCGTGCGTGCGTCTGTATCAAGACGGTTCGGGAACATGTACGGTAAATACGCGTAAACTCAAAGAATACTTCCATGGTATCGGGAGTGAGAATGCTCTTGCTCCACTGGATATTGTTCGGGAAACGCGTACATTTGATATTGAGGCGAAGGTGTATGGAGGGGGCAAGTCCGCGCAATCCGATGCGGTTCGCCTGGGGATCAGTCGTGCATTGATCCTTTGCAATCCGGAATGGCGGCCGGAACTCAAGCGTGCAGGATTTCTCCGGCGGGATGCGCGTATCAAAGAACGCAAGAAGCCGGGCTTAAAGCGTGCCCGGAGAGCACCGCAGTTTAGTAAGCGCTAAGCCGCAATATCAATTTTTGCGTAGTAGAGGGTGGTTCCTTCGGGGGTATCAAGAATGAACTGGGCGTCGAGGATATTGAGCTGAACAATAGTCTGACACATACGGAGCAAGATCTCCGGCGGGAGAGTAACGCCGTCCTCAAGGCAGGTGGCGCATAACCCTGCCGCATCTTTTGCCCGCAGATACGCGTCCCCCTTTTGGGTGATGGTACGGTAGAGTGCATCCTGAATATCCAGGATGTAGCCCTCGATATGGTCTTGTAACTGATCGATCGGCAGGGCGTTGAGCTCCGGCATGACTTTGATGATATCCAGATCATTACGGATAGCGTGGGCAATGGCGGCTTCGATAGACATTGTTTGTTTTGTGTGTAAGTAACAGAACATAATAGCAGAAAGTGAAACGTATGTCCAGGTCCCATATATTCCTCCCCATTGGGAGGGGTGCCTCACCACATCAAATCGGTATCATCACAGAGATCATTGGCTTCGGGAGCGACGCGGGCACAAAGAGAGAGGTGCAGGACATCATGAGCATCACGACGCATCGACAAAATCACTAATTCTTCTCCCCATTCCCGTAGTTCGTGATCAGAGTCCTGTAAAAAAGATTGAATAGTGTCCGAAGAACTACCGGGAGGAAATGTAAGATCACACCATCCCGAAAGACGATCCGTAGCCATAAAGAACATGTTATCTCTTTTTAAGCCAATTGTGAAGCCGTTCCCATGGCAGAGTATTAAGGACATCCTTTTTTTCGAGCCATCCGCGACGCGCCTGGAAGATTCCATATTGGTAGGAGAGATGGGCGGGGGAATGGGCATCAGAATTGATGCAGATCGTTACACCGAGTTCCTTCGCGCGTTTTAGATGCACATCGTTCAAGTCGAGACGGACGGGGGAGGCGTTGAGTTCGATAACCTTTCCGTTCTTTTTGGCTGCACGCAGGACGGCATCGATATCGAGATCAACTGCCTCACGTTTGCCGATAATCCGTCCCGTCGGATGACCGAGAATATGGACGTATGGATTTTCAATGGCGCGCAGGACCCGTTTGGTGAGCTGTACACGCGATTGGCGAAAATTCTGATGAATGGATGCCACGACGAGATCGAGCTTGGCAAGAACGGAGTCCGGGAGGTAGAGAGATCCGTCGGCAAGAATATCAACCTCTGCGCCAGCGAGGATATGAATGCCGGGAACAGCGAGGCGGGCTTTGTGAATCTCTCTGAGATACTTCTTGATATTTTTTGGTTTGATGCCGCGGACCATGCCCATACTCGACGCATGATCGGTGATGGCAACGTATTCATGTCCTTTTTCCTTGGCCGCGCGCGCCATTTCTATAATCGATGAACGGCCGTCACTAAAAGTCGAGTGCGTATGCAAATCGCCACGGAGATATTTTTCCTGAATGAGATGAGGCAATCGACCGGCAGTCGCCGCCTCGATTTCGCCGCGGTCTTCCCGGAGTTCGGGTTCGATGTATGGAAGATCCAATGCGGCAAAAACATCTTTTTCAGTTTTGGCCGCAATGAGTTCCCCTTTGTGTTTAGCCGTCCCCTTAAATACTCCATATTCCGAAACGGTGAGGCCGCGTCGGACGGCAATTTTGCGAACATGGACATTATGATCTTTGCTGCCGGTAAAGTAGTAGAGAGCGGCGCCAAAAACATCCGGAGCCACAATACGAAGATCGGCGTCAATCCCGGCGTGGAGGAATACGCTGGCTTTGGTTGTTCCTTTGGCAACGACTCGTGCGACGTGCGGGAGCGCGCAAAAGGAATCCATAAGCTTTGCGGGGGTATTGCTCGTCGCAAGGATATCGATATCCCGGCAGGTTTCACGATGCCGCCGCAAACTTCCTGCAATTTCAATAGATGAACAGAGGTTTGTTTTTTTTAAACTCATGATCAGCTCTTGTGCAAAGGGAAGCGCTTCATAGATTGGTAAGCGGCCGCTCACGGTTTTAAGAAACTCAATCCCCTTAAGGATATTTGCAACAGATTTTTCGCCCCATCCTTTGAGGGATGTAAGTTTTCCGGACTCTGCAAGGCGTTTGAGTTGAGAAATGCTCCTCACGTTAAATTTCTGCCAGAGAAATTTTGTTTTTTTGGGGCCGATACCCTCAATGCGCATAATTTCGAGCAGCCCCTTGGGAAGGTTTTTTTCGAGTTTGTTCAAGTACGAGAGTTTATCTGTTTTGAGGAGCTCTTCGATCTTTTGTGCAAGATCTTCTCCGACCCCCGGGAGCTCTTTGAGGCTACCAATCCCTCCATGGTCATATATTTCCCGGATGTCTTTTGGGAGGTTACCAATCACTTGGACTGCGCGCTCATATGCGCGGATACGGAATGGATTTTCTTCTCCTGTGAGCTCGAGGAGCATCGCAATACGTTCGAAGACTTGTGCGATTTCTGCATTGGTCATGCGCGAAGCATACCTTTTATTGCTTTTTCTTTTTATAGAATTTTTGCACGTCGGTCGTGGACCATGGTTTGGCATGTTTCATCGATAGACCGAGTTTTTCGGCATATTTCTTGATGTCCTCGACGGTTGGCGCTTCGATTTCCAAAAATGGCGGAATGCCGGGGACAGTATCGATTTCGAATCGTGTTTTGCCGAGGAGGTAGGAAATGCGGTGGCGAGTGATGCGTCGTTTAAATTGTAATGAAAGATGTTTCAGTATTTCTTTCATAGTCTCAGCGTCGCTGACATTGACCTCGTATTCATCACAGACCTTTGCTTGTTCGTAGTCTTTCCTTTGTTTGAGGGTTAGCTCTACAATGTCTCCCTTTGTTCGTAGGCGAATCGTGGCATCATTTTTTGTGAGACGTTTGTCGTCAAAATCAAAATAATCCGCGACGATCTCTCCATCAAAGACACGCTTGGCACCCAGATCCTCTAAGGAGGAGATAACGTCCTCGGGATTCACTTCTAAAAATTTGACTTCGATCTCACGCATGTTATTCGCCGGGTTTTTGGCAAAGCTGCTCGAGACATTTGCAAAGTTTTATCAGTGCTCCTTCATCCATACCGCACTCCATGCCTTCTTCGAGCCAGAGATCGAGCAGTTCGGCATCGTAGTCTTTGTCGTGCAACATCGAGTTCCTCCGGGCATCCCATAAGAGTTGACAACGCTCTTCGAGCAGACGAAAAATTTTCTCATCGATACGGGTAAGTGCGGGCCGGAGATCGTGGAGAACAGGCAAAGCAACGCGCAAGCTATCAGACGCGTGTTCATTTGCAAAGCTCTTTTTTACGGAATGGAAGGGGCGGTCTTTTTGAGGAACCGGTAGACGGCTTCCGGTTCAAGGAAGGTGATGTAGGCGGGGACCATGATGAGGAACCACCACATGGAAATAAGGACTGCAATCGTGATATGGAACAGTGCGCCGCCGAAAAAGAAGAGCCATTGATATCGTCGTATCCAGAGACCGAAGGGGAGGAGGAATTGAAAAAACTTCAATAGAAAGAGCGCCCTATCATAAAAGGGAAGAGGAAGGTTTGTTTGTGCAACGGTGAAGGCGAGGGGGGTCGCCCATCGTCCCGTGAGTGCGTGAGTCAGGATCTCTCCATGTTGCCAATCCGGCAGTGCCATTTTTTCCCATCCCACGCCAAGATATGTTGCGCTTAACTGGAGTGCGATGAGACGTTGGGGGAGAATGTGGATGGGTTGCCAAGCGAATACCGATCCTTTGTGAAGGAGCATGCGCAGTGAAAACGTACGGTCTGCGCCACTGCAGAGGAGTACGAGGAGGATAAAAACGAACAGTCGTTCAAATGTCATAAAGAAGGGATGCAGGCCGATGTTCCAGAAGTATGCGTATATCCCAAGAGTCATGAGAATACCCGCGCGCATCCTCATACCGATCGTGACCATGGCGAGCGCCACCATAAGAAGAGTGAACACCGCGTACGCGACAGTGACGGAAGGAGGGATAAGAAAGATATCAATCGCTCCGATGCCGGTTGGTAAAAAGTAGGGAAGAGCGAGTCCCTGGTCCGAAAATAACATGGGTATGGCGGGTGTTTTTAATCCCCAATGGATGAGGAGCCACATGCCAAGCAGAATACGAAGAATAGCCATGCTATGTGGGGGGACCCGACGCTCTGCCCAGCGGGAGAATATTCCGGATTTAAAATTCATGGGACAAGGGTGACAAGTTCATTCCGAAGGAAGAATGGTTCTTTATAGAGGGTCCGGTATCCTTCCGGCGAACGCGGCCATGTCCGGTAGATGATGCGGATATGATCGAATATATTTCCTTTTGTACGCTCCTGCTCGAGGAGTTTTAGTGCAAGTTCCCGATACTTTGCGTAGAGGAATGCAGGACTGTCTTCTTTTTGAAATGAATGCAGTGCCATGCGTACGCTGGCTTCTCCGCGGATAAAGGGGAAGTACGATTCTAGCGGGATCGGGGTCCATCTCCCGTCAGGCAATTCTCCCTCCGCAATAAATACTCCATTCCAGGGGACATCCCCTTGATATGGGGCCATGAGAGTATAACTAACGTGAATAAGTGGCCATGGGAGGAGTGGGATGCGGAAACGCCCGATTGTATACAAAAACGCGGCTCCCGTGATCAGAAGGTATGTTATGAGAATGGCAGAGGCGAAGAGTGACTTGTAGTACATGGGTTTACTTTATCGCGGGGCTTGCCCTGCGTCACTCCAGGAACGGTTGACCGGCCGGAACCTCAATGGATGGCTGCAATAGAGGCCCGGAAGTATTTGAAGTATTCCACTCTGCGGTCAAGTCCTTGAAGAGGTCGCTTATTTTTGCAGAGGTTGGGATGTCCTGCATGAGGATCGGTTCGATGGATATACGCATTTTGCCGAGCGCATAGATGCTGCTGCGAAGCGCCACCGTACAGGGGGTTTTGCCGGATGTGAGGTAAAACTCGGCGCATTGTGTGCGGGCACTTAAGAGCTCCAGTCGTGCATCGCGATATCCCTGATATGCCTGATCCATTGCAGTGGCGGTAATGAGGGGTGATCCGGTCATGATTTGCAGGAACTGTGGCAAACGCTGGAAAATCGTGGTGAGCGCAGTGAGCACGGTGAGAGGGTCGTGTTCCGGCGGAGGAAGAGGTTGGACTTGAGGAGACGGTACATTGGTGATGCCCAGCAACTGTGCAATGAGATCATCGATCGGTTTTGTGGGGGTTATTCGTGAAGGAAAGAGTACCGTTCCCTGAACGGTCGGTGAGGCGCAACTTGTCCGATCTGTTACTCTTTTTCCTGTGGCATCGATACAAAATGGCTGATCATCGGGAATAGGTACAGAGGAGCTCTGTTTTGGCGCGGAAGAGAACGAGGGGAGGGAGGACATGAGCAGTGGCGCGGTGCTGCTGGGTGAGGTTGTCACGCTACTTGTGGAACTTTTCTTTCCGGCAAAACACTCTCGGAGACATTCGTTGAATGCCGGGGTGAATGACGGGATTCCTTTGCAAATTTGATTGAGACAATCCTGAAAGTTTGGCGAGGGAGGGGAGGTCGGCTGAGAAGAAGGAAGAGTCAGTGAAAAGGATGGGAGCAAAGACGGAATATCATCAAATGTGTGGAATGATGCGTTGGGACTATGGATACGCACGGAAGCGATGCTCACGGTAGCGAAGAGGAGCGTTATGACGAGGACAGCGATTTTGTGGAAACGCCGCATATTGTGGTCTTAATCGTATAATTATAGCATTTTAATGATAAATTTGCAATTCCGAAGTTCCTCTCCTCTGTTTCCCGGACATACAATAACTTCTATGAAACATGTTTCACGACTGCGATTGTGTTTTTGTGGAAAGTTCATCGCAATACTAGTATTTGTATTGTTGGCCGGTATTCCGTGGGGGAAGGGGTTGGCTTTTTTTGAAGTTCTCGATGATCTTACGAGAGAACTGGATGCCATGGAGCAAGGAGGGACGGGACTGGAAGATCTTGTGGAACAACTGGACTTGGGAGGGGGGGGGTCGTTCAAAGACATCAAACAGGGAGAGTGGTATACACAGTATGTTGCCCGTGTGGCGCAGTGGGGCATCGTATCAGGGTACAAGGATACACAGGGGCGGGCACTGGGGGTGTTCGGTCCCGGAGATCCGGTGACGATTGCGGAGATACTCAAGATGGCACTAAAGGCGGCAAAGGTTGATGAGACGGCATGCAAAGGGATCGCGCGTCATCCGCAGGCACAGGGGCATTGGGCATATCTTTATGTTGTTTGCGCGGAGGAGAAGAACTTCCGGATACTCCAATATCCGACCAATCTGAATGGTCCGGCACTGCGCGGGGAAGTACTTGCGATCATGCACGATGCCTTTGGCGATAAGGTGCCGCCGCTATTATCGGTATTCAAGGACACGGCATATCATCCATATGAGACAGATATTGCATACGCAGCGGCATTGGGAGTGGTCTCGGGGGATACGGACAGCGCCGGGAATCCAATAGGGACCTTCCGTCCCAATGACGAGGTGAACCGTGCGGAAGCCACAAAAATAATTTACGAAAAACTGAAGGCACAGGTTTTGCTGGGGGAGTAATTTTTTCCTCCCCCTTGGGGGGAGGATTAAGGAGAGGGGGTAAGGTAAAATATATCCATGGATAAACGTGCGGCAGCCAAAAGAATTGAGAAGCTACGGAAGGAAATCTGGCGTCTTAATCACGCATACTTCATCGAGGATCGATCGGATGTATCCGAGGATGTGCGTGATGCGTTAAAGAAAGAACTGAAAGAGCTGGAAGATCATTTTCCTGACCTCATGACACCCGATTCTCCAACCCAACGGGTCGGTGCTCCTCTCGACGGGCGCCTCCCTAAAGTACGGCATATCACTCCAAAGGAGTCCTTACAGGATGCGTTTTCGATGGATGATTTGATTGACTGGGTGGATCAGATGCGAAGATCTCTGGGTGAGGAGAAGAAAATGTTTGAATTTGTCTGTGAATTAAAGATTGATGGGTTGAATATATCGCTGGTATACGAAAGGAGGGGCGATCAGTTTGTTTTTCATCGTGCGGTGACACGTGGCAATGGCATCGAAGGCGAAGATGTGACGCACGCCGTGAGGACGATCGAATCGATTCCGTTACATATTCAGATCAGCCGCACCACTTCGCCGGTGCGGTTTCTTGAAATCGGTGGCGAGGTATATATGACAAAGTCCTCTCTCGAAAAGTTGAATGCATCTCTTCCGGATGATGAAAAATTTGCGAATCCCCGCAATGCCGCCGCGGGGAGCGTTCGTCAACTTGATCCAAAAGTGGCGGCGGGAAGGGGGCTGCGTTTATTTTGTTATGCCGTGGATGGGGAAGGTGCGGAGAGACTGGGTTTAACATCACAGAGCGATGTTCTCACGTGGCTAAAGGACCACGATCTTCCGACTAATACGGAGTGGAAGATCTGTAGAACGACAGAGCAAGTCCAAAAAATATACGATTCTTTCCACAAGAGGCGTGACGATCTCCCTTACGATATTGACGGAGTGGTGATCAAGGTGAACGATCGCGATCTTCAGCGAAATTTGGGATCTACCGCCAAGGCACCGAGATGGGCGCGCGCATGGAAGTTCCCGGCCGAAGAACGCGCGGCTCGTATTCTCGATATCCAGTTACAGGTGGGTCGTACGGGAGCAATCACGCCCGTGGCTCATCTTACGCCGACGCACATTGCAGGAACGACCGTGACGCGGGCAACACTTCATAATGCGGACGAAATTGCACGTCTTGACGTCCGTATCGGTGACACGGTGATTGTGCGCAAAGCGGGAGACATTATTCCGGAGGTGAAGGAAGTCCTAAAAAATCTTCGACCTGCGTCCGCACGTGTTTTTCGGTATCCTGCGCACTGTCCAAGTTGCGGAACGAGTCTTATACGACCGGAAGGAGAAGTGGTGCATCGGTGTCCAAACCAGAAGTGCGGCGCGGCCAGACAAGAACGTATTGAACATTTTGTATCGCGTTATGCGTTTAATATCGAAGGGTGCGGAAAGGAGACGGTTGAGGCGCTGCTCAAACAAGGATTGATATCGGATCCTGCCGATATCTTCTTTCTCGGTGCGGAAGATTTGGCAGAGCTGCCTCTTTTTAAAGAGAAGAAAACGGAAAATCTCCTCCAATCAATCGAACGAGCAAAGCGCGTCCCCCTCGATCGGTTTATGTTTGCACTTGGTATTCGTCATATTGGTCGCGAAACTGCCGAACTCCTTGCGCGGCGAATCGCGTGGCCCGATACGTCTCTGACGACGCTGATCCATACTCTTCAAAAGTTCACGATGGAAGAACTTGCGTGTATCAATGGTATCGGACCGGTGGTTGCGGAGTCACTCCTGTCATGGATCAAGGAGGAGGATAACCGCGCGCTTCTCCATAAATTTGAGAATGCCGGCGTAATTGCATTGTCACTGGAGGGGAGTAGTGCAGCGCAGGTATTTACGGGGAAGACCTTCGTGCTCACAGGCACTCTTGCGACGATCGGTCGGGAGGAAGCGAAAAAATTGATAAAAGAGCGGGGAGGAAAGGTTGCGGGATCCGTCAGTAAAAAGACGGATTACGTTGTTCAGGGAGAGAATCCGGGGAGTAAGTTAGAAGATGCGAAGAAGTTGGAGGTGAAGGTGATCAGTGAGGCGGAATTTGAGAGGATGCTTAATAATGGCAGGATGTCTTAAAAATCCAATATGCCTAGTTCCTTGAGTTTCTTTTTTTCCTCTTCGTGTAGACGACCTCTTTGATTTTCCAAAGCATTTTCCCTGAATATAACACTTTGCGCTATCTTCTCCGGGAGGGACTCGATAATATCGAACAATTTATCAGCCAACGAGGAGTGGACTGACGTGTGTACAGCGTTCGCTCGATTGACAAGCGTTCCATTAAAATCGATATCGACGCCAAATTTATTCGTAAACAGTGTCATTGTATTCGGTGTACCATCCTTGGCTTTTTTTTCGATGGATATGGTTCCTGGAACATAGCCGATGGTGCAATTGGCATACGTTGCGATGACGAGATCACGGAGAGTGATTTTTTCACCTTCAAGCTCAATTTCATAAAAATCTATTTTTTGTAATTTTGACGGCTTAACCGGCTTGTCTTCGGGAACGAATCTCTTCCATTCATCAGTATTTTTTCCGATATCTTTAATCACATGATCTGGGACAAATTGCAGGATGGTATTAAGAAGAAATGTACCCATTCCATAGACTTCTTTTTGTTTTTTATTTAGTAGTCTTTGATCTGCGACATTTTGTTTGTGGTTTGCGATCCGTTGATCAGGATTCAAAGCTTCATATGCCATATACTGAAGTGGTAATAGGAAGGAGAAACAATTGTTATTATACATTATAATTATTTACATGTCAAAAAGATATAAAATGGCTCTATGAAGCCTAAAAATTTATGTCCTTACATTTCTTTTTTCTGGCCATGCCAGACAAAAAACAAGCGTGATAAGAACGACAAACAGAGCACTCGAGACGATCCAGACCGGTTTATCGATGATATTGCTATAAATGAAAAGGGGCAGACCGATGAAGAAGGCAACGAGCACTCCCCAAAAGACCCCTTTTGGATTCAATCGTTCCCAATACAGACTGAGGATAGTCGGCACCATCACGCAGGCGGCAACCGTATTGAATACCCACCACAATTGCTTGAGTTCAAATCCGGGGATATAAATCACGGCAAGTGCTACGAGGAATCCTGTGATGGTCAACCACACCATCGTGTTGCGAGCACCCGACAAACGGCGCATATCCAGGAGGTGTTTTTGTAACTTCTCTCTATCAGAAAGTTTTTGGCCCTTTTCATAATTGAGCATCAAATCGCGTTCTTCTTTGGTGTACTTCATCACATCCGTCGTCCAGAGACTTGCGGCGGCATTCATGCCCGAATCCAGCGTAGAACTTAGTGCACAGAGGAGCATGAGAACAAAAAAGAATACGGTCCATAGAGGGAGCAGACGTCCGACAACGACAACACCGATAAGCGATGTATCAACACCAGAAGGAACCGTTGCTGCGAAGCTTGGATCTGCTCCTATAAAACCCAGAAAGCCGAGGAGGATAGGGACCAGTCCAAAGGCGAGAGCACCAAAAACAAAGGCTTTGCGAAGATGTCCCTCTTTAATGGCAAATGCCCGTTGCCAGTATTGCTGATCAGAAACTGATCCTGCAATTAATCCGATGGATGTGACGATCCCGAGAGAAAAGGCAATGCTTGGATCAAAGATGTTTTTGCTGCCAGAAAGTCCGGAAAGTCCGGCGCGGATACTATCGATTCCAGCGATACTGACGGCCCACGGGATGAGAATAATGAGAGCAATGATGATGAATGCGAGTTGGAGAAAATCCGTGATCACGGACGACTCGAGCCCAGAGACGAGCGAATAAATAAGTGGAATGGCAGCGAGCATGGCAATGGTGACCACGGCTGTCGCTTGATATACGGGGATACCAAGAAGAAGTGCGAGGAGGTTTCCTCCGGCGTACAGTTGCACGGTGATCGACATCAGCTGGTAGAAGAAAAATGGGTAGAGGTAGAGCTTATGTACACTCTCGTCATGAAATTTATGCCGGATCCATTGGGGGAGCGTATAACCATACGGCATCTTTTTTCGGATCCGGGGAGCAAGCAGTGCAAAGATTGCAAGAGCGGCCATGTTCGGGACCGTGAACCAAAATAATCCCGCGAGTCCATATTGATAGGCAAATAGTGTGGATACAAAAACGGCAGGGGCCCATATCCACGACGCAGCAATGCTGGATCCCCCGAGGAACCAATTTACTCTGCGTTCGGCCACGAGGAAATTTTCGACAGAAGTGGACTTTTGCCACCACGCAAACAGATAGGTTGCCAATAACATAAATATCCCAAAACCGAGGAGCAGGAGATATGTCGAACCGATAGAGAGAGTGACGAGGGGATTCACTGTTAGGTAGTATATTCAAAATGCTTTGTATTTAACAATCCGAACAAGTTACATTTGGTGCCCAGGAGAAGACTCGAACTTCCACGGGATTGCTCCCACTAGCCCCTCAAGCTAGCGCGTCTACCAGTTTCGCCACCTGGGCAGTAATTGAGAAGGAACTCAGAAGGAGAGAAGGGTAACCTCGTTTCACCCACCATAGCCTTGTGCGAAGGTTGGTCGCCACCTGGGCAAACCATAAAAATTGTAGCATGAAGGGTACCCCTCCCATAGGGAGGGGATGAAGGGGAGGGGGTCATTCATGCTCCAATCCAAGAAAAATCTGAATGTACTCAAGAACCCCGTCAATGTTTCGTAAGATCTCTTTATGACCAACACGAAGAATTTTTAATGAGTGCTGCGCAAGATATGCGTCACGTTTTATATCGTTCTCTTGTGCATCATCTTGATAATGGGAATCTCCATCAATTTCAATAACGAACCTTTTCTCGATACAGAAAAAATCAAGAATGTATGTACCAAATGGGACCTGTCGTCGAAAGCGCAGCCCAAAGAACTGTTTTCTGCGAAGCTTACTCCAGAGGAATTTTTCTGCGGGATTTCCACTAGTACGAAGCTGTCTTGCGAAAACAACAGTCTCTTTGGATGTTGTCACATACCGGCGAAGCATGGCGTTATTGGAATAGGAAATATGGGATGAAAGTATACGCCCCCCTCCTTTATCCTCCCCCGCAGGGGGAGGTGGCCCCCCTCCTTTATCCTCCCCCGCAGGGGGAGGTGGCCCCCCTCCTTTATCCTCCCCCGCAGGGGGAGGTGCTCCTTTTGGAGGGGCAGCGGATATCCGCTACATTCGAGCAGATGTCTGTTCATAAAGGGAGAGATAACAGAGGCGAATACTATCAATGTGGAAACCATGGGAAGAAGTATCGGGGGAGAGGAGCAGTGGCCAAAGCCGCACGGCAGGGGAGAGCGGCCTATGCGCATGGATACCGTGGGCAGCGGACGTAAAAAAACCCGCCTTTTGGAGGGGCGGGTTTTTTGACAAGAGTGTTATAGAAACGTATCAGTCGGTATATTTTCTGAATGGGCCATTGTCTTTGCCATTTTCTGCGGCATTGAACTCTTGGTCTCTAGCGATCTGCTGGATAGACTGGAGACGATCGGCTCTCCTTTGCAAAACTTTTTCCATCAGTTCTGGCGTTCTAGAATAATAGAAGGAAGCACCCGAGAGAGAATCTACGATCTCGTCGCCATCGAGAGGGCCGAATTGTGCTGCAAGGGTTTCGATATCGGTACCTTCAACAATAGCTTCAAGAATTCTTTCCCGGTCCATCTGCGAGGGGGTGCTGTAATTTACCTCAGGGTTTGTCATAGAGAGAGATGGGGAAGAGAAGTAAAACTTCTTTAACAATTTAACAGTTATTTATGTATTGTCAATACCCTTTTGTGGAGAGAGGGAAATAAGGGAAAGGAGGCGATTTTTGGCTTCTTTTGGCAGTTTTATGGCATTGATAAAGGCAGTGAAATCCGCGGCAGAGACGGATTTCCCCCGTGTGAGGGTTTTGAGATGCTCGTATGCATCTTTGATGCCATGGGCACGCAGCACCGTTTGAATGAGTTCTGCGGTGACTTCGGGGTGGGCGAAGAGTTCTTCTGCCATACGTTTTTTATTGATAGAGAGTTTGGTGATGCCCTTCGCGAGGGATGTAACCGCAAGCAGATGGTAGCCGAACGCCACGCCGATGTTCCGCTCTACGGTCGAATCCGAGAGATCCCGCTGGAGGCGGGAGATCGGGAATTTTTCAGCAAAGTGATGGAAGAGCGCACGTGCAAGGCCGAGATTGCCTTCGGCATTCTCGAAGTCGATGGGGTTCACTTTGTGGGGCATGGTGGAGGAACCGACTTCCGATGCTTTTGTGCGTTGGGTGAAGATGCCGCGGGAAATATAGAGCCACATATCCTGCGAAAGGTTGAGGAGGATCGAATCTGTGCGGTGGAAGATGTGGCTTAACTCCGCGAGGTCATCATGCGGATTGATTTGGGTTGTCCGTGGGAGATACGTGAGGCCATGCGCCTTGACGAACTTTTTTGCAAAGGATTCCCATCGGATGTCGGGATAGGCGGCGAAGTGTGCTGCCAAGTTCCCCACCGCGCCGCCAAACTTCCCCTGCATGCGGAATTTTTTGAGAACAGAGAGTTGGCGTTCGAGACGGTCGGTAAAGACGAGAAGTTCCTTTTGCAATGTGGTTGGAGTTGCGGGTTGTCCGTGGGTGAGACTTAACAGACCAGAAGATCCGGAAGCTTTTGCGAGGCGCTTGATATCTCCGATGAGGTTTGTCAGGGAGGGGATCAGAACTTTTTTAAGAGATTCGTGAATGAGGAGCCCGTAGGCAAGGTTGTTTACGTCTTCGCTCGTGAGGCCAAAGTGAATGAATTCCTGGTGTGTTTTTATGTGTCCTCGCAAATAGTATTCGATGGCTTTGACATCGTGATTCGTACGCGATTCGATACGTTTAATATGTTTGAATGCGGACGTATTAAAATTATTGACGATACGCCAACATTTTTTTGGATTCACTTTTATGCGAAGAGTTGTACAAAGAGCAACAAAATAACCGACTTCGACAAATAATCGCACACGAACAAGCGCTTCTTCTGAGAAATATAGGCGGAGTGGTGCCACTTCTTTTTGATAGCGGCCATCCAGTGGGGATAAGGCGTCATGCATGTTGTTTCTGTTCTTCAAAAATCACCAAAAACTCTTTCACCGATAATGTCTCCTTTTTGAGGAGGACGACGGCGATCTCATGGAGCTTTGAGAGGTGCGTTTTGAGGATACCAAGGGCTCTCGCGTACTCTCTATGGAGCGTCTCGCGAACGAATCCATCAATGTCTTTGGCGCTTTCTTCGGAGTAATTGCGGGTAAGGCTGGGATCTGCTCCAAGGAAGATCATTCCCTGGGATTCGCCGTAGGTGACCAGTCCCAGATCCGAACTGCCCATCCCATAGCGCATGGCCATGTTGCGGGCAATCAGCGAGGCGCGTTCGAGATCATTTTGTGCACCGGTCGTGACTTCACCAAAAATCAGTTCTTCCGCAGCGCGTCCGCCGAGAAGACCACAAATCTCATCGATAAATTTGGCACGACTGATGGTGTAGCGGTCTTCCTCCGGGAGGAACCAGGTGACACCGAGAGCAGAGCCGCGAGAGACGATGGAGATCTTATGGAGAGGATCGGACTCCGGACAGAGGTGGCCGACAATCGCATGGCCAAGTTCGTGGTAGGCCGTGATCTCCTTTTCTTTTTTGGTGAGCTTGCGGGAGCGTCGCTCAGAACCGATGGAGATCTTTTCAACGCTATCCACGAGATCCCGTTGGGTCACCGCGGGATGACCGCGTTTCGCGGCAAAGATCGCCGCTTCGTTCATGATATTTTCGAGATCCGCTCCCGTCAGTCCGACGGTTTGGCGTGCGATATCCCGAAGTTTGACGGTTTTGTTTATCTTTTTCCCGTTCATGTGGACTTCGAGAATTTTTTCACGCGCGATGAGATCGGGTTTGTCGAGGAAGATTCGACGGTCAAAGCGTCCGGGTCGCAGCAGCGCGACATCAAGCACATCCGGACGGTTGGTCGCTGCCATGACGATCACGTTGGTCCCTTGTTCAAATCCATCCATTTCGGTGAGGATTTGATTAAGTGTTTGTTCGCGCTCGTCGTGACCGCCGCCGAATCCCGCTCCCCCGCGTTGGCGACCGACGGCATCGATCTCATCAATAAAGATGATGCAGGGGGCGTTCCGTTTGGCGCGGGTAAAGAGATCGCGGACGCGGCTAGCGCCGACCCCGACAAACATCTCGACGAACTCGGATCCGGCGATGGAGAAGAAGGGGACACCCGCTTCACCGGCCACCGCGCGGGCGAGGAGGGTTTTCCCCGTGCCGGGGGGGCCAACGAGGAGGACGCCCTTCGGGATCTTGGCACCGAGATTGATGTACTTTTTTGGATTTTTGAGGAAGTCGACGACTTCGACGAGATCTTCTTTGGCTTCGTCACACCCGGCGACATCCTTAAAGCGTGTTTTTACTTGGTGGGCATCGGCGATACGGGCGCGGGATTTACCAAAAGAGAGCGCAGTGTGTTGGCTGCGCGCAATACTCCGAAAGAGCCAGATAATCCCGGTGATAATAAGGAGGAAGAAGAGGAGATCGGGGAGAACAGCAAGCAGTAAGTTGGTTGCTTCGCGGTTTTCGACCTCCACAATGGTGGGGTTTTTTGGATCGTTCCATCCGAGGGTTGCAAGTGAATCCTGGGCTTCTTTATAAGATTGGAGCATTGCTCCGGTATGGGTGGTTGCAAAGACTTTATTGTCGCGGATGACGATTTTTTCGAACTTCCCCACAGCATATCCGCGCGTGATTTCGCTGACGGATACCTGCGTTGCGTCGACAAATTTTTGCTCAGATTCCCGTAAGGGATTGGAGAGGTGGTAGAGGGAAAGGAAGATCAGCGTCGCAAAAAGGAGAAGGCTCAGGAGCCAACTGCGACTGTTTTGCGGCGGACGCGGAAGGACGGGGGACATGGATGAATTCTAAGCCCGAAATCCGAAATCCGAAATCCGAAAATTGCCAAATTGGCATATTTTTCCCTCTCCCTAGGGGAGAGGGCCAGGGAGAGGGGGTGGAAGAATCTTCCATTCATCGGAACTATTTGACCCCCTCTCCTTAATCCTCCCCCCAAGGGGGAGGAAAGTCTGGAATTTATTTTACATACCCCGCTTTTTCGGCTTCCTCTGCGGTTTTAAAATAAATCCGGTTTTCCGGGACCAGTTGTTCGCCGGCTGCGGAGCCCACCGGATAGTACTTTTTTCCCCGTTTGGAGGCCAAAAATTGCATGCCATCGGGAACAGGGATATCCACAATATTTTTTAAAAGGAGATCGGGTGGGACCGTAAATGTTCCGCTGGCCGTGGGGATAAGAAGTTCGTCTCCGAAAAAGAGCCGTGCATCTCCCAGAATTCTTCCTTCGATCATTCCATTGTGGATTCCTTGAATATGGATGGTAGGAATAAGAGGGCGAGTATCTTCTGTAACGGTGATAGGAGTAACCGGAATAGAAAATCGTAGGGTTATCAGACGTCCAAGGAGATAGCCGCAGGTGAGGGCCAGGAGAACGAGGCCGACGAGGGGAAGACCCCGGGAACCTAAGGAGTGGAGGGGGGAGAGGCGGGTTTGAGTTGCACCGGGACGACATCGAGGATGATATCTTTATCGGGATCGTAGAGGATGGCGCGGGTGGGAGTCACAATGAGATGATCGCCGTTTTCGGCTGATTGATAAAAAGAGTTTTGTGCCCGAAGGGCTTCGACGTCAACAATGGTGGCAACCGTAGGCTCTGCGTCTCCGGGGAGCGCCATGTGCCGCTTCACCTTCACAAGAATCTGCTTCACCAATTGCTCGTTTTGCTGACGCTGTGGCGCGAGTTGATCCATTTGAACAGAAAGGTCTTTGAGTTGACCTTCGACTTGCCGGCGCCTCGTATCGAGAACGACAACAAGGGCAACGAGAATGATAACAAGGACAGTGGTGAGGAATGTTGCACGTTTCATAGAAAAATTGGTAAAGAGTCAAAAAGAGGATAGAGGATTGATTGGGGGGATGCAAGATTACTCTGTGAGGGCACCCGAGAGAGTGGCAGGTTCTTCGATGGGCTCAGTGGAAACAGGTGGGACCAAAGCTCCCGTGGAATCTATAGGTTCGCTTGCCCTGAAGTCGTCCGACTTGTCCTGAACCATGTCTGCATTGGTTTGGGGAGGATGTACTACGGGGGTAGGTTCTTCAATAGGTTCTGCTATGGGTTCGCTTGCCCTGAAGTCGTCCGACTTGTCCTGAACCATGTCTGCATTGGTTTGGGGAGGACGTACTTCGGGGGTGAGTAATGGAGGAGGATTTAGTGTTCCCATCACCATCCATGTGAATTGAATATCGGTGAGAGATGGGCTTGCGAGCTCAATCGTGAACCCGGTCGCGGTGATGCTATGAACTGCATAGAGCGTTGGTATGCTTGGACTTGCCACAATCACGGGGGTTGCATTCCATGGTGGATCGAAGAGGAGGGTGACTGCCGCAGAGCCAGATTTTATTTGGACAAATCCCGCCTGTTTATCGGCAACAACAAACTCATCTTTAGAATGCAGGGTTCCCTCGACAGTGGCATCGCCTTTCACTTCGATACTCTTGTTAAAGATAGCGAGTTCTTGGAATGTGACGGGTCCGAGGAAGGTAATAGCATCTTCTGTCAGAAGATCTTCAAGAGATAGTGGTGTTGAATCTGGTTCGAGAATTGCACCAGAGAGGGTGGCTTCTGTGTCATGGTGAGCCCTGTTGAACCATGAGTCACTTATTTTTTCCTCTACTAACTTCGCGAGTATTTGATCGAAGGGCTCCCCATTCACCATCATATTCCCCTCAATTGCAAAGTCACCACGAACGGTCGAACCGCTGCCGACATCAAGAACTGATGCGGTGAGTTTGCCATCAATGACTGCATTGTTTTGAACATAGAGTGACACCGTGTTCAGTGCTCCTTCTACTTCAACATCACTCTGCGCAAGGAGTGTGCCACCAATTTGGATGTTATGGGTGATATCGGTATCGCCGGTCACCGTGAGGAGGCCATCAATGGTGGTATCATTTTTTAGTTCTGTGGTTCCGCCGACCATCAAAGCATTGTTAACTGTGAGATCGGCAGTGGTAAACGCTATTTGGAATGTTTCAATTTGAGATTTGATATTTTCTTGGAATTTGGAATTTGGAATTTGGAATTTTTCCTCGTATTCCTTTAGGACAACTTGTAATTTTTCGGTCAAGTCTACTGCTTTCACTGCTTCTGATACGAGGAGCTGTACTTCATCCTCAATTTCCATTGCTTTGATGGTCTCGAGTACATGCTCTTCGACCGTCTCAACGGTTACGGAAGAGTTACGGCGGGAAATAAGGACATTGAGAATCCCTTCTCCATTCTCGAGACCTTCGAGAGCGACACCGACTGTCGATTCACCGGGGAGAGCGCGACGGGCGTAGCCCGGCTTACTGGCGGAGGTCAATGCATCACCGGGACGGACGGGGATAAGGAGTGTTCCTCCACTTCCTTCAGAGTTCGATACCTCTTCGACAATCACTTTTGCGGGGACTTGTCCGATGAGACCGACGAGAACGTAGCCGGGGACCGGGAGTCCCTCCGCTCCCCAGAAGGAGTTCCCAATAAAACCGGGTTTTGTCGAAATAATACCGATGAGGTTGCCGTCGGCGGGTCCGGTACATTTGCGGACCGCCTCATTGATGCGCACGTCGATACAGACAAGATCACCGTTGGTGATTGTTTGTGCATCTTTGCTATAAAACCATTCGGCGTAGTCTGCTCCAGTCCCATCATATGCATTATCGGCAAACGTACTTCCATCTGCTCTCACCCGCCATATCATGTCATTATCGGAGGAAACATCGGAGCGTAAAGTGATCAGGTTTTGTGCTGCGGTCGTCTCTTCAGTATCAAGTGTAAGCATGGGCCAGTTGTCGCTATCGAGTGACACGATGTTGAATTTATCGTCCGTTCGTAGGGTACTTCCGGAAGAACGATAAAGGTTGGTATCGAACGTGCCGAGGTATCCAAAGAGGATATGGGGGGCATTGGATCCAGTACCATTGCGTGCGATACTTGCTCCTGTTGCGCTATCGAGTGCAAGGACGGCACCGAGTTCTACCTCCGAATCAATAATCAGTCCCGTACCAGTGCGTGTATTGTGGTCAATGGCTATGGCACCGGATCCAATGACGACATTTTGTTCCACAACGAGATTACCGCTACTGGACATAGTGTATGACGCATTGAGAACGGTACCGGATATTGTTCCGAGGACTTCGAATGCCACGCCGACATCATTGTTAGATATCTTTACTCCCACATCGTCTTGAAAGTAGAAGTTGTCTTCATCCTCCATCCATTGCAGCACCCCATCCGTCGTCTCCCCGTCGAAGGTGAGGGTGTAATCCACACCAGCTCCCGCGCTTCCGATCGTGACATTACTATCGACTTGCAACGCTCCCGCGGTCGTGAGGTTCAAGACCTCCACCGCGGCGTTTAAGACGGAGAGATCGTTCCCCGTCGCTTCGGATTCAAACACCCACCGGTCAGCCGCGTCATCCCCATCATCCGCGAAGAGTCGTAACACCGCGTCTCCGCCCTCCTGTGCGCCGACACTCACCAAGCCTCCGCTCACGGTCAATAGATGATTCGCGTGGATGCGAGCGCCGGAGAGAAGATTCGGGCTTTCGAGCGCGATGGTATCTACCGTTCCACTCGTCACGACGATGTTCAATGCCCCGCTCATGGTGTCCCCGGTGTCATTCACAAACCAAGAACTCGCCGTTGTAAAGTCTCCGCTGTTCGCGTCTGTTCCGCAGCTGAATCGATTCAAGGTGTCATCCCAGAGGAGCTTGCTGGTCGTTGCCGTATCACAATCCGTTAAGCCCCCTCCGTCATACTGTCCGGAAAAAAGATATGAGCCGGAGGCATTCGTCTCCCACACGAGCGTGCCGCTGCTCCCGACGGTATCCTGTCCATGGACGACGATCCCGCTCATCGTTCCCACGACTTCCAGTGCGGTGGTGGGATCGACGGTCAATATCCCCACCTTGTTGTCATCGCCCTCCACCACCAGCACATTGGTATCAACGAGAAGGTCATCCCCCGCATCCGTCCCGAGCGTTATCCCAATCGTCGTCCCCGCATCGGAGGAAATGGTATCGAGCGCGATATCCCCAACGTTCGTAATGTTGTTGTCGGAGACATCGAGGATATCGCTCACCGTGAGTGTGCCATTGGAGTCGATGGTGATCGCATCCCCGTTGTCCCCGATGGTGGTCGTCGCCCCGAAGTTAATATTCCCCCCGTTCACGATGAGGTC